>NZ_JAULSJ010000021.1:0-84482 GCF_030518295.1 Chryseobacterium urinae | reverse complement strand
GGAATACCGATCATGTTTTTACTGATCATTAACTGGTTGTTTTTTTCGTGGGCGTACTGGTAATTTGTCTCTGTGATGCTGTTATCAGGATTAGTTATTATTTGTTTTGTTATCTGATGATGAGTTGGATACAAGCTTTTATATTCTGCTTTTGTAATTACTTCATTTCCATTAAAGATATCTTTAGACTCTTTAGAATAATCCGGTTCATCAAAGTTTTTAAAATTATAATAGAAAAAATGTGCCCCTAAATAAACTTGATTTGGTCCTGTCATCATATAAGTAAAATCTTTAGGCTTTATTACTCTGTCATAATCTAAGCCATAGACTCTTTTTAAATTTTTGCCAGCAGTCATTACATTTTGGTAATCATAAACTTCTATTTTTTTGTCTGAATAATTAACAAAAATAGACTTACCATTCATAGGGTTTTCGTAACAAGGTACAGAACCTGACTGTAATCCATCTCCTATTCCGCTATTAAAAAAGCATGAACCAACATAGCTTCCCCACAAATATTTATTATCAAAACCATGCGAAATACTATTGCGTTCACCGGTAGCAGGATTTACTCTGAATTCCCTTGCTTCAGTATAGGCTATTAGCGATCCGTTCCCTGTCTGCATAGGAAATCTGCTTTGTGATGTTACAAACAATCTTCCTGGAGTTGTCTGAAGAAAGTCTAATTCAAATAATGACAACCCACTTTCTATACCTTCAGATTTGTAATCATATTCTTTTATAGTTGGATTAATATTATTTTCATAATTCTCAATTTTCTTAATTCTTAATCCTCCAAAAGGAACCTCGGTACCATATTGAGTCATTTTAGCTAAAGTTGTATCAATTACCTTATTTTTAAAACTGATCGTAGCTTCATGCTGATTATAATCGAAAACCTGAGTATAAGGAAGGTTTTTTCCTGCATATAGTTCTACCTTTAATTGTAGTCCATTAGATAGTTTATTTCTAGGTATTTCTAAAGTTCTTGTTACATTATTTCTCAGTAATGATTTAGGTATAATGATTTCATTATTGTTATCAATAACGGAATAATAAATGGAGCAACTGTTGTTTAAGGGGAGAGAGTCATCAGGATAAATACATTGATTAGTTGTTGTAAATAATTCAACTGTCTGCATTGCTTTAGTAGTTACCTGATCCGCTGAAATATTTAAAGGATACTGATATACCTTATTTAGCATCGGAGTTATATTCTCATTTGTTGAAAAGAGATGATCTTGCAGAACAAACGGAATAATATCATGAATTTTTTGCTGTTGCGAAGTATTATATTCATGAAAAACACCTCTATTACTTTCAAATTGAAATTTTGTTTTCCCTCCTGTTGGATAGAGAATTTCTTCTAAAATTCCAGCTTTTGCAAAAGCTGGTTTTACATCTCTGTTATTGTCTTCTTCCATAACTAGATCAATACTGGGTGTTAATCCCAGATTATTATCTTGTCCGTTATAATATCCCCACCAATCCCTTGCATAAGACAGCCTGTTGGGTAAAGGAAGATTATTATAACTGAATTGATATGATACAGGTTTGGGAGTTTGAGAATTGAATATGACTTTCCTCAGCATAAGCCTCTTGGAAATGTCGTTTTCATTTTCAAATCTATTGCAAGTATATTTTGGAGATACAGAAGTACTTATCATATAATCATAATCAAAAGATATTCTGTTGACTAAACCCGATTTACTTTTTATATCAATACCATTTAATTTTTTACCATATATAGTATAATCTAAACGTTCATTTTTATTGAAAGTTACTTCTCCAAAATTTCCCCAAATTCTACTTATATATAAATTTGTTCCTTTAGTTTTTGAATAGTTTGTATAAACAATATTCCTTCCATCATCAGGAAAAGCAGTTTCATCATACGCAACTGTTTTTATTTGGTTAATTAGGTCACAATCTTCATAAAGAACAGAGTCATATTCAAAATTAAGAATATGATTACTTGGACTAATAATTTTTGATAATATCCATGTACTGTTATAAATTTGATCTTTAATTGAGGTTTCTGTTCCAATAGATGTTCCTCCGATGGTATAAGTATGTTGTGCAATTATTTTATTTCCTGCAATGTATATGTATTTAAATCCTTGAGGAGTTATAATTTCCCAATTTCCGGTAGAAGAAATATAATCAATCTTATAATCCGAATCAGGAAATTGTACAATGTGACCAATGGGATGTTCTACATCTCTCTCCTGATTAACCATAAACGAAATACTTTTACCATCGGGAAGTGTTATTCTATAATCATCTGATTCTAAATCCAACTGACCATCTTTATACAGATTTCCTATAATGCTACATTGTGGACAAACGTTAGTAATTTCAGTAAGCGGAATATTTGGACCAACAGTACTTTCTATATTATAAACATTTTCGACTTTATAATTTGTTTCATAGAAAAAACCTTGCGGAAAATCATCAGGAACTTGTCTTACATTTCTAATTAAGGTTGGAACAGATAAATTCCATCCTAATCCAACCCAGGAAGCTCTTTCACCTACTGTTATTCCGGTACTGTTATAAGATAATTTAATATCAAAATTGATATCACCTTCTTGTATATTGTAAACAGGAATTGAAATATCCGGACTTCCTGTGTATAATGAAACTGGTGTTTCAAATGACTTTAAAATTGCGTTTACTTCTGGTGGCTGTGGCGTAATATTTTGGATATGATCCATTTTTTGCCCGTAAATATTTAAAAATATATTTGTAATAAGTATGGTTATTATTTTCTTCATCATATTTATTTTTTAATCATTTTAGCATTCGACGTTTTGTCATTGGTTTTCACCACCACCAGATACGCCCCCTGAATCAAAGGCTGGGTGTTGATTTTGGTGATTTTATTTTTCGTTTTTACCGTTTCAAGCTTTCTGCCACCCATGTCATACACTGCAATTTCAGCTTCAAACGCTCCCTCTCTCAAGCCCTCAAACCCAAGCTCCACATACACATAATCCGTTACCGGGTTCGGGTAGATCCTGATATCCTGCTTTTCGATCAGCTGGTCAACCTGTTTATCCCCCAGCTTCACGATCTTCCAGTTTTCTTTTCCCAATTCTTCTGCGCTGGTTCCTGCGAGTACAATCGATCCGTCACGGTTCAGCTTAATATCAGATAACCGTTCTTCTTTTTTTCGGGATTCTCCCTTCACGTGCTTTCTCCACTGCTCGTTTCCGTTCTGGTCGAGATACAGCATCCAGAAAGTCTCGTCATCATTTTCAATCCTGCCTTCCGCCTGTGTATAACCACCCAGCAGAATCCCTTTAGACTTCCCGCCTCCGTCTTCCTGCTTTCCGGCAATGACGCTCATTCCCATCAGAACATCGCGGTTTTTAAAGCTGTAGGATTTCTGCCAGAGTTCTTCGCCCCTTTCATCAATGGAGATCAACCAGAGGTCGGTGCCCTCTTCAATCCCGACGGATTTGTTTCCCGATCTTGCCGATCTGGATTCTCCTCCGATCAGGTAGCCGGTTGAAGTCAGCGCCAGTGTTCTTAGATGATCATCGCCTTTTCCCCCGAAGTTCTTTTCCCATTCCACTTTTCCGTCTTTCGAAAGTTTCACGATCCAGTAATCGCCTTCACCAAAATTGTTGCTTGTTTTTGGCTGATAGTTGATGGTTTTACTACTTCCAGCCTCCTTCTTCCCGCTTCCAGTCAAAGCTCCGCTTCTGGAATACACTCCGAGTAAAGCTCCACCATCTTTGGTAGGAATCATTTTTTCCACTTCATCCAATCCTTTTCCGCCTAAAATCAATTGGGATAGTTCCTTCCCGTTTTTATCCAGTCGTACCACCAAAACATCTTTGGAGCCGTAGCCTCTCATTTTTGGATCCTGAGCGGAGCCGAAGGATCCTGCTACAAAGAACCCCATATCCGTCGTCTGGATCACCGCCCTTGCTTCTTCGTCCGCTGTACTGCCAATCGTTTTCTGCCATAATTCATCGCCAAATTCGTTGATTCTGATAAGCCAGAAATCGCTGCCGCCTCTAGAATCCTCTTTTTTATCCAGTCCTTTTCCGCTGTAGGAAGTTCCGGCAAGAAGAAACCCTCCTTCCTGAGTGTTAACCGTTGCCGAAAGAAAATCATGGTTTTTTCCTGAGAAATATTTTTCCCAGACTTCTTCGCCCTGCTGGTTAAGCTTAACCAAATGGAAATCGTAACCGTTGTTCTGCTTTTTGTTGTCAGATGCTGGTTGATTGTTGTCAGGACGGATGCTGCTTCCGGTAATTAAATACTGTTGATCGATGGTTGTGGTGACCTGCGAAAGAAAGTCCTGCGTAGAAGACCGGATGTCTTTCTGCCAGACTACTTCCTGGGCGGAAACACCCAGAATGCTGCACAAGGTGAGCATACTCATGCCGAGTTTTTTCATGTGTCGTGTAATTTTAAAAGTTATTATAAGGTGAAAATTAAGAAAGGGAATGCTTAGAAAAATCTGGAAATCCGCATTCTTAAAGAATTGATACTGAATTTGACAGAATCTGTCCGAAATTTATTTGTTTTAATCATGGTTTTTTTAGTCTTTTTTATGCGCTTTTAGCAGCCTTGTCTTTATTAATTTTTGTTCAGAACGGTAAAAAGAAAATCTCGTCCCTTTTACTTTTCTGCAAAATTACATTTCATTAACGACAAAACATGTCGCTTTATTTTAAAGGATGCATTTTTTTTCAAACAGGTTGGAAATTATGATGAAAAATATCTTTTATGGGTGTGTTTTAATGTGCGCTTCGGCTCCGCTCAGCGTACGGTGGATGGTTTGGTTTACAATGATTTGTTTAAAATTTTATAAGAAAATAAATTTGAATCTGTTGCGCTTACATTACGTAAGTTCATTCACTTAAAAAAATAAAAATAACTATATTTATAAAAAACATGGAAAAAGTAAAAAGACGATGAGTGAACTGGTTAAATTCAAATTTTACGAAACGGCGCTTCAGGCGAACCGGGACAAACAGATTCTTGCGGAAAGCGGCATCAACAGTTTTATTGCGAACGAACAGCTAATCCAGTCGGACTGGCTGCTTTCTCAGGCAATTGGTGGAATTCAGCTTCAGGTTTTTGAAGAGGATCTTGAAAAAGCCAATCTGGCATTGAAAGATTACAAAGAAAACGAAGAATTTTCTCTGGAAGTGGAACACACCATTGCAGATCCTGAATTTGATTTCGTTTGTCCGAAATGTGGTTCTAACCATATTTACAGGGACGACAGTGCAACCAGTTTTTTCGGAATTTCGATTTTAACGAGCCATAAATTTGTCTGTTATTATTGCGGGAATGAGTTTACGCATTAATGCTTTTAGAAATTGATTTTTTTAACGCAATGATTTCTATGTTAATAAGCAAGTAAAATCTGAATTTTTTGTTGATAAAAATTCTTCCTTCGACAAATAGGGCTGTTGTCTTTTGATGACAGCCATTATTCTGTGCACCAATTTGTTTCTTATGGCGTTTAGTACACTCATCTTATTTTTGCCCTGCTCTACTTTTCTCACAAAATAAGCTTTGAGCTCCTTATCGGATCTGATGGTTGCCATGGCGGATAAATGAAGTAATTTTTTCAGCTTTTGGTTTGCCATTTTTGAGATTCGTTCTTTCTTTACAATCGTTCCGGATTGATTTTTAAAGGGAACGACTCCCGCATAACACGCCAAATGTTTTGCGTTTTCAAAATTCTTAAAATTATCTGTAATAATGATAAAATTGATGGCGGTTTGCATTCCGATCCCAGGAATGGAGACCAATAAGTCTTTGTTCTTTTTTTTCCGCCTCACTTTCAATCAGTGTCAAAAGTTGTTTCTCAATTTTCTTTATTTCTGATATAAGTGTTTTCAATGTTTTGGAAAAAGATTGGCTCAATACCTTAAATTCGAACGGATCATGGCTTTTCGCTTCTCGTAATTGGTTTTCCAACGCGGTCTTTTGTAAAAGTAGAGAATCTCTTGATTTGCTCAATACATTCATTTGCTTCACAACTTGGCAAGGTTCTTTGTATGGAAGCTTCTTGTCGTGATAACGAATAGCGTATTCTGCGATTCTTCGGGCATCTTTCCTATCATCTTTTCCGCGCAGATCACTCGATGCTTTCTTGATTTTTACGGGATGTTCAACCCAAAGCAAATAATCAGATTGGGTACAAAACAGTTCTAACGGACGGTTATAAATTCCTGTATTTTCACAACAAATCATTAATTCTTCTTTTGTTATTTTCAATAACTTCATTATGTCTTTCAAAAAAGAAAATATCTTTTGCTCCGTATTAGGAATAATCATCTCGTAAAGAATATTGTATTCAAAATCCATCAACGCACAGTCTAATTTTGATTTGGAAATATCAATTCCAATAACGTACTTTTGTTTCATAACTTTTTAAGTTTGTCATTCACAATAAGAGTTGTATCTAAGCCCTTGATAATAGGTCGCAATCCTAAATTTCTATTATGATCTTGCTCTTATAAGAAACAGGGTTCATAATCATTGCATAGGTCTTATTACCTCTGACGCAAACCGGTTCACCCTGTTTCTTGTGAATGCGTTTAGTTCTTAAATTTATTGTTTTACAAACTAAAGGGTCGCAATGTCTTTTTGAAAGTATTGTGATATTTTTCGTTTGCAAGGACGCTTCACTCAGCAAATGAGCTGTATATTTGTATTGGTATTTGTACGACAACTTAATGTTGAAAAAAGACGTTACAATTCCCCTCCTCTGGAGGGGTGGCGAAAATTCAAATGAATTTTTGACGGGGTGGTCTTTTAATATGATTGATAATTGATAATTGATAATTGATAATTGATAATTGATAATTGATGATTGATGATTGATGATTAAAAGATACAGCGAAAATCAAGAAATTAATAAAAAAAGAAAACAATAAAATATTGTGTATATTTTCCTTTCCTAAAGTCGTTTCACTCAGCAAATGACAGTATCTTTGTCATTCTTATTACATCATAAGGATAATATTGAAAAAAAGCCGTAACGATTCCCCTCCTTTGGAGGGGTGGCAAAAATTCATTTGAATTTTTGCCGGGGTGGTTTTTTATTATGATTGATAATTTATGATTGATGACTGATAAGTGATGCTTTATAATCGAAGAGGTATGAATTTTCTTTTGGAAGTAAAATATTGTACATTGGAAAATTCATGATTAATTTGTAGAAATTGTCCCTTCACTTCTCATAGCCCCGATTGAAACGGCATCCTTTTCTGTTGCGGGCGGAGAGAAGCGGAGCCCGTAACAAAAAAGATACAGTGGAAAGCGGGAAAAAGCTCCTAAAAAAAGAAAGGAAGATGGAGGATGGAAGTATACGATCGTTAAAATAAAAATTTATTAAATAATGTGAGACTGAGATTGCTTCGCCGCATTCGATTCTCGCAAAGACAAAATAGAAGAGTATGAAAATAATCTGTATAGGAAGAAATTACAGCGAACACGCAAAAGAACTGGGCAACGAAATCCCGGAAAGACCAGTCATTTTTATGAAACCGGATACAGCGGTTTTGAAGGGAAATGATTTTTACATTCCCGAATTTTCAGATGATGTGCATTACGAACTGGAAGTTGTTGTAAAAATATCAAAAGGCGGAAAATACATCCAGAAAGAAACAGCACACAAGCATTATGAGGAAATCGGGCTGGGAATAGATTTTACCGCGAGAGATCTTCAGAGTGAATTAAAATCCAAAGGATTGCCCTGGGAACTGGCGAAAGGTTTTGACGGTTCTGCAGTAGTGGGAAATTTCTTTAAAAAGGAAAATTTTAATCTGGATTCCCTGAATTTTTCTTTACTGAAGAACAAGGAAAAGGTACAGGACGGAAATACGAAGGACATGATGTTCACCATTGATGACATTATTGCTTTTGTGTCGCAGTATTTTACGTTGAGAGTGGGAGATCTTATTTTTACAGGAACTCCGAAAGGCGTAGGAAAAGTGGAAGAGAATGATATTCTGGAAGCTTATCTGGAAGATGAAAAAGTTTTAGACATCCGAATATTATAAGTAATTTAACATAACTTTTGGCATAATTTTCCTATCTTTAGTAGACAAAATTAAAGGTTATGGTAAATATTGTATTACCCGTAGATTTTGGGGACAAGATAGAACAGCTTTTGGAAGGAGCTGTAAAATTCGCTAAGCAGGTAAACGGCAGAATTTATTTAATTCATGTTGCACCTTCGGATATCGGCTTTGCGATCGGAGATATGGGATTTCAGTATTTTCCGGAAGTAGAGGAAAACGAGATTCGGGAAGAACTTGTTCAGCTGAACAAAATTCAGCAGAGAATTCTGGCGCATGAGGTAGAATGCGAACATATTCTGAAACAGGGAATCGCAAAAGATATTATTCTGGAACATGCGGAAGATAAAAAAGCAGATTTCATCGTCATGGGATCCCATGGAAGAAGCGGGATTTATGATGTTTTTGTAGGAAGTCTAACAAAAGGCATCACAAAGGATTCTAAAGTTCCTGTTCTGGTTCTTCCGATACATGACTAAAAAGTAATTTTAATCGTTAATAAAAAAGCCGACCAAATAAATTATTTGATCGGCTTTTTACTATATAACCAATTAATTAACCTTCATTTTTGTAGATTTTCGGATCGTAGTAAGGGTTCTTACCTTCCGTTGGAGAATAGTAGTCTTTATCTTTATCACCTCCAAGAGTAACTACTAAAACATAGCACCAGTAAGTGAACAGTACGCAACAAACGATAAACAGAATCCAGTTCAAAACATTACCGAAAGCATCAAAGAAACCGAAAGACCATTTGAAAACTTTGCTTAAGAATAGAAAGAAAGACGTCATTATTTTCCTTTTTTAAATTAACTTTGTACAAATTTATAAAAAATGTTTAAATTACTTTCAAAAGAAAGCAATATTTTTTCAATTCCTGTTTATATTGGTTTTCTTCTTTTAATAGTAATAACTTTTAATTTATTGAATTTCAACACTTATGAGGGGATTATTGCCGGAATTACGTTTCTGGGAATTGCTCTGGGATATTTCTGTTTTCACAGTATTGCGCTCAATTATCAGACGCATCTCCCATTATTCTTATATACTTTTTTTGTTTTCGGGCTGTATCCCGGAAATGTAGACATCGGAATTGCGGTTGCACTGCTTACCAATTCTTTTCTTTTGCTGCTTTTGACAAGTACCAATGAGGACATCCGAAAAAAATCTTATGTTCTGGTAGGCTCCATTGTTGCCCTGAATTTTATTTTTCTTCCGACAACATGGCCAATGGCTGTTTTTGTGATTATTCACGTCATTGCTACTTCTGAGAGAATAAGTCTGAATATTTTCAGGTTTTTGCTGGGAATTGTTTTAATTGTTTTCAGTTATTTTTCGGTAATGTTTTTTATTGATTTTAAAAGTTGGAATATCGATTATTTTCCTTTCGGTAAGATGAAACCGGTGACAGATTATACAGAACTTCTGCCTTTGATCCCTGTAATTGGCATGCTGATCTACGCTGTGTACGATCATTTCAGAAATTATAACAAAAAAAGCCCGATAAGCCGCTATAAATATACTTTTCTGCTTGTTTTTTCGATGGCTCAGCTGATTACGATTATTCTTTACATGAATAAAAACTACGAATATTTACTTCTTCTTGCCTTTCCTTCCACTATTATTATCAGCAGAATGCTTCGGTTTCTGCCGAAATACTGGATGCAGGAGGTCGGTTTGTGGCTGCTTATTTTCAGTTTAATCGGTTTTAAAGCCGGAACTTATTTTAATTTATTTTAAAGATTATGATTCAGATAGACGATAAATTGATCTCCGAAGATATTTTTTCTGAAGAGTTTGTGTGTAACCTTTCTAAATGTAAAGGTGCGTGTTGCGTGGAAGGAGATGTAGGTGCTCCTTTGGATAAGGACGAACTGGAAATTTTAGATTCTATTTTTGAGAAAGTGAAGCCTTATCTTACCGAAGAAGGTATTAAATCCATCGAAAAGATCGGAACATGGACGACAGATCCGATGGACGGAATGTACGTTACACCAATGGTGGAAAACCGCGAATGTGCATACGTAACTTTTGATGAAAAAGGAATTACAAAATGCGGTATTGAAAAGGCATATGAAGACGGCGCAGTAGACTGGCAAAAACCGATCTCGTGTCATCTTTATCCGATCCGTATTAAAGAATATTCTACCTTCAAAGCATTGAACTATGATGTCTGGAAGATCTGCAGCGATGCCTGTACTTTAGGAAAAGAATTGCAGGTTCCTGTGTATAAATTCCTGAAAACGCCTTTGATCCGAAAATATGGTGAAGAATTTTACGATGTTCTGAGCGAAGTGGCTGAAGAATGGAAGAAGGAGTATGGATCTTAATTTTGGGTTAGAGAGTGAGCGGGTTTTTAGGGTTTGAGAGTTTGAGGGTGTTGAGTTGTAAGGTTTTTAGGTTTTAAGATTTTTTTTAACTTTAACTGAATTGCATTCAGCCTTAACAGTAATAAAGCAAAACCGTTCTGTAAAATCTACAGAACGGTTTTTAATTGAACTTTATATCGAAAATTATTTTGCTGCTCCGGCTTTTATGACTGCTGTTTCAGCTTTAGCTTCCTCTTTTTTGGCTTTTTCCCAACCGTCTTCCGGCATCAGAGTTGCCACGATTCTGCCTTTTGTAAGATACTTCTTCGCTACATCGTGAAGATCTTTTACCGTTAAAGCTTTTACTTTTTCCTGATAGTTAAGGATTTCATATTTATCGCTTCCGTCAACCTGATTTTTGGTAAGCGCGTTCATCCAATACATATTGTCTTTCATATTGGTTTTATCATCATTGTACTCTCCTTCCTTATATTTATCAAGATCCTTTTGCTCAGGTCCTTTATCTATTAACTTCTGAAGTTCTGCAATCGCACTTTTCGTTAATTTATCAGCATTTTCCGGTCCGCAAGGGAAATTGATGCTGAAACTGTAATTACTGAACGGAACTTTGTACATTCCACCTCTTGCTCCGCCACCGTAAATTCCGCTTTCATCTTCTCTCAGTTTTTCAATCACCTTAATGGTTGCCACTTCTCCAAGAGCCTCTAAAGCCAGTGCTTCTTTTTCGTTGTAAGGCGCTTCTCCGCTGTACGCAATGGTAACCATACTTTTAGGATCTTTTCCTTTTTTGTAGACCTTAGAATAATCTCCGGTTATCTGTCTGTATCCTGTATCTTTAAAAGTAGACGTTTTTCCGTTTGAAGGAAGACTTGCAATGTATTGTAACACTTCATTTTTAAAGGTTGCCTCATCAATATTTCCTACAAAATAAAACTGGAAGTTTCCGGCATTGGAGAATTTCTCTTTATAAATGTCGTATGCTTTTTTATAATCTGTATTTGCCCATTCCTTTTCCGTAGGGATTATTCCTACAAATCTCGGGTTTTTCTGATTCATGAATTTCGCATGCTCACTGGAGAAATAAAACTGAGGATTAGACAACAGGTTATCCATCATCGCAGACTGCTTTGTTTTGTAAGCATTAAATGCATCAGGATTGTAGTTTAAGCCTGTGAAATAAGCATACATAAGCTCCATTGCTGTTCCAAGATCTTTTCTGGTCGTTCTTCCGGAAACTCCTTCCGTTACATTTCCGATGGAAGTATTTACATTAACCTGTTTTCCTGCAAGATAATTGGTAAGGTCTGCTTTAGAAAAACCATTTACACCAGCTTCAGAAAGTGCAGGAAAAGCAAACTGGGTTTTAATAAAATCGGCATCGCTAATTACAGAGCTTCCTCCTAAACTTCTCGCTGCAAAAACAATTTCATCGTCTTTAAAGTCTGTTTTCTTGAAAGTAACTTTTGCGCCATTGCTCAGCGTCCATGTTGTGGTTCCTAATTTGGCATCGTTTTCCGTTTTAGCAATCGTACCTTCAGATTTAAACGGTTTCACTAAATTTTTAATGGTAGCTTTTTCCTGATACGGCTTAAGATCTGCCATCTTCACTCCTTCAAAAGTATTCAGCACCATCGCTTCCGTCGGCATCTGAACATTGTCTTTTTTAGGACCGGTAATTACCACTACTCTGCTGTCGTCTTTTACCAGTTTTTTAATCACTTCATTGGTCTGAGCCAGCGTTACAGAAGGTAAGAATTTCTTAGTATCTTCATATTCCCATGCAATTCCCGGCATTGGTTCCTGCTCAAGGAAATTTCTTACATATTCGTCTACAAGAACATCACTTTCCGTTTTATCTCTGTTGTTGTAGGTTCTTTCGATATTAGACATTACCTGAGCTTTTGCCCTGTCTAATTCTGTCTGTGTAAACCCGAATCTTTTCGCTCTTTCCGTTTCTTCCAGAAGAACTTTTAAAGCATTAAGCTGGTTTCCGTCTTTCACCATTGCCATTCCCTGAAAAGCTTCTTTGCTTCTCGCATATGTTCCGCCGTGATAAACGTAACCGTATGTGAAAGGAGGATTGTTGGAATTTACCAATTCTCCAAGTCTGTTATTCAACATGGTGGAAGCAAGCTGTTCTACAAGACTCTGGTTGTATTGCTCTACCGTAACATCCGGCTGATAAGCCTCAGAATCTTTCATGATGAACTGAACCATAGATCTTGTAGCATCCGGATCTGTTTCCACTGCAACCAGAGTTTCCTTATGGTTCGGAAGATCGAAATTCTTTCTATCTCTAGGTTTTGAAGGATTTTTATATTTGCTGAAATTATCTTTAATTTTCTTTTCAACTTCGTCCACATTGATGTCTCCCACCACTACAATTGCCATCAGATCCGGTCTGTACCAGTCTTTATGAAACTGTCTGATGACATCCGGCTTGAAGTTTTCCAGAACATCTTTTTTTCCGATCGGAAGTCTGTTGGCGTACTGAGAGTTATACAGTAATTTCGGAAGGTATTTATCCGACATTCTTTTGTCTGCTCCTAAACCAAGCCTTAATTCTTCGAGAACAACTCCTCTTTCTTTATTGATCTGCTCATCAGAAAGGGTAGCGTTGAATGCCCAGTCTTCCATTACTTTAAGACCTGCATCCAGATTTCCCGGCTTATCTAAAGGAACAGGAAGCATATAAACCGTTTCGTCAAAGCTGGTGTAAGCGTTTAAGTGCTGTCCGAATTTTACTCCGATTGACTGTAGAAAATCAACAAGTTTATTATCCGGAAAGTTTTTAGTTCCGTTGAAGTTCATATGCTCCATGAAGTGAGCCAAACCTCTCTGGTTTTCATCCTCAAGGATAGATCCTGCATTAATTGCCAGTCTGAAGTCTACTTTCTTTTCTGGTAATGTATTTTTTCTGATGTAGTACTTCATCCCGTTTGGAAGTGTACCGGTCTTTACAGATGGATCCATTGGAATATTCTGTGCAAATGCATTGGCAGACATCAAAAAGACAACTGCAAGCGACGAAAACATTTTTTTCATAGTTGTTTCGATTATTAATTTTTATGGTTCAAAAATATGATTTATTCACTTAACGAGGAAATGTTCAAATTATTATTTAAAGTTAAATTTGAGTTAATTATCGTTAAAATTTTAAGCTAAAAAAATTGAATTTCAGAAGATAGAAAACGGCTTTAAAAGGGAAAATCCCAAGCCAAAGTAATGCAATCTTTTCTCATCAGTATGTTTTTGTGTTATAATGTGGCAAAATTAAAAATTCAACTGTTAAAGAATATTCTTTTTTAGTTAAACTTTAGTTAAAAATGTGGTATCATCAAAAAAGCCGAGCACTGCCCGGCTTTATTATGTTAAATAGCGAATTTTTTATTTAAAATCCGCATCCGTAACTCCTGAATTGATCGTTACTTTTGTCGTTTTAATAGTCATGGTCTGTCCGCCACCCTGCGCTTCAATTAAGGAAGGGAATTTAATTCCGTCTACCGTTAAATAATCTTTTGTAAACGCAGTTCCTTCTTTTGCATCTGCTTTATACAAAAGACCTGTAGAAGCATCAAAATAGAATTTTCCTTTGTCGGAAGTTAACACATTATAATCTTTTCCGTCGATTTTTTCTGTAGTAACATCTTTGAATTTGGTATAATCGTATCCTAGCGCATCAATAATTTTTCCATTCTTTAAATCTCCCAATTTATCTGCCGGAATTTCGCTTTTGTTACCCATCTGCTCCATATACCCCTTTTCGCCATCAAAATACTGAGAAGCAGCTTTCTGACCCATAAAAAACTGTTCAGATTTGAATTTATTGCCCATCTTTTTGGTCGTCATCGTGATTTCTCCCGGAAGCGCAGCCCCCGAAATTGTATTTTCCATCACAATGGATTTCACCGCTTCAAGTTTATCTTTTCCTCCAAGTGCCGTAAGATATTTATCGATAACTTCTTTTGGAGTAAGTTTAGATTTTACCGCTTCCGTTTTAGCGGGAGCAGCAGTAGTTTTTTGTGCAGCTACCGAAGTGGAAAAAAGCACAACGCAAAAAAACGGAATGATGATCTTTTTCATAAATAAAGTTTAGTGTCGTAAATATAGGAATATTAAACAAATAAATGCAGATGTTTACTCAATAAAAAAACCACTGCAAAAACAGTGGTTTTCAAATATTTATAGTAAAATAAATTACTTTTTAAGTTCTTCCAAAAACTCGTCGTGAGAAATGGCAGTTTCTTTTTTCGTTGCTTTTTCAAGGATTACATCTTTCAGTTTCGTCATCGCAACTTCAGAAGAAATCTGTCTTACCTGCTCCTGATCTTTCAACATTTCAACCGCATACTTTTGGATTTCTTCGTCTCCTAAATGGTGGATTCCGTAGATAGCCAATTGATTTCTTACCAATTGTTCAGCCTGTCCCAAAACATCACCATAGTCTAATTTAATGTCGTTATCCGTCATTAATTTTCCTTCAATGATCTGATATTTTAACTGGTTTTTCTCAGATTCAAGGATTTCTTTTGCCTGTTCTTCAGACTGGATGTTCTGGTTAGAGAACATTAACCATTTTACAAGGAATGTTTCAGGAAGCTTTACTTCTTCTTTTTCTGAAACCTGCTCCAATACTTTATTCACAAAGTGAACATCAGCATTTTGCTGGAAGTACTCGTCTAATTCAGATTTTACTTTTTCCTTAAGTTCTTCTTCAGACTTAATGTTTCCTTCTCCGTACACCTTATCGAATAATTCCTGATTAAGTTCAGCTAAGTTAAGACCGTAGAAATCTTTTACTTTTACTTCCACTTCGTTGTGGTGTAAATGCTCAACTTCTTCTTTAGAGAATCCTAATTCTTTAGCCAATTCTTCATCAGATGCAAGCGTTTCTTTAGAAACTTTTACAGAACCGTCCATTTTCAAAGATTTTACCAGTTTGAAAGCTTCTTTGTTTTCAGCAGTAATGGTAACGTTCTTTGGATGGTGGTGGTGCTCTCCTTCTGCATCTTCTTCCACAACCTGAGAAATTTCTAAAGCAATGTAAGAATCTTTATTGATTTTTTCTTGAGGAGCCTGCTCTGCAAAACGCTTCTGCATATTCTCAATACTCTTGTTGATTTCTTTTTCAGAAGCTTCTACTTTGTAGTGAGGAGCTTCATATTTAGCCAGGTCAATAGTGAATTCAGGCTCAAATCCTACTTCAAAAGCAACTTCAAGCTGATCCGCATTGTAATCGAATTCGTTTACTGGCTGTGGAACCGGCTGACCAACTAATCTTAGTTTGTTTTCGTTTACGTAGTTGTTTAAAGCATCAGAAACCTGCTTGTTGATTTCTTCAAAAGCAATACCTGCTTCATATTGTTTTCTAACCATACTCAAAGGCACTTTCCCTTTTCTGAAACCAGGAACTTGCGCATTTTTAGCATAATTAATCAATTGCTTATCAACTTTTTCTTTATAGTCAGATTTTTCCAATGTCACTGTAAGCAATGCACTTACATCATCATGGTTTTTTGCAGTAACCTTCATTATTGATTAAAATTTTAGGTTGCAAAAATATAAAATTTTTATGAAAAAATATCAATTAAAATGAACTTAAAACGCCAAATCTTATTAAATAGAAAAACCACCGGAAAAATTACGGTGGTTTTTGCTAACAAGATTAAAGATATTAAAAGGTTATTTTAATTCGTAATGGTATAGTTTGCCTGCGCATCTGTTTCTCCTCCTACCTGCGTTCCGTAGATTACTCCGTTTGTGGTTGTCTGGGAATCCTCCGTTACACTTGCCGGTTCATGGTATAAAGTAAAGATAAGCTGGCTTGTAGCAGAAGGGTTTTTAACGGCTTTGTTTACTACCCATTCTGTTTTTAATCCTACACGTTTTCCGTCTGCTCTTGTAGAAGAAGCATCGTCTGTACGCGTTAAGGTAATATCGGAATTCGGGAAATTAAATATTAAAAAATGCTCGTCTTTTGCATCCTTAATTTCCTGAGTGGCATCTTCGTTTCCGTTTTTAAACTGTGCAGTTACCTGATAGGTTTTTCCGTCGGTTAATTTAATCGCCTGAGCTCCTCCCGCTCCCATGCTATAATTATACGTTTGGGTAGTTCCCGCCGCAACATCTTTCACATTCAAAATAATGTTGGTAAGGTCTTCCTGCGGAAGATCGTCTTCTGCCGCAGATCCGTCTCTCTGACAAGATACTACGGTGATGGCGATGAATAAAACTGCTAATAATTTGATGATATTTTTAGTATTGAATAATTTCATTTTTTTAAAATTTTAAAGTTGTATATTTTGTCTGATGGTTTTAAAAATCTTTAGAATCTGTATCTAAAGTTGAGAATAAAGTTTCTTCCTGCCTCATCCGAGAAAAATCTCATTCTGTTCAGATAATCTCTGTACGTAACATTGAAAAGATTGTTCACGATAAGTCCCGCAGAAAGATTTTTGCTGATGTTGATTCCTGTCTGGATATTCCAGAGAGAATAACCGTTTGGCGGAGTACTCAGATCCACCGTTTTTTCCACTTCATCTCCGTCTATATATATTGGTATGGTTGCATTATACACCGGAAACCTGTTCTGCTTAAGAAAAGTCTGGTTTTCTAAAGTAAAATAGAACTGATTCCAGTTTTCCTTTTTAAACTGTAATGCATTGGAAAAATTAGGAGGCATCATTAAAATCAACGGAACATTGTTTGTGTCGTCCTGTCCGTAAACATAACTTCCCTTTCCTACATAAGTAAGATGATCCGTAAGTTTAAGATTAACATCCAGATCTACCCCATACATTTTGGCATCAATCTGCTGATAAGACCACACCGGAAATACTCCTCTGATTGTATTCTGAACTCCTGTAGGAACTTCGTTGATGAAATTCTTGGTGATAAAAAAGTACGGATTTACAGAAACATTCAATCCTTTTAAAACGTTGAATTTCGAATCTACCGTAAGATTAAACTGATGTCCCTGTTCATTCTTTAGTCCCATATCTCCGATTTCGATCACAGAAGCAGAATGGTGCAGTCCGTCTGAAAACAATTCAGCAATATTCGGTGTTCTGCCCACTTTTGCATAATTGAATTTCAGATCAAAAGATGAATTCGGGCGATATTCAAGACCTGCATTGAAAGATACATTGTTATAATTCAGTTGAGGACGTGTAAGAATCCTGTTCTGGTCTGTTTTTACATAAAACTGAGGATAAGAATCTGCATATCTCTTCTCCCAATCGCTTTTGTCATACCATTTGGTAACATCATAACGCGTAAAATCGTATCGCGCTCCCGCCTCCACATTGAAATTGCCGGAGATTTTATATTTAAAAATGGAATAAAAACCTGCCGCATATTTATCATAGTTCGGAATCAGACGTCTTGCTTTTGTCGCCGGATCCGAATAATTGTTCTGAAAGCTCGCATCAATTCCTGTTTCCAGAGAAAACTTCCCTCTCTCCAGCAAATCATTAAGATTAAACTGATGCGTCATCAGTTCCAGATCCAGAGAAGGCGTATCTTTCAGCTCTCCTCTTCTGATGTCATATTCCTGTCTATGGTTGTACTGATAACTGTACGTCGCAGAAACTTTTCCGATATTTTCAAATCTTTTGAAAGCTGAAACTTTCGCAATATGATGCTCGATCACCTGTCTCGGATTATCGATATCATAACTGAAAGTTCCTGTATAAATCGGAATTTTCGTGGTAGTTGCATTGTAAAAATCTTCATTGTTTCCCACATGAGAACCTCTGTAGATCCCGATATTCTGGTTCGTTAAATAATAATCGAAAGAAATTCCTCTTTCATACGTATTATTCTGAACGGTAAAATTAAAGGAAGAAAAATCCATTCCTGTATTCATCAGGTTATAATCCGGAGCGTTCTGATCTCCGAGTTTTTTGATGCTTCCTCCGGTTTTTACCGCCCATCCGTTTTTCCAGATTTTCGCAACATCCGCATCCAGAGCCATTCCTCTTCCGTTTGAAATTCCCGTAAGACCGACTGATCCTTTTAAAGTATCTTTTTTAGGGAAAACTTCCGGTTCCATCACCACGACTCCGCCAATCGCATCACTTCCGTACTTCAATGCAGAAGCTCCTTTGATGACGTCGATATGCTGGAAATTATTAATATCCACATTCGGAGCGTGTTCCACTCCCCACTCCTGTTCAGCAAGTCTTACTCCATTGTTTAAGATAGAGATTCTGCTTCCGTAAAGCCCATGAATAATAGGTTTTGAGATATTATTTCCTGTTTTCAAAGCACTGACTCCCGAAATCTTCGTCAATAAATTTCCCAGATTTTCAGAAGAATATTTTTCGATTTCGGCTTTATCAAGTGTTTTAATAACAAGAGATCCGTTGTTTTTATGGTTTCCGTGTATGGTAACCGTCTCGATATCCTGAATATGATGTTCAAGCGTAATTGTTAAATGCAAATCCTGTGTAACTCCTACATTTTCAGTATAATCATTACAATCAGGATGTTTAGCAATGAGCATATATTTTCCCGCAGGAATTTTATTGATTGAAAACTTACCGTTTTTGTCGGTTTTTGCAGAAAAATCTCCAATTTTCACGGATGCATTTTCCAGCATCGTTTTATCATGAAAATCCTGAACTGTTCCTTCTACCGTGTAAGTCTGCTGTGCGTTTGTCAATGCAAATCCGCAAAGGATCAGCATAAAACTATAGATCAATTTCATTGTTAAATAGATTGATTGTGTACTTTTCAGGGTACTTTTTCGTTAAAATTTGAATTGGATTTTTTAGCTTTAGACGACGAATCTCGATGTTCTATTTTGAACCGTTAAGATTTGTTTTAAAAATTTTATAGCAATTAAGTTTAACCTTTCTTTTAAGGGATACAAAAAATCTATATGATTTTCTTAATAAAACTTACTTCCTAAATTCATCTTAATGGTTAAAAAAAAATTAGATTAGTTTAATTAAATACATTATGTATCTAAAAATTATTTAGCAAAAATCCGAAAAGAATCTATGAATTATGAAATTGCGGGCGGACCGCGAAGCTGAAAGGTAAATTTGGTCTGAGACCATATTTTTTCCTGAACGGTAATAATCCTTTTAACTTCGTGCGTGTAATGCGCAAAAGAAAAACTGAATTCTTCAGGAACTAAAGTATTTCCGGTAGCTAAGAAATGACAGGCAAGACAGTCTGCTGATTTTTCCTTCGCTATATTTTTAGTAACTGTATTCTCCGATTTTTTGAAGCTGAAGTTTTTAAAAACATCTTCGGAACTGTGACTGTGGAAATTCTGGGAAAACAGCGCAAGAAAATAGATCCCAAACAATAATTTGGAAATAAAATTCTTTAGATTTCTGTTTTCTTTAAAGATCATTCGTCAAAATTATAAAAATAATTTAAAAATTGAGATTAAAGTTTTCTTAAAATATTTTGATAGATGAGTAAGTAGAAATGAGATTTTGTTACAAACTGTAATCAAACCTTATAGGTTTTAAAAACCTATAAGGTTTATTTTATGTATTTCTTAGAAATTAATCCAACTGAGTTCCCAAATATTCCCACTCCTGCAAAGCAAGATCCAGTTCTTCTTTGGTATTGTTGTATTTTTCCAGTGTTTCTTCAGAAGGATTTTCTTTGGTGAAAGAAGCTTCAAATTCCTCAACTTTTGTTTCCAGTTCGGTAATTTTTTCTTCTACTTTTTTCAGTTTATTCTGAATATTTTTCTGCTCTTTGCTTACAATGGCTGATTGTTGAGTTTCTGTTGCAGGCTTGTCCTCTTTTTTTGCCTTTACCTCAACCTTAGTATCTTCTCCGTGCAGTTTTGCTTTTTCAGCAGAAATTTCTCTGATGGATTCTTTCTGTCTGAATTCAAGATATTCGTTGATGTCTCCTAAGAATTCTTTCATTTTACCATCACGGAATTCGTAGATCTTATCACAAAGTCCCTGTAAGAATTCCCTGTCGTGCGAAATCACAATTAACGTTCCTTCAAATTTCTGAAGAGCCAGCTTGATGATTTCCTTAGACTGGATATCCAAGTGGTTCGTAGGTTCGTCCATAATCAGCGTATTGAAAGGACGAAGCAACAATTTACAAAGCGCCAAACGGTTTCTTTCCCCTCCGGAAAGTACTTTCGTTTTTTTATTCACCGCTTCACCCTGAAAAAGGAAAGATCCTAACAAATCACGGACTCTTGGTCTTGTTTCTTCGGTTGCCGCGTCTTCCGCTTCTTCCTGAACGGTTTTATTCGGGGTTAAAACTTCCTCCTGATTCTGAGCAAAATATCCGATGTTTACGTTATGTCCAAGATTCCAAGTTCCTGAATAATCTTTGATGTCTCCTGCAAGAATTTTCGCCAACGTTGTTTTTCCCTGTCCGTTTTGTCCAAGAAGCGCAATTCTGTCTCCTCGCTGAACGATGAAATCCACATCATCAAAAATCTGTTTTTCGCCGTAAGCTTTTCCAAGATTTTCAGCTTCGAAGATAATTTTTCCAGGAACCTGCGACTGTACGAAACGGATATTGAATTTAGAAACGTCTTCATTATCTACTTCAATACGTTCAATTTTGTCTAATTTTTTAATCAAAGACTGTGCGAATGATGCTTTTGTAGCACTTGCACGGAACTTATTGATGTTATCTTCCATCTGCTTGATCTCCGCATCCTGATTCTTTTTAGCCTGAATCAGTTTTTCGCGGCGGTCTTCGCGCATCACAAGATATTTGGAATAATTGGCTTTATAATCGTCAACTTTTTTGTTGTTGATATCGAAAGTACGGTTACAAACCGCGGTCATGAACTGCTTATCGTGACTTACCAGAACAATTGCTCCGGGATAATCTTTCAAAAAGTTTTCCAGCCACATGATGGATTCCATATCCAGGTGGTTCGTAGGCTCATCGAGAAGCATGATGTCGTTCTTTTGCAGCAACAGTTTTGCCAGTTCGATTCTCATTCTCCAGCCTCCGGAAAATTCATCGGTGATCTTCTGGAAATCATCCGCTTTAAAACCAAGACCAAACAATACTTTTTCCATATCGCCTTCAAGATTGTAAGCGTCGTGGTTCATCAGAAGATCATTCAGTTCCGTCATTTTATTAATCAGATCCGTGTAAGAGTCGCTTTCATAGTCGGTTCTTGTCGCCATCTGATGATTCACCTCTTCAAGCTCGTTCTTCCATGCGTTGATCTGTTCGAAAGCCTGCATGGTTTCTGCCCAGACTGTTCTTCCTTTTACGAAATCGAGATCCTGTTTTAAGAAACCAATGGTGATATTTCCTTCCGGAACCACGTTTCCTTCGTAGAAATTAATTTCTCCGGAAAGCATTTTCAATAAAGTGGATTTCCCCGCTCCATTTTTACCGACCAAACCAATTTTATCATCCTTTTTAATCGTGAAATTCACGTTTTGAAACAGATATGTTCCTGAATGATGTAATCCTAAACCTTGAACCGAAAGCATGTGTTAAATAATGATTAATAGTGAATAATGAATTTTCGGGTGCAAAAATACGGAAAAGAAATGAATGCTGCATTATATGCAGAAAACCACCCTTAAAAGAGTGGTTTTCTGATGTAAAATTTAATATTAAGTTGTTTTTTAAAATGTTTTCGGAGTAACTTTGATATGGTCTGCTGCATTTCCTCCTCTCAGGAAAGATGCCAACTCTACAATATTATTGCTTATCGCTCCATAGATCGCGGTATCGCTTCCATTGTACATTCCCTGTTTGCCTCCAAACCACCAGTTATTGCTTAGTCCGCTATGTCCCTGTGCCAAAGCAACATTGTAGAAGGTACAGGTTTTTCCGCCTTTGAATTCGAGAACCAGGGTTCCGATCATAGCAAAATTAAGTTCTCCCGGATCGTGGTTAAAAGTTGTTCTGTTTGCGGGAACTCTTGCAGAAAACCATTTGGCTACTGCTGAAGATCCTTTTCTTCCGATAGAAAAAATAAACTTTCCATCGCTTCCGCAGCTTGCTGTAAATCCTACATAAATATGTCCTTTAGGATCCTGTCCTTCAGTAATTGAAAACTCGTTTACGGTAAAAGATCCTTTTACCAAATTGTTGGAAGCCGTATCGAAATAGACTTCGTTATCTCTGTATTCCATGATTATGTTCTGTTTTTTAGTCTTTGTAAATGACTTTAGGTTTAACTATAAGTGAATTTCATTCCTATTGAAGCTTCCTGTAAGAACAACCCAAAGTAACAAAGAATAAGAAGCAAAAACTACAGTATAAATAACCAAATTAAAAATAGGTAGTTTCACGTAAAAAAAACTGAGCTGCCTAACCAAGACAGCTCAACACCTAAATTTAAAACTGAAAATGTACTAACATTTATTATAAAAATTTTCTTTGATCAAAATGGTACGGCTCCAATTATCGTTATTGGGAATATTGGTTCCGTAGGCGTAATCCACAACAGAATCTTCAATATGATGAATCTCCGACTGTAATCTGGATTGGTTTTTATTGAACTGATCATCAGAATGACTCGGAACATTCAGACCGTTATTGATGATTTCTGTAGGAATTCCCGATTTGGAATCCATCATTAAAGCAGGATGATATAACCCGAAATTTGCCGAAATATGGGTATAATCTGCCAGTTTTTCATAACTGTAATCCGGCTTAAGGTCAGGTGAAAGGTTTTTAATATAATTTTCAAGAGCCTCCGATAATTCTATAAGGTAAGGATGTGTTTCGGGATGAATTTCAAAAGTAGATTCATTAAAATCCTCCTCAAAAACAGACTGCTCAGAATTGGTTTCCATCAGCATAAGTTTTCCGTAGACTTTTGAAAGATCACTGTACACCAAATCTCTTGTAACGTAAGCCTGAGAAAAAATATCGCCTTTGTCTATTTTATAATCTTGTAAAACGGAATTCCAGATTTTCTTTTTTTCTGAATCTAAAGCCGTTCCCCTGATGTTTTCCACATAGTAATAGAGTTCTCTATTTTTAATGAAATTCGGAGAAATGTAAACCGATTGGGAACCTTCTAAATATCCTCCTCCTACATCTGCATGGGCTCCCGGAACGAAAATTTCTTTCCATACCGAGTTTCCGCTTTCCCATTTTGCGTCTGTTCTGTCTTTTGATTCTTCGAAAATACCTGTGAGAGGAAAAAAATAACGACATTCGTTTACGCCACAAATGTGAAGAACTCTTTCTGTTTCGGGTAAAACCGCCACATCGTAATCGTTGAAAGCAGCAGATTCTACCGTATCAAAAATTCCCAAAAATTTAATTTTAATTTTTTTTCCTGAAAATTCTGAGGTATGCTGTATTATTTTATTACAAAAAGTTCTTGCCAACATGGCTCCACGACTGAAACCATAGATGTATAACTGGTATTCTCCGGTATCGTCCTTAATTGTATTTTTAATGAAGGAAAAAGCTTCTTCCAGTTTATCATCTGAAGAATATCCGTGATATCCCGCAGGATTTTTGCACGTAGCCATCGCAAAATCGCTGTCTTCATTTCCTGCAACCGTTCCGATTCCTCCTACATATTTTTTCTCATCACTTTTAAACAGCTTAAATAATTTATAGATATTGGTAATATTACCATAATAGCTTTCGTTATTCCTAAGTGGTTTATTATGAGAAGTGGCATTCATCCCGTTGTTTCCTGTTCCATCGAAGAAAATTCCGACAGAGATGATGTTGTTTTCCATTACACTTTGTGGTTTTTATCTTTTCTTCATTCCTAAAAATGAAGTACTTATTATATGAACACTCCAAAGTAACGATGAAAAAAACCGGGATAATAGAGTAGAAAGTACCAAATAAAAAATTCCGTATTTCTACGGAATCAGATTCTTTCTAAGGGATGAATATTGTTGATAATGGCATAAATTACAATTCCCACTGTATTTTTAGCTCCTATTTTTTCGACGATTCGCTGTCTGTGGCTTTCTACGGTTCTGGGACTGATGAATAATTTTTCTGCGATTTCGTTGTTGGTGCATTCCTGACAGATGAGTCTTACCACATCTTTTTCGCGGTCGGAAAGTTCATCGTCCATTTCAAAGAGTGTTCTTTTCTTGGTAGGGCTGTTCATGTACGAAAAAATCATCTGATGATCTTCCGGAGTAAAGAAAATTCCGTTTTTGTATACCATGGTAATGGCTTCGATAAAAGCATTTCGGTTAGAGTTCTTCGGCAGAAATGCTGAAACACCCAGCTTCACCATGTATCCCAGAATGGTTGTTTTGTAATGGGAAGAAAGGATAATAATTTTAAGATTGGGATATTTTTCCTTTAAGATTTCTACCAGCTCAAAGCCGTTCATGGGCTGCATCTGTACGTCTACCAAGGCAATATCGGGAAAATCTTCTTCAGAGGTTTCTTCTAAAGTTTCTAAAAAATCCGGTCCGTTGGTAGAGGTAGATCCTACTGTGATATTGGGTTCCGAAGACAATAACATTTTTACGCCTTCGAGAATCAGTTGTTCGTCATCAATTAATGCTATTTTGATCTGGGAGTTCATTGTATGGAATTTTTATAATTAGTCGGCTGCCTTTACCTAGGGTATTTTTCCATTTGTGCGCCGCGTTCATAGATTTTATTCTGGATTCTATATTTTTAATACCCATTCCCTTTTTTACCTCATCATATTCAAAGCTTTGCCCGTTATCGGAAATGATAACTGCAAGATTTGTTTTATTATCTTTAATATAGATCCAGACTCTGGATGCTTCCGAATGTTTAAGGACATTGGTTGTAAATTCCTGAATAATTCTGTACAACTGAACTTCCACGAAGATTTCTTTTTTCTGAAATTTCGGACTTACGTTCAGTGAAATATTTATTCTTCCTGATAAATTGGCAATCAGCTCTTCAATATAAAGAACAAGACCCACAGATTCCAGATTCACAGGATATAATGAATGCGAAATGCTTCTGGCAGAATCTATGAGAGAAGACATTTGTGTGGTTATATTTTTTTTGATGAGTTCATCGCCTTTGGTATCTAAATTATTCAGCCATAAAGAAAGAATATTCAGACGGTTTCCGATGTCGTCGTGGATCATAACGGCAATCCTTTTCCGTTCCGATTCCTGCGCTTTAATATTTTCCAGAGCAAGATTTTTCTGATGCTGAACTTCTGCTTCGTACTGTGCATTTTTCTCTTTAATAATCCTCTGGATGAAACTTCTGTAAGCCAACAAAATAAATGTCATGATGATTACCAGAACGGCAATCAACGCGACAAAAAAAGTGATATTTAAGGTTATTTCTTTAATCTTAAAAAGGTATAGATGATTGATATATATAAAAAGCTGCAGAGCACATTATTGATGCTCCAGATCATCCCTGCCTGTTTTACTCCAAAATCTGCAAGCTGACGAAGAAGGAAGAATAAAAAGACCGACAATCCATAATATAGAAAAATAAGACTGTCTACCGCCATGAAACGGTCATTTACCTTGGTGTTTTTAATTTCCATAAGCAGTGCATAACCGGCAAAGCAGATCACAATAATATTTGAAATTACTTTCTTTACTTCATTGGTTACCATTCCTGTATCCAGCAAAAAGAAGAGCGCCAGTACTACTACCGGAAGGTAGCAATACCATGATAATGCTAATTTTTTCACGAAAAGAATTCCCAAGATGAGAAATTCTCCTGCTACGTAATAAGGAAACAGAAAATCCAGTCCTTTTACATGAAAAAGACTGATAGAAACTCTTCCTGCCGCTTCTATCAAAAAAAGAAAAATGATATAATATACATACCATTTTTCTGTGTTTCTAAGTGTTTTGTACTTTAAAATTCCGATTAAAGCACAAATAACAAGTAAACTGTTATTAAGATAAAGTATTACCTGGTAAATATCCACAATATATTTTAGTTAAAAATTACATAAACTGGCAGATAGGCGGACATGCATTTGACCAATCGTATGTATTGGAGATTTTTTCAACGCTTACTCCGTTTTCACTGCCCTCCAGATCTGTATAAAAAGAAATGAAAATAAGCGTAGGCAAAACTCTCTGATACACCTGAGAAAATTTCAGTCCGAAGGAACAAACCATATGGGAAAGCCCTGCTTTCGGCGGATTAAGATTTTCTGCAGGTACGTAAAACTGTCTGAAAATTCTTGCTCCCTGAAATTCTGTGCATTCTCTGTAGAACCACGTCATTGCTTCGTTTCTCCAGGATTCTATGGCTTCGATTGCTTTATCCTGCTCCATCATGGGCTTATTGGCAATCGGCCAGAACATATCCGAACTGTTATCGACTGTTTTAAGCTCTTTGGAAAGAACCGCATTTTTCACAAGCGTATATTCTTCCGTTTCCACCAGATTAAGGTCTTCCTTCAGTTCAGCTAAAAAACTGTAAGGATAATCCTGTACTTCTTTTTTATGTCCTCCTTCGTCCATCGGGCAAAGAACAGCAACCATCTTATTCTCGTAAATACCGATCTGAGCACAAAACTCACTTCCTGTATTTTCGTTCTTCACCCAGTTGATCTGTTCTGCATCAAAATCAAAAACATAATTGGTAGGAATCAGATCTTTAATGGCATTGTAATTTCCACGGCAATTGTCCCACGCTGCAAATGCTAATTCGCATTGTTCTCTGTTGAATGTATTCATATTTTCACGGTTTTTCTAAGGCATAAAATTATAGAAACTAAATTATCTATGCAAGTATCTCACGTATAATTGAAAATTAGTTAATAATTCTTTACTGTAATGTGATAGCAGCTCTGTTGTTTCTCTTTGATGTAATAAATTCTTCCCAGATCATAATAATACTTCAGAACCTTCTCCAAAGCAGCTTCCAACTTAGGATTATGCTTTAAAACACCATTAAACCGTACATACGAAATGTCAAAAGAATTTCCGTAGTTATGAGAGCTTATTCCCAATGCCGCGTTAGAGTTCACCCTTCTCAGTCGGCACTGGTCTTCCAGTGTTCTGGTAATGGAAGAAACCGTAAAAACATTTCCCTTCGTTTCTTTACTGAAACGCACCCCTATTTTCTCCAGCATCGACTTTCCTTTGGAAACCATATAGGCTCTGCTGTAATCAAGCTTTTCAACACGATATCCGGTTCCCGTTTTTTTTATTTTGTGAAATTTTCCTTTGCTGATATAATTCTGAACAGTCTTTGAATCCTTTAGAAGCTTTACCCCAAAACTTTTTGAGGCATCCAGATGCGGCTTATAAAGAAAAGTGGGTTCTACTCTTAAAACTTCTGTAAGATCATAGCATGGTAATGTTTTTTGAGCCGCCTGTGAAGAAAATATGCCATTAAGAAAGGAAGCAAAGATCACACACAAAAACTTTTTCATGAAAGAAATTTTAAAAATTATAAACTAAAATAATCATTTATGAAATAAATATAAACTCTAATAAACATATATATGAAAATAATTAACTATCATTTTTATTTTAAATTATTAAATCAATAATAAAATCAAAATTTAATTTTCAATAAGTTTAAAATTATACTTTTTAATTCAATATATTAATGATAAATTTGAAATACTTTTTAAAAATAAACAATATGATAAAAAAACTTTTTGCTGAATTTTTCGGCACATTCTGGCTTGTTTTCGGAGGTTGCGGAAGTGCAATCTTCGCCTCGCAGATTGCAGCGGCATCTAATGGACAATTAGGGATTCTTCTTCTGGGTGTTTCGCTGGCTTTCGGGCTTACCGTTCTTACCATGGCATATGCAGTAGGACATATTTCAGGAGGTCATTTCAACCCGGCTGTTTCTGTAGGACTTCTGGCAGGTGGAAGATTCTCTGCCAAAGATCTTGTTCCGTATGTTGTGGCACAATGTTTAGGAGCAATAGGAGCTGCAGGAGCATTGTTTACTATTCTGAGCGGTTCCGGAACTCCGGATTTTTCTGGACCGGGAGCTTTTTCCACCAATTTCTACGGTGAAGCGGTCTATTTTGGAAAAAGCTACTCGATGAGTGCTGCTTTCTTAACAGAATTTTTACTGACTGCTTTCTTCCTGATCATCATTCTTGGTGCGACAGATAAATTTGCCAACGGAAAATTTGCAGGTATTGCGATTGGTTTGGGATTAACGTTAATCCATTTAATTTCTATTCCGATTACAAATACTTCCGTGAATCCTGCAAGATCACTTTCTCAGGCAGTTTTTGTAGGCGGAAACGCAATGTCTCAGCTTTGGCTGTTCTGGGTTGCTCCGATTTTGGGAGGAATTGTGGGAGGATTGATTTACAGATTCCTGCTGCAGCGAAACGGCATGGAAGAATTAGATAGTTAACCACAAAATCCTGTCAGCCGACAGGATTTTTTTATGTTTGACATTTTGAAAGACTACTTTAATTTTTTAAGATCAAACGGATTTTTGAAGATAAGTTCTTCATGCTTTCCTTTGATCTCCATTTTCTTATATAATAGATTTAAAGCCATTTTCCTGATAAAAAGATCTTTATCATTCAGCTTCCAGTAAGAATCTTCATGTACTTTTCTTGGTTTTCTTACGATATAAAATTCCGTTTCCCAAGAATCTACGTTGTGGTAAAATTCTATAATTCCGCAATGTTCGGGAATCATTTCATGATCTACCATTCCCATCGGAAGCAGAAAACTGAACGCATTGCAGACATAATCTCCGCAGGAAATTTTATCGTGTTTTAAAAATTTTTCGCCGGTATTGGAGTTGGTATAAGATTTTTTAAAATCGTTTTTGAAATCGCTTTTTGAAAGTTTAATTTCAATTTCGTGGCTGTATCCTTCGGAATCAACAATCAGAATATCGGCTTCCCAGTCTGCCTGAAAATGATTGGTTAAAACAATTTCTTTCTCAAAATTACATTGAGAATGAATAAATGCGTGAACCAATTCTTCTATTTTTAACACTTTCTGTTTTTTTATTTTTAACGCGGAGATCGCTAAGACTTTATTTACTATTGTATTCTCTATTTCGTTCGCAAAGACGTTTCACTAAGCTAATGATAGCAGAAGTTTTAAATTTAAACAAAAATCCTGCTTTGATGAAACTCTTTGTTTTTAACGCGAAGATCGCAAAGATTTTATTAAAAATTCACATCGCTTATTTTCGTTCGCAAGGGCGTTTTCACTAAGCTAATGATAGCAGAAGTTTAAATTTTGAGCCTGAAAATTCTACGATTCTAAAACACTTGAACTACAAAATCAATCAACTTACCAGCAGACTGCATCCGCGAATATCTGAATGATCGATTCTGCCTAAAACCTGAAATTTATTCCCGACAATTTTACCCAAATCCTGCGTGGCGATGAATGCACAGGAATGTACATTTGCCAAGTCGATGATATTAATAGCTCCGGTTCTTCCCTCCTTTTCATAATTAAAAGGATCTTCTGCATTTCTGATCATGATGCGCATCCAGTTCGGACAGTGATATTCATTATTTCCCAAAGAATACGCCTGTGAAAGAAGCTCTGTCATCGAATATTCTGAATAAATTTTATCGGTTTTAAAACCTTTCTGTAAAATGTTCAACAGTTCATCTTTGGTCATTTCTTCTTTTCTGCCTTTCATTCCTCCGGTTTCGATTACGGTTAATGAATCGGAGAATTGAAGCGTTTTTGAGTTGCTGTCACAGAAGTCTAAAAAATCCAGCAAAGCAAAAGAAACACCGAACAGAATAACTTTCTTGTTTTGCAGTTCGTTCAAAAGGGTAAATAAATCTTCATGATTGTACAGAAAATATCCGTTTTCAGGTTTTCCGGATTTTTTCATCAGATAATCTACCATATAAATCAGCGAAGAGTTTTGCCTTTCCAGATAACTTGGCAAAAGTCCGAGGAAAATGAAATCTTCCGGTTTTCCGATAAACTGTTCAAAGCTTTTATAGATGCTTTCTTCGTACAGGTGAGGATTGGCAATGAAATGTTTCGATAAATTCATCTGTGTGGTTCCGGAACTCTGAAAAAAAAGATCCGCAGTTACATTTTTATCTAAAACCTGATGATTTTTAAACATTTCAATAGGCAGAAAAGGAATTTTTGTCAGTTCATCAACATTTTCAGGTTTGATGTTGAGATAATCTACAAAACGTCTGTAAACTTCAATATTTTCATACTGATAACGGAAGGTTTCCAGTGATGCAGCCAAAAAATCCTGCTCTGTTTGTATGCCGAATATATTTTTCACTTTTAAAAATATTTTTATTCTTTCAACCTCATTTATAATTACTTATCATAAAAAAGATTTCTTTTTAATCATTTTTAATCTTAAAATTAAAAAATGGTCAGATTATTGCAATGAGTAATGCGGAATATGGATTAAAAACATGAATGAATTTCGGTTCATTCGGAAATTACCTCAGCTTTTGGGGTAATTTTTCTTGTGCTGTCTCCAAAGGTTTTCAATTCAAAATCATGCTCAAAAACACCATAGGTAAAATAAGAAATCCAGTCTCCCAGATTGATGTATTTTGCTTTTCCTTCAAGATCCAGAATCATCGGAAGATGACGGTGTCCGTAAATAAAATAATCGATTGGCTGAGTTTTAAGTTTTTCTTTTGAATAAATGATTAGAAATTCTTTATCCTCTCCCAGAAATTCTTTATCCTCATCTCCCGAAATCATTTTATTTTTCTGAGACATATACAATGCAATCTTCATCGCAATGTCGGGATGCAGCCATTTAAAAAACCATTGCGCGACAGGATTGGTAAAGACTTTTTTCATTCTTTTATATCCTTTATCTCCCGGTCCTAATCCATCACCATGAGCAAGCAAAAACTGCTTTCCGCCCATCTCAAAATACTGTTTTTTATAGAAAACCGTGCATCCGATTTCTTCTTCAAGATAATCTTTCATCCAAAGGTCATGGTTTCCCACAAAGAAGTAAATATGGATTCCGCGGTCTTTCAGTTCGGCAATTTTTCCCAGAACACGAACGTATCCTTTCGGAATTACGTGTTTCCACTCATGCCAGAAATCAAACAGATCTCCCATTAAAAAAAGAACCTGCGCATCCTCCTTTATTTCGTCCATCCAACGGATAAACCGCTCTTCGCGCAGTTTACTTTCCTTTGGATTCGGCGCACCGAAATGCTGGTCTGAAGCGAAATATACTTTTTTTCCGGGCTCTAAATTAATGGTTGTTTTTAACACCGTTCTGAGTTTTTCTGAATAAAAAATTACTGATTATCTTCCGCAAACCATTCTCCGTAAGAGTTTTCGGTTTCATGAAGTTTAAGATAAGCCAAAGAAATTCCTTCAGGAAGTTTCGATTTTATTTTTGCGGCAATAGCATACAGCATATTCTCGCAGGTCGGCTGAAATGTACAGTAGATCACTTTATGCCCTTTTTCCTCAAGATCTTCCCCGAGTTCTCTGTGCGGTGAAAGTCCGTTGATGAGAACGGCATGATCCCAAACATCTACAATTTCAGACTTTACGATACTTTTAATATCACCAAAATCCACCACCATCCCATTCTTAGGGTTTTCCAAATCATTAACAGGCTTTCCTTTCACTGTTACAAACAGCTTGTAGGAATGTCCGTGCATATTTTTACATTTCCCATCGTAATTGTATAAAACGTGAGCGGTTTCGAATGTAAAAATTTTTGTAATACGTATCATAATGCAAAGATAAGGAATTTGGTTTGAGTTTGAATATTGATAAAATGTTGAAGAAATTTAATTAACTTTGATGATATAAATGTGAAAAATGGAAAGTACTGTTGATATAAAAAAAAGAATTCACGATTTTATAGATCATGCAGATGAAAGAATTCTAAGAATTATTAATGCCATTATTTCTACTGAAGAAAATGAGGAAGCATTAAGTTCCAAGCACCAAAAAATTCTGGATCAGAGACTTGATGAGCATCAAAAAAATCCCAATTCAGGAAAATCATGGGCTGAAGTAAAAAATTCTCTTAAAGAAAAGCATGGCTTATAATTTAATTATTAAACCTGAAGCCGAAAATGACATTGATGAAGCCATCGAATGGTACAAAGTTCAAAATAAAGAACTTTGTCCAAAATTTCTGAATGAAATTGAAGAATGCTTTGATAAAATTGTAACTCATCCGGAACATTACCAAAAAAGATATCGTGAAATTAGAATCATCTTTACTAAAAAGTTCCCCTATGGAATTTATTATTTGGTAAAAAAGAAATCCTTATTTATTCTTGCCGTTTTACATAATAAGCAAAATCCTGAAGTCATTCATGAAAGAAAAAACTCACCATGATCATTGATTATCAAAAATTGTTTTCAGTTGTTTTAATTGTTTTCAGCGTAATCTTTAATGCTCAAAAGAGACAGTTTTGGATCTACCCCGATCTGGAAAATAAAATAGGAACCCATTTTCCGATTGAAAACTATAAAAATTCTGAAGGAAAAAATTTCAATTCCAATGATTTAAAAGGGAAAATCTCTTTTATCAATTTTTGGTCAACTCACTGCGAACCCTGTCTTGAAGAGCTTCCCTATCTTAATAAACTGAAAGAACTTTCAGGAGAAAAAGTCAATTTTATAGCCATTACGTATGACAGTAAAGAAAAAGTTAATCAATTTTTAACCAAAAAACCTTTCAATTTTCAGCACATTACAGATTCCGGACAGGAGCTGAAATCCTACTTTACACTGCTGAGAAATCCAATGACTTTTATGGTTGACAAAAACGGAAATATTCAGGAAATCACTGGAACCATCGAAGAAACAAAGTTTGAAATCCTGCAAAAAATTGTAAAGGAATCATTTTAGCTTTTCCAGCCAGTCACTTTCCAGTCTTTTGATTTTCTGAGTTTCGGCATCTACCAAAATCCATAATGTTGCAGAATCCACAACGAGTTGCCCGTTACAGTAAAACTCCACTTTTCTCGGCTGACGAATTCCTTCAGGAGCTTTCGGATAGGTTTTTACGGTAATGATGTCATTAAGATACACCTGCTTTTTGTATTGAATATGATGATCCAGAAGCATCCAGATATCTTTCGGATATTCGGTTTTATGTTTTACAAAATCCCAGTGCGCTGCTGCAATTTCTTCCACCCAATGCACATACTGAACGTTATTTACATGATTATTTCCATCAATATGCTGCTCTGTAACCTGTATCTGTTTTTCAAAAATCAAACTCATCTCCTTCAAATATAAATTCAAAATTAGCACATAAAAAACAAAACCTTCCCAAAATCGAGAAGGTTCTAACAATTAAATTTAATTAAAACGAAACTTTTTAGTGAAATTGTGCGGTCTCGGTAGAATCTTTCATAGCAACTGTTGCAGAAGAGCCGTTGGTAACAATATTCTGTACCTCATCAAAATAGCCAGTTCCTACAAACGACTGATGTTTTACTGCTCTGAAACCTTTTTGCTGCAACGCAAACTCACGCTCCTGCAATTCAGAATATCCTGCCATTCCTTTTTCTTTATAAGCTAAAGCAAGCTCGAACATCGCAGTATTTAACGCATGGAAACCCGCCAAAGTAATAAACTGGAATTTGTACCCTAATTTTGCCAGCTCTTCACGGAAATTCTGCATTTCTTCCACAGAAAGTCTTGCTGCCCAGTTGAAGGATGGAGAACAGTTGTACGCCAACATTTTATCCGGAAATTTCGCATGAATGCCTTCTGCAAATTTTCTTGCCTGTTCCAGATCAGGATTAGAAGTTTCCATCCAGATAAGATCAGCGTATGGCGCATAAGATAAACCTCTGTCAATTCCCTGCTCCACTCCGTTCTTTACAACATAAAAACCTTCGGAAGTTCTTTCGCCTGTTACAAATTTTTTATCTCTGTCGTCAATATCAGAAGTCAGCAAATCTGCTGCATCTGCATCTGTTCTTGCAATAATTAAACTCGGAACTCCCAAAACATCTGCTGCCAAACGAGCAGAAATTAATTTATTGATGGCTTCCTGCGTAGGAACCAAAACTTTACCTCCCAAATGACCGCATTTTTTAGCAGAAGAAAGCTGGTCTTCAAAATGCACTGCCGCAGCTCCTGCTTCAATCATCTGCTTCATCAGTTCATACGCGTTTAAATTTCCTCCAAAACCTGCTTCTGCATCGGCAATAATCGGAACCAGATATTCTTTTTCTCCGCCTCCGTTCACAGACTGGATCTGATCTGCTCTCAATAAAGCATTGTTAATTTTCTTTACCACAGAAGGAACTGAATTGGCGGGGTATAATGACTGATCCGGATACATTTCACCCGATAAATTGGCATCTGCTGCAACCTGCCATCCGGAAAGATAAATTGCCTGCAAACCTGCGTCCACTTCCTGAACCGCCTGATTTCCAGTTAACGCGCCAAGTCCTGCAACGAAATCCTGAGTGTTCAGTAAATTCCAGAATTTTTTAGACATTTCCGTTGCAATGGTGTAATCCAGTTTGTAAGAACCGCGAAGTTTTAAAACATCTTCCGCTGTGTAAGGACGTTTTATTCCTTTCCAGCGTGGGTTTTCCAGCCAGTCTTTTTCGATCTCCTGAATTTGTTCTTGTTTTGTTTTCATACTATTTTTTTTGTTTAGTTAATTGTTGTTTGTTGACGGTTGATAGATAATTGATGATTGATAATTGATGGTTGATCGTTGATCGTTGCAATTACATTAAACGCTCAAACACTAAAACCCTCCCACTCTCATTACTCTCTCACTTAAATAAAAGGATACGCTTTTAGAGTTAAAAATTCATCAAATTTCTCACTGAAAATCAATTCATTAAAAAGTTCTTTAGCAAGATTGAATTTCCCTTTACGGAAACGTTCTTCACCAACATACTTTTCAATTCTTTCCAGTTCTTCAAATTCCCATTGAAGAATCATTTCTCTGGTTAAAGTGCGGTCATCACTTAAAAAGGCATCATTTTTCAGCCATTGCCAGATCTGGGTTCTGGATATTTCTGCGGTTGCCGCATCTTCCATTAAATGATAAATGGCTGCAGCTCCTGTTCCCATTAACCAGGATTCTATGTAAAGGATTCCGACGTTGATATTTTTTCGAACCCCTTTTTCGGTGATTTCACCTTTCGGAACTTCCAGTAAATCTTTTTCGGTGATATGGTATTGAAATTTTTTATCGATCTGATTTTTGGAAGGCATATATTTATCAAAAATATCTTTAGCCACAGAAACCAACGCAGGATGAGCCACCCATGTTCCGTCGTGTCCGTTTTTTACTTCCCGTTCTTTATCGCTTCTTACTTTTCCGAAAGCAATGCTGTTCGCTTCATAATCATTTTTAACAGGAATCTGTGCCGCCATTCCTCCAATTGCATGAACATTTCTTTTGTGACAGATTTCAATAACGCGTTTTGAATAGGCACTCATAAAAGGAGAAGTCATGGTTACCTGATCTCTGTCGGGAACAATAAACCGGGGAAGGTTTCTGAATTTTTTAATGAAAGAAAAAATATAATCCCATCTTCCGCAGTTGAGTCCGGAACTGTGGTCTTTTAATTCAAATAAAATTTCATCAATCTGAAAAGAAGCGGTAATTGTTTCTATTAAAACTGTTGCTTTAATGGTTCCCTGCGGAATTTCTAAGTAATTCTGTGCAAAGACAAACACTTCGTTCCACCATCTTGCTTCCTGATAATGCTCTAATTTCGGGAGATAAAAATACGGGCCGCTTCCATTTTCCATTAATTGTTTAGCATTTCTGAAAAAATAAATTCCGAAATCGATTAATGACGCAGAAGCCTGTTCCCCATTAATTTCAATATGTTTTTCATTTAAATGTAAACCTCTGGGACGAACCAATAAAACAGCCGTTTTTTCGTTTAGCTGATAAGATTTTCCCTGCGCAGTCGTAAAATCTATTCTCCGGTTCACCGCATCAGAAAGGTTTAACTGACCTTCTATGGAGTTTTTCCATGTCGGAGAATTGCTGTCCTCAAAATCTGCCATAAAAGTGGAAGCTCCGGAATTTAACGCGTTAATAATCATTTTCCGGTCTACCGGTCCTGTAATTTCCACTCTCCGATCCAGTAAATCTTTCGGAAGCGGAGCGCAGATCCAGTTTCCGTTTCTTATTTCCTTGGTTTCTTCTAAAAATTCCGGAAGAATACCTTTATCAAATTCATTTTGCCTGATTTCTCGTTCTTCTAAAAGCTTTATTCTTTTCGGATTAAAATTCTGATGAAGCTCAACCAAAAAATCGATTAAATCATTGGTAAAAACTTCTTCAAAATTTTGTTGTTCATTGATTTTCAACTGAATCTTGGTTTCCATATTGTTTTAATTTTGTAATTGAACATTGCAAACATAAATAAAAATTTTCACAAATAGCGAACGTTCGCTAAATTATTTTAAAAATTATTATGCGAATAATCGCTTCTAAATATTATATTTGAATTATGAATTCGGACAGTGACTTTATTAAAACGGTTTTCGGGCTGAAACTGAAACAGCAGCGACAGAAAAAAAACTGGTCTTTACAGGATCTTGCGGTAAAGACAGGTTTATCGAAATCTTATCTTAACGAAATTGAAAACGGAAAGAAATATCCGAAGCACGATAAGATCATTCAGCTTTCGGAAGCGCTGAACTGTACTTTTGACGATCTGGTTTCCACAAAACTGGATAAGAGCCTCACTCCTTTTAATGAAATTCTTCAGTCAGATTTTTTTAAAGAAATTCCTCTGGATCTTTTCGGGATCAATAAAAATAACCTGATCAGTATCATTAGTGATGCGCCAAAGAAAGTCACCGCTTTTATCAATGCCCTGATCGAAATTTCACAAAATTATAATTTAGGAAAGGAAAGATTTTACTTCGCCGTTTTACGTTCTTTTCAGGAACTTTATGATAATTATTTTCCTGAAATTGAGGAAAAAGTTCAGCTTTTTGCTCAGGAAAACGGATTGCAGATCGACAAAAATTTACAGTCTGATGTTCTGGAGACTATTCTGAATGAAAAATTTAATTACCATATTCAGTCGGAAGATTTTGAGAAGTACGGGACTTTGGATAATTTACGCTCATTGTTTGTCCCTGAAAAAAAGCTGTTGCTTTTAAACCGGAAATTGGAAAAAGACCAGAAAACCTTTATTCTCGCGAAAGAGATCGGATTTAATGTTCTGGAGCTGAAAAACCGACCGAATACGTATTCGTGGCTGGATTTCGGAAGTTTTGAAGAAATTTTAAATAATTTTTATGCTTCGTATTTTGCGGGAGCGCTGTTGATTTCGAAACAGAAAACAATTGAAAAAACTTCAGATTTTTTCCTGCAAAACGAATGGAATTCTCAGAATTTTGAAAGTTTGATCGATAATTTCACCAATTCTCCCGAAACATTTTATTATCGCCTGACCAATATTCTTTCTTCCGAACTGGGAATAAAAGATTTGTTTTACTTATGCCTTGTTAAAAAGAAAAATTCAGATAAAATACAGATTTTAAAAGAGTTACACTTCAATCATCAACAGGCTCCCCATGCGAATGCAACCAATGAGCATTATTGCAGAAGATGGATTGCCGTGAAAAATCTTCATCATTTAAAAGAAAATGAAACATTAACGGAAGCCCAGATTTCGCATTACAAAGATCAGGGAATCAGTTATCTGGTGATTTCTACATCGCAAAAAAATCCTTTTTCCGACGGAAGCAACAGAAGTTACTGTTTGGGAATTTTACTGAACTCACAGACGATTAAAAAAATCAATTTTATTAAATCTCCGACTTTAAAAACCATCAATGTAGGAGTAACCTGCGAATCGTGCAGCATTGCGGATTGTGAAGTAAGACAATCGCCGCCAATCCGTCTGGAGAAAGAATATTTTAATTCGGGGATGAAAAATGCAATTGAAAAGATCAGGAAGGATATTTTGTAATTTTTTTATGATTATCCGTTAAACAACCTATTACTTTGCACTGATATGAAAATCAATTATTTATAACAGGCACTTCGACAAGCTCAGTGTGACACCTCTAATACTAAACGCTTGATTTCTAGCGATGTCAAGCTGAGCCTGTCGAAGCTTTAGGTTAATAAACGGACAATCAATTTTTTATGATTATCCGTTAATGATCATAATGCTTAATTTTCACGCAAAGAATCGCTAAGATTCTTTTATATACCAACTGTTTTTAAGTTCGCAAAGGTGCTTCGACAAGCTCAGCATAAAGCGAAGAACTCAAAGATTTTCTAATTATGACAAGTTACGGACAATCATATTTTTTTCCTTTTTTTTTAATTATTCACTTCATTTTCGGGTGAAATGATTATTTTTACACCAATTAGGGATATAAAAAACAATTTAATTATTCGGGTTATTTAATCGAAAGAATTAATAATCTTTTATTCCTGTAAAAAATTAATAATCATTTTAGTTATTCAATCCGCAAATGATGCTCGATATTTTATTTCCGAATCGCTGTATTCGGTGCAGCCGCATTATTGATGCCAATTTCCCGGTCTGTAATTTTTGTTTTGAACAGATCCACTTTACCCACAACGATTATTCTGAAGATAATTTTGTTAAAGAAAAATGCAGTCTCCTTTTTCCTATCGAAAATGCTTTTGCACTCATGCAGTTTGAAAAAGAAAATGTGAGCCGAAAATTAATTCATGAACTGAAGTACAGGAGCCGGGAGAAAATCGGAAAAACTTTAGCTGAATGGACGACGGAAAGACTTGATTTTAAAAATCATAAGCCAGATCTTTTGGTGACGGTTCCACTTCATCCGAAAAAATTAAAAGAAAGAGGATATAATCAACTGCATTGGTTTGCCGAAACGCTTTCAGAATTTTATGCTATTCCGTTTGATCATGATGTGATGAAAAGAAATCATTATTCTAAAGCTCAGGCTTTGAAGGATAAGCAGAACCGGCTGAAAACAGAAAATGTATTTTCAATGACTAAAAATATTTCAGGTAAGCATATTTTGTTAATTGATGATGTTTTTACAACGGGAAATACGCTGGCTTCGATTGCATGGGAGATCCTGAAATCGGGAGATAATAAAGTGAGCGTTTTGGTTATGGCGATTGATGAATAAAAAAAGCTGCTCCACAAAGAACAGCTTTAAGAAATTGTAATTATTTAAAAGGATTACTCCATTTTTTATTGGTATACACATCGGTTCCGGAAAGTGTTTTCAAAAATGCGATTACTGCATTCACTTCCGTTGATGTAAGGTTTAGCTTTTGTCCGTTTCCGTTAGGCGCCAAACGAGGATCGAGATTGGTATTTCCCGGTGCAATATTGATATTTCCGTAATGACCAATCACCTGCTGAAGCGTTGTCAGGTTTCCGGTGTGCATAAACTGTCCGTTTTCTATTCCGCTGCTGTTGGTAATGTTTCTTAAACTTGGAGCTTTGGTGTTAAAAACATCGATTCCGGTTCCGCTGATTTTGCCTATAATTCCATTGTTTCTGGAATTCGGATCAATATCAAATTCCGGAGCTGCATGACAGGCCGCACAACCCAATCCGCCACCGGTACGGTTTCCTGTCGCATCAAAAACAGGAGGAGCCAGAAATAGATTTTTTCCCTGATTTTCCTGTGCCGTAAAGTTTGCAAACGGCTGCTGATCATTTGCACTTGCAGCTCTTCCTGCATCATATTTGGAATCAAAAGACTGAATACTTCTGATAAACTGCGCCAATGCATTCTGAATTCTTGTTTGATTAATGGTAGCATCTCCGTAAACAAATTTGAACATTTCCTGATAGTATTTAATGTTCTGAAGTTTTGCAATCAAATCCTGAAGTGTTCCATCGCCGTTTGTTCCGCTGAAGCCCATTTCGTTATGATCCTGAATCGGGAACGTAGTCTGTTCTTCCAGATTAGTCGCTCTTTCGTCCCAGAAAAATTTCATTTCATTTCCGAATCTTGCATTCACCAGTCTCATGGAATGTCTGCCTGTTGTTCCGTTCACTCCGGTACTTGCAACTGCATTGTCTCCAAAAGCAAGTTCCTGTTTGTGACAGCTTGAACATGAAATGGTGTTGTTTTTGGAAAGATTTTTGTCGTAAAACAGCATTCTTCCCAATGTAGCGCCCTTATCCGTAATAGGATTTCCGGCGGTATTATCTCTTGTAATATAAGCCGGTTTGGGCTGATTGGCATAATTTTCAAGACTGCTGAGATTGATATTGGCACCAAAAGCAGCCAGAATTCCGGGATATTCTTCCTGTGTAACCGGAGTTGCTTCATAGGTATCGCTGCCCGAACAGGAATATAAGGCTACTGCTGTGAAGAATGCAGGAACAAGCCATGATGTAAGTTTTTTCATAAGAGGTTTTTAGAATGTTTAGTTTAAAAGTTTTTAGAGGATATTTTCGGAATAAAAAATTTGATTCTTCATGATTAATCGTAGTTCTTAACATTTGTGCTAATCTTTGAATTTTATAACACATTGTTTTTTTAAGCTGACAAAGACTGTTTTACTTTTTAAGCTTTCCGATTTCATTTTATTTATTCTTTACGCCATCATTATTTTCTTAGACGACAATACATTTATTTTCCTTCGGCTGATAAAACTTTTTTGGGAAATTGTTTATCGACAGTTATGATCTTCTTTCTGAATTATTTTTCAACTGACTTGTTTCCGGTAAATATTGTCTGCGAAAGAGAAAATCAAACCCACGAAAACTAAATAAAAACGAAATATTTTTTTTTCATCGCTCGTGTGGAGGTTTCGGTCCGGGAGCAAAAAGAGATTCAAATTCATCAATAAGATGATCGAAATCCTGTAACTGATCGGGATGACAAATTTTTCTGATGTCCTGAAAATGTTTAAAGTTAATTTTCTCGGTTTCCATACTTATCTTTCCGATTTGCTGTACCAAAGAATCTCCGTTTTTCTGATCTTTATTTTTTAATAATGAATAATACTGCGTTTTCGCATCCATCATTTCGTGTTCTTTTTCTCTGATCTGCATTCTGTGCTGTTGAATCAGCACGTCATATTGTTGTATCTGTTTTTCATCCAAATGCAGCCGTTCAATAATGAGATTTCTCGGCCCCGAATGATGCGGAGGTTTTCGCATGAGCATGAAGACAACCAACAGTAGATTAGAAATCAACAGACCGATGATGATAAAAATGTAAAACCTGTTTTTAGTCATACGAAAAAGTATTTTGTGATTTCATCATAAATAAGGTATCAAAATCTGATTTTGAATTATCTTTTGTGTTTTGAATAACTTTTACGTTCAAACTGATCAGAATAGCAATCACGGCTGCCGCGGCGAAAATCCATTTTGGGGAAACAATATCTTTCTTCTGATTCTCAATTTTACTGAGAATCTTTCCGTACAATTCTGAAGGAGCCTCCACGCTCTGAATTTTTTCTAATATCTGCAACTGATCTTCCATTACATACTTAGACGATTTATTTTTCATATTCCTTCTGTTGATTTAGTTTTTGGACAAGATTTTTTTTGGCACGTTGAAAAAGTGATTCCACCGCTTTCTGACTGATATTCATGATCTCAGCGGTTTCCTGTTGAGAATTGCCTTCAATTTTCATTAGGATAACCACTGTTTTCTGATCATTCGGAAGCATATTGATAAAGCTGAAAATTTTCATCACTTCTTCTTTCTGCTCAAGAACTACACCGGGATGATTGAAATCTACCGGTTCATTCTGTCTGTTTTCGGCATCCGAATCTCTGAAGAGACCGAAAAGGAATCTTTTCCTGGAATTTTTATGTTTAAGAAAATCTAAGGATGTATTGATTGCGATGCGGTAAATCCATGTTTTTAAGGATGACTCGTTTTTAAAGCCATCTATTTTTTGTGATATTTTTACAAAAACATCCTGAGTTATTTCTTCCGCATCTTCGGTATTCTGGGTATACTGCAAAGCAAGATTATACACCATTTTCTGATGCTGACGGAAGATAAACTCGAAATTCATATTCCGGTTTTCATTACGGTCACTTTTTATATTAGACGAGAAAAAATATTTTTTCCTTCGGCTTTTTCAGTTTCCGTAAAAATAAAAGAAATTCAGATGTAAAAATGATCCTGAGAAAGATTGATCAGATTATTTTATCGCTGTAGTTTTTCTCCGTAGCTTAAATCTCCTGCATCTCCCAATCCGGGAGTGATATATCCTTTTGATGTTAAACTTTCATCAATAGCTCCTACCCAGATTTTGGCATCGGGATACGCTTTTTCTATGGTTTCAACTCCCTGCCTTGAAGCAATTGCAGCAACAATGTGAAGCTCAGTCGGCTTTCCATGGGTTAACAGATCTTTAATGGCTTCGATAAGAGAAGCTCCGGTTGCCAACATCGGATCGGCAACAATTAAAGGTCTGTCTTCGATATTGGGACACGTTAAATAGTCCTGTTTAATAGAAAAATAATCGTTGGCGTCGTGTTTTCTGTAAGCGGCAACAAATCCGCAGTCTGCTTTATCAAGATAATTCAAAATTCCTTCAAACAGAGGAACTCCGGCTCTCAAAATGGTTGTAATAACAGGCTGAACAGCAATTTCTTTCACTTTAATCGTATCCAGAGGAGTCTGAATTTCAATTTCTTTCTGCTCCAGTGTTTTACTGATCTCGAAAGCAGCAATTTCGCCGATTCTTTCCATATTTCTGCGGAATCTCATACGGTCGTGCTGGATTTCAACATTTCGAAGCTCATTGATCCATGAATTAACTAAAGAAAATTGTTCTGATAAAACGATTGTGTTCATTATTTTGAAAAGCTTTTATCTAAAAATATATATTTAATGAAGAATAAAATCCCTCTCAGAAAAATCTGAAAGGGATTACAATTTATTTTTGTCTGAAATACACTTCGATAGGAACTCCGGTAAACCCGAATTCTTTTCTCAGCTGGTTTTCAGTAAATCTTTTATATGGTTCTTTTACGTATTGCGGTAAGTTACAGAAGAATACAAATTGTGGTGACGGCGTCGGAAGCTGTACACAGTATTTGATTTTAATGTATTTCCCTTTGTTTGCAGGAGGCGGTGTCTGTTCAAAAATAGGAAGCATCACTTCATTAAGTTTTGAAGTTTTGATCTTTTTCTTACGGTCTTCATACACCTGCATTGCCATGTCTACCGCTTTCAGGATTCTCTGCTTCGTTAATGCGGAAACGAATAAAATAGGAATATCCTGAAACTGCCCGATCTTGTCTTTAATCTGTTTTTCGAAATCACGCATGGTATTCGTCTCCTTACCTTCAATCAAATCCCATTTATTAACAAGAATCACAATTCCTTTTCTGTTTTTCTGAGCCAGACCAAAAATGTTCATATCCTGAGATTCCCATCCCTGAGTAGCATCCACCATAATAATCACAACATCAGAGTATTCGATGGAACGGATAGAACGCATTACGGAATAGAATTCCAAGTCTTCGCTTACTTTGGATTTTCTTCTCATTCCGGCTGTATCTACCAATACGAATTCGTGTCCGAATTTGTTATAAAGGGTCTGGATACTGTCTCTTGTAGTTCCTGCAACATCTGTTACGATATTTCTGTCGGCATCAAGCAAAGCATTCGTCATGGTAGATTTTCCTACGTTCGGACGACCTGCAATGGTAATTTTCGGTAATCCTTCGAAAGGATCTTTGTATTCGGTAGTCGGGAAATCTTTTACCACATCGTCCAGTAAATCTCCTGTTCCTGAACCTGTTGCGGAAGACAAAGTGTAATATTTTTCAATTCCCAACTGATAAAATTCTGTAGCAGCGAGTTCTTCTTTGGAAGAATCTACTTTATTGATTACGATATAAACCGGCTTATTGGATCTTCTCAACATTTCGTGGATTTCGTAATCCGTATCTGTAAGACCTTCTTCTACATTCAGCATGAAAATGATAGAAGTTGCCTCATCAATCGCCAATTGAACCTGCTTAGAAATTTCTCCCTGGAAAACATCATCATTGTTTACATCATAACCACCAGTATCAATTACCGTGAAATCTACTCCGTTCCAGTCGGATTTTCCGTAATGACGGTCTCTGGTAACACCGGCGGTAGAGTCTACGATAGCCTCTCTTCTTTCCAGTAAACGATTAAAAAGCGTTGATTTTCCTACGTTGGGACGCCCAACGATTGCGACAATATTCGACATAAAAAATGTTTAATAATCCTTCGACAAAGCTCAGGACACGTTATTAATGGGTTTCTCCAACTTTTGGAGCCCAATTTTTTGCAAAGATACGCTTTTTATTTAATTTGATATTTGTAGCAGAAAAGCTCTGATTTCAAATCATACTTTCTCATAATTAATATGCAAAGAAACTTTCATTCCGAATAAAAAATTTAAAAAAATAAATCTTTGTAAATCAATTAATAATCGATTGCCACGCACTTTTCTTTTAATATCATTTTTATTTTTAAAATAATTTATATAATTTCGCGTCATAGAAATACAGACCCATGGTGTAGCGGTAACACTACTGATTTTGGTTCAGTCATCTGGGGTTCGAATCCCTGTGGGTCTACCATTTAACAAATGCAACTAGCTAAATTACAGCAAGTTGCATTTTGTTTTTGGTCACTTTTTGACGTTTGGTCACCATTTTAGTCACCCTTTTTATAAAAAACACTCGGAGTGAACCTCATTAAATCTAATTGAACCTAATTGTATTTTTACCAACGAAATACCCCCCTCACTTCATAGATGTTTCTTGCACACAATTATTATTTCATCTAAGTAGCAAATACTAGCCTGCATCAATTTGACAAACATTAAAAACCTATCCACCGCTAAATTTTTCAGTAATTTAGGATATTAATGATTTTTTTAAAAAATAAAATATTTGGCACGTTTTTTGATAAGAGTTTAATTAGAAAGTTAAATAATACTTTTACAAAAAAGTAGTAATAAATTGACTTTCATTGAATATTTTGATAAAAACAAGTCAGAATATTGTAAAAAACCTATGAATGTTACATTAGCATTGATAGGTTTTTTGCTTTAAAGGCAGTAAGTGAAATTTTTATTGCCTAACAGGAAAATTATGTCCTTTAATTAAAAATGAATTAAATAAAATAGTAGAAAAAGAATAACAGACATATAAATTGAAAATAGATTAAAGACCTTTTTAATAAGGGGGTCTTTTTTTTATACCCAAAAATTTGCTATGTATTAAATAGAATTATTATTAAAAATTATATAAAATGAACACATTACAGTTGGTACAAGTACCGAAAGACGAATTAATTACTGAAATTGAAAAAGTAGTTATAAAAGTATTAGAAGCCTTTAATATGGGGAAACAAACAGAAAAAGAGAAAGAACTTTTAACAAGAAAAGAGGTGATGGAATTATTGGATGTGACATATTCAACGCTTTTTAATTGGAATAAGAAAAAGATTTTAATACCCAGAAAAATCGGGCATAAAGTGTATTATGATAGAAAAGAAGTTTTAGCGTATAAGAATAATTAAAAACAAGAAATATCTATCAAGCGGTAATTTATAAATAAAATATAAAAAGACTTATAAAATTTCAGCTTAGTGTAATTTAAAATAACAAAATTCGACGTGTAAACATATCCGTAATAAATATTACGGGAGGGATTGTCATGTCTAAATTTTAATAAAATAAAATTTAATATATTAAAAATCAAAACATTATGAATTTGAATAAAAACAACAACAGCCACATTGAAATGCTATTACTTGCAGTTATGCAGGAATTAAAAGAACAACTTCATTATGAAATGGAAGAAGCCTTAACAGCTAAAATAAATGTTATGGAAGAAAGAAAAACTGAAGAACTCTTATCAATTAAAGAAGCTACTGAATATCTAGGAGTAAGCAAAATAACACTTTGGAGATTAAGAAAATCTGGAGAAGTAAAAACCTACATGTTAGGATCACAAGTTTATTTCAAAAAGTCGGAGATTTTAAAATCATTAATTCGTGTAAACTAATAAAACGAGGTAAGATATTGGGAGGGTATTGCTACCCTTCCTTCTAGCTTACACATATATAAATGCATTAAAAACAATCAAATACGTAATTATGAATAATTTAAAAAATGACTTAGATATTGATATTATTGAAGTTTCTGTTAATAAAGATGAATGGATCTTTTTTAATTCACCATGGATGATTTTTATTTTTAAGAATGACAATTTTGTGTCTGAGGTGCGGATTTACCCAAAAGAAACTGATGGAGATATGGTGGTTGAAATTGATATTAGTCCGTATTTCGCTACAGATTTTCAAGAGGTTAATGAGGTATTGTCAGAAATGTTAGCCAAAAAATGGGATAAGGATAAATTCAATAGAGCTGAATTTATTAAATGTTATTATAATGGTGATGTAAATTACTGGGATAATATGACTTGTGATGTAGAAACCATGTACAATCTACTCCAGAAGTAAGTTTGCAATTCTATAAGTATTAATTATATGTTTTCAATCTACAATAATTTAACTGATAAAAAAGTAATAGCAGAGTACTCTAATGTAAGGGAATTGCTGGATTATATTCAGAATCCTGACAGAAGGGATGTGAAATTCATTGAAGAATTGAGGAAATGTGATTCAGAAGCCGTCTTACATAGGTTGCGTGATAAATTGGAAGTGTGTAATTTTAATTCCTTGAATCCAGTTTCAAACAAAAATGAGGGTGGCACATTACTAAGCGGATACTTTTATTATGAGATAAAAGATAGCAATGATTTTGACTATGATGTTACCCATGTTAAAGCATTTTGGAGTACCGTTAATGGAAAAGGATGCTGTATTTTGGTGGAAGTAGAAAACATATTTGAAGAAAAGTTAGAGGATGCATATAAGTGGGTTGCAAGTAAGATAGGAGTTGCAGAAAAAGACTATCTGAACACCATTTTGATGGAAGCAGAGCTTGTGAGTTATGATATGCAGGCGCATTATAATGATGATGCGACAGCATTATCTTTTGAAAAAAAAGACCCCGAAGCTAAAATAGACTTGCAACCCAATTTTTTCCCCCAATTCGATGGACATAGTAATATATACTACCGAAACGGGGGAAAAATAAGACTCAGTAACCTCGAGGAAGTTGCTGAAAATTATGGGATACGTTTCGATGAAAACGGGTTATTTGACTTTGGAAAAGAAAAAATCAACTACTGCCAATGCTTTGTTCCTTTTGAATCTGTAGGTGCAAGAAACAGGCATAGGTATTTAAATGGGTTTGCAAAATGTCTTCTCTCATTAAATCCACATATAGCTTTTGAATTACTACATCATTATTTACAAAGCTATAACAGCCAGTATTTTGTTACACCTTTAGGAGATGGAACAGTAGAAGAAATAGCTATGAAAAATTATAAGCTAAGAGGAACACTTGAGCCGTTGGAAAACAAATCGAGAAGATTTTATTTTGAAGATCCAAAGATGTCAGCTTCAGAAAAGAAAAGACTGGCTAATAAGGTTTTAGCAAACGACAGGGTTGAAAAAACACGTCAGGAGCTTTTAGAGTTTCTTGAAAATTGGAACTATGAAAAGTATCCTAAAATTACTCAGGCTAATTTAAGGCTGGTATCTGGTAAAGATAAAAAAACTATTGAGACTCATTACAGAGAAGTTCGGAACAGGTTTGAGAATAGAAAGCAAGTTTAAAATTAGCCTGTTTCTATTTATTTTGACTTCTCACTTATAAAATATCGTTAGATTCAATTTGATAAAAGATCAACAAAGCTTATTTTAAATGATTGGCTTTACCTGTCTATGGTAGAACCAATCATTTGTATTTTTTGAATTTTTGCTTGGATCAGGATTTAATATCATGCTAAAGTATTTATATTATTCTGTTTTATATTTTTCAGAAACTATATGACTATTCGTTTTAATTTTTAGTGATAATAAAAATATAGCTTTCCCCATGATAGAATTCAACTGTTAAATTCTTTTAATTCAAAGTAACAGTTTTCACAAATCAGTTTTATTTTAGCAAAACTCTCAGATTCTTCGTTCCAACCATCATGTTCAATTCTCACTTTTTCGCATTCGCTACACCATGCCTGAAAATCGTCTTCATCATCCAGTTCCATGCCTTTGTATGTTTCAAATGCTTCTTCAAAACCTTTTGGTGTTTCAAGGTTTAAATGTTGGCAAACAAATGCGGGTCTGGAATAACCGTGATTGGCACAATTAACTGTTTTTTGTTTTAATTTTTTAACCTCAACAGATTCTTTATCTGCTGTATCAATTATTAACAAATATTGTTCTAAACCATTTATTTCCACCTTGTATGCTCCGATTCCATGAAAAAAATCTAAACAAATTGCTGTTAGCTCCCAGCCATCAAACTCATCACTTGGGAAAGTTCCCTCCATAAGTTTTGTAAATCTATTCTCAATACCTATTTCTTTTATTGCTAAAAGTTGACTTTTGCTCTTTTCGATAGAAGAATTGTTAAACCAATTCCACATCCAAGTTTTAGATTTTAAAGAAAATGTACCTACTGAAATGTATTTGAAAAATATTTCATCTTCATTATTATTGTATAACCGCAAAACTTCAGTTTCGCTGTCATAGAACCAATTTGCATATGAATTAATCTTAAAACTGTCTTTAAATCTATCCTGAATTTTAATTAATTCATCAAGTTTTTGTTTACTAAATTTCTCATAATCTGCCATTTCGTTTTCTACTCTATCTTTAGGTTATTTATAATTTTTAGAATTTCATTCTTTTCTTTTAAAATTTCAGGATTATCCTTATCGCTATCGTCAATAGTGTAGCTACAGTATACTATTTTCTTATTAACCGCAAAAATCCAATTAAAAATCATTAATTTTTCATCCTCTTCCATAGAATATGATATGTAGTATACATATTTACTTGAAGGATTTTTTAGAATTTCACCATTGTAATCATTTGATAAATTTTCCAGATATTTATCTGCGTCAAAATTACCATTGCCTTCTAATTTTAAAGGGGTAACTCTGAAACTACCAGTGTGTTCGGTATAGAATAAATATGTTCCTTCTTCTTCCTCTTCACTTATCATATTAGACGGATAAGGAAAGTTTACCCATTCTTGATTAGATGTAAATTGTTTATAGTTCATTGTTTTATATTTCCTATACGTTTTGGCAGTATTCATTTATTCTATCTTTTGCATACTCCGCACCAAGATCTAATGCTTTTTTCCAACTTTCACAAGCACCTTTCAGGTCTTTAAGATTCAATTTGGTATTGCCTAAGTTAAAATAGGCTTGTTGTAAATCCTCTTTTTCGGGATTTTCAAGCTGAATAACTTTTTGATAGTCAATAATTGCACCTTGATAATCTCCATTTTCATCTTTAAGTCCTCCTCTGTTTATTAAAGCACTGGAAAAATCAGGGGCAATTTCTAATGCCTTGTCGTAATCATTCAAAGCAGATTTCCATGTATAAAGCTCGTTTTTTACGATTGCTCTGGAATAATATGCGTCAGGTTCATTCGGATTGATAGAAATTGCCAGAGAAAAGTTAGTAATAGCACCGCTTAAATCTCCTTTGTAATAACATTCAATACCTAAATCGAAATAATAATCAGCATCCTCTAATTCAGGAAAGATTTGTTCTTTAGGATCAAAGAAACTTCCATAAGCATCTAAGACGGCATCAAACTCATAACCTCTTTTATACATATCTAATGCCCAATATGTTAAATTGTCCTTTGTTACAGCAATTTCATTAGTTTTTCCGTTAATCTCCCAAACGTCCTCATATTCCGTTACTTCATCAACAGAATAGGGATAATGTTCATTCAGGAAGTTAGACAGTTTAATTAAATTTTCTCTTTTATCTGAGACGAAAGTAAAATCAAATTTAGAAAGACAATGATCTTTAAGACCACTTCTTTCTACCATATTGTTATAAACATCTTCAGCTATAACCATTTCTTTTCCAAAGCCTTTTGTGAAGCTCTCCCAAGTTATATAGGTGTTTTCCATTTTTGTCAAAATTATAGTTTAGTAAGGTGCGTTTTAACTAAATATTTGTTCTGTAAAATCATGTTAAGCTTTTGCTTTTCCACTCTTGATAGCGCATATCTATGGTTGGTTTTATCTTATCGTAATTTTGCCACGAATTGTCTATTTCATATATATTATTATATTCATCAAAGACTGTTGCATAATCACTAAAATAATTATCATCACCAGTACTCTCGTAATAATTCTTTACAAATTTATTTCCTTCATCGTTTAAAACTTCATTAAAGAATTTGCTGTCACATTCCATAATTAAAAAATCTCTACCAGTTATTTCTCGTCTTTTAACCTTATCAATTGATTCCTGTGCTAATTCAATATAAAGTTCTCCAACTAAATTATTTTGGATAATCCAAGCTAGAAAAATCCCTATGTGCGTTCCGCCATTTTCAGGATTTGCTTCTTTAGGAAAATTTTCTCCTTCTGAATGCCATTGTATTTTATCGTATGACATAATATTTTTTTAGTTAATTGTAATAGTTTTTACTTCAATACTTCAATAAACTACATGAGTATCTCCGATTTTAGATAAGAAAAACTTTTCTCTTTACCTGTTTCTTCTTCATTGAACTCAAATACAAGGTCAATATCGTTTATATATTCAAGAACAAAAGCTTCTCCTAATTCTCCTGTCACAGCAATATCTCCTATTTGGTAAAAATAATCTTCGTAAGGCTTGTACGAAATCGGTACTTTTATGACTACATCATAAACATTATCAGGATATTTATAAAGAACGTACTTCCATTCTGTAGCATTAAATTGAACTTTTTCTCCGTTAATTAGTAGGTTAAATACTAATTTCCACTGTTTAGGAGGCTTAGAAGAATAAAAAACCCAATCTTCAATATTTGGAGCCTTACTGATTATAGTTTTTGAAAGTTCAAGCAATTCAACATCGCCTTCAGGAGAAATTGTTAAAAATTTCTTATCTATTCTGTTATCAAAACCTATTTCCCAAGAAAAATCACCAAGCTTTTCAATTTCTTTATCTAAAAGATCAATATATTCTTCTGTAATTTTTTTTGGAGATAAGTATTCAATATTATCTTTAATCCAATTCCAAAAATTATCTATTTCTTTAGTTTTCATATTTTTGTTTTGCTTTGTTATAGCGTTCAGGGTTCATCTCATTTCTTTTGTTATCTAATTTATTGACACCTCCTCTTTCATTTATTGCTTTTTGCTCCTTATAAGCACCTTCTTCAGGATTTTTTGGGTCGTATTCATCTATAACCTTTGCCTTTTTTCTATCTCTACCATCATCTTTACCCCCTCTTTTAGTAGGATCACCTTTCTTAGTTCTGCCTACATATAATTCCCCTGATTCAGTTCCATCCTCAGGGACTTCATAAATAACTCCTTTTTCTTCGGATTTGGAATCTTTAGCTTTACCAGATTTATTTTTACCACTCTCTGTCTTACTAGCATTTTCTTTGCTGTCCCCCTCACTATTCAGCACACGGTTGGCAACTTCTTTAAACTTTTTCCCACCATAGATTACAGCACTGCTTGCAATAATAGTATTCATTGAAATCCTGTTGTTCATGTTCTGCATCCACTGGGGAGTCATTCTGCCAACAGAATTATTATTGTAGGTAGGTGAAGGAGTGAGAACAGGAGCTGCCAATCCTCCGCCCAAAACGCCTATACTTTCCAGTCCTTCTAGTTCCCTGTGTGCCACTACGGCATTTTCCGAGAAATTGAAAGGGGACTGATAAGCGTACTTTTCCGCCAACGGATCAATATTAAAGAACCTTACAAACGAAGGATCATAGTTTCGCCATTTAAAAGAACTCCATCCTGTTTCTTCCTGTCTTTCCTGTTCCTGAAAAGAATACAGGTAGTTGGGAGATAAAGATCCTGAAATATTCATTCCGTCACCGCCAAAATCCATCCCGAAAGGGTAGAAATCCGAAATTCTGTCTGCTACTGCATTTCCCGAAGCATCTTTATAAAACGACAGCTTGATATTTCCGACCTGATCTTTATACTGGTAAAAGTACTTATTTTGAATGAAATCGTAATAACCTTCTTCGGTCGGCACAAACTGCAATGCCATAGTATAGCTTCCGTCAGGCTGTACAGAAGAATCTGAATTCTTATACTGGAAACCATCGAAATACTCGTTTACCGATGAAGTCCCGACATTGGTACGCCCTGTAAAATAATTGTAGCTTTTACGAAGCTTCACGCCATCCGCTCGGTACAAATAACCTGTATTAACGTAGTAAATCGCCCCTTTCCTTGAAACCGATTTGTTAAATTTAATATAGCTCGGAAGATTCAGGAAATTATAGTCGATCTGTAAAATATTTTTATCAATCTGGCTCTGCATATTTCCGTTGCCGTCATACGTAATGGCAGTTCCCGAAGTATCGGGATAACCAAAATAATTGCCTGAACTTTCCGTAACAGTATCTAGTCTGTTTCCTGTATAGGAAAATGCAAGATCATCAATAACCTGTGCGCCAACCCCGATAAGATACCTGTTTCTTTTCAGCGTTTTTACGTTGCCGTTAAGGTCATAGGTAAGAATCTCATTGTAATAGTTATTCTCGGGAACAGAAGCATTCGGCTCAGAATAGATTCCGCTTTTCAGCCTTCCCAAAGGATCATATTTGTAGGAATATCTTTTCAGTCCTTCCCCCGAAGAAGAAATCCAGTCAGACTCCGCAATGCTTCCATTAAAGTAGGGAGAAGAAAGATTCGTATTGACAGGATTGTTGAATTTCAGTTCGTAGGCAAAAAGCTTGTTCCCGAGATTTTGCGGATTGTTCACCTTTGTAAGCCATCCCTGTATATTGTAGGTATAATCTATGCTTTGCAAAGGCTGTGCAGGGTTTGTTCCGCCTACCTTTTTGTTTTTCAGTTGGGAAAGTTCGTTGTATTCATTTTGCGCAATAATTTCTACTGGCTTATTGTCTACCTGATGTTTCTGTACCAAAAGCCTGTTTTGGGCATCATACTCAAATGTCTCGGTAACAACTTTTTCAGTATCAGTGCTTAATCTTTTGTGATAGGTGATGCTTTTTTCAGTCTGCCCTGTAAAGTCAAGCAGTAAATCCTTATGGGTGTAACCGCCTAAATGATTGTACGACCTTGTGGCAATAACCTTTCCAAAAGTATCGTAATAATCATAGTTTTTCGTCCAGCGGTTATCTTCGATATTCTTTAGATACTGCGCTGTTTTTAAATTATTGGTTGAAGCATCGTCATTTACTCCAGGATGATCCCTTAATGTGTACTGTCCTAAAACCGTTGGCGGAAAAGGTGGGGAATCAGGAGGGTAAGTGTCATAATAATTAACGCTTAAAAGCGTAATATTGGAAGAAGGATAAGCAAGATTCCTGTAATACAGGTTCAGTCCGCTTATTAAACTGGGATCATTCACCCGAATTTCATAATTCCCGCCATTAGCGGTAAGAGTATTAAGATACGCCTGTATTTCTGCCCTTGACTGGGAATTGCTAAAAAATCCTGTGTAAGCAACCCTGCTGAACTCATCATATTTTGTAAATATCCATCCCCTTGCCTGGAAGTTGTTAAAAGCTGTTTTCAGTAAGGCATCCTGCGCTAAAACCAGTCTGTCCTGTTTGTCATACACAAAATACTCCCATCCCTTATTAGGCAGTTTCTTTTCTGCTACACGGTCTAATCCGTCAAGTCGGTACTGGTAACAAAGGTTATTGAGTATCTCATCGGGAATCTGTGTTCCTGCGGGAAGGTTTTTAATGGCTTCCGAAGCCAGTGGAGGAATAATAAAAGCCAGTTGGGCATACTCATTGTAAATGTAGTAGGTATCTGCATTTTCAGTAGCACTCAGTACCTTTCTGCTCAGGATCAGTTCATCCTGTCCGTTGGTGTACTCGTAGGTCGTGTTTCCGTCTTCATCGGTAATCTTTCTTTTACGGATTGTAGTTTCTTTATAAAAACCATTCACCGCCAAAGTATTATCCGCTACTTTAAGGGTTGAGTTCATGATTCCGTCTACTGCTGAAGTAGTGGTAACATACCTTCGTATCTCATTAGCTGAGTTGGCTAGATACTCGTATGTAATGGGTTTATCTGCCCATGCTGTTCCTGCTTTGGTCTGCTGTTGTAATCTGTCTAAAGGAGAGTTTTCCAGTTTTTTTTCAGAAAATATCCTTTCATTTCCGTACAGATTCGGATTCACGGCATTGGCTAAAGGGTTGGGAACGATAGCTCCGTTTAATGTTCCGTTTTGCGGTACAGGCAGGTACTCTTTTACCTGTCTTCCGAATCCGTCATATTCTACGTGGGTAACAACATCTTTTCCTGTGGGGGAAGCTTTAACCTGAACGATCTGTTTGGTTCTTCCTAGTCCGTCCAGATATTCTACGGTTACAGACTTCTTTACGCAGTCAGCATCCAGACATCGGGTACTTTCAATGTAGTTTTCTGTATTGCTTGGGGTGGTTTGTGCATAGGTACACGCACTTATAAGCATTCCTGTGAATGCGAGAAGGAATTTCGATAAATTTTTTCTCATGATACTTGTGAATTTTTTACATAGTTAATTTTTATTTGGTCGACAATTTAGAAATAATCATTGGTGTACAACATAGGTATTTTCCCCATATTTTTCATTCAGTAATTTATTTCTGTCCGTAAATGTAGATCTGCAAAACGTCAAAACCTGTCGTTTTTTTAAGAGGTTTTTGAAAGATTTATTAGAAACGATCCTTTAGAGCATTTATAAAGAGTTTTAAACCTTGTAGTAAATAATAAGCACACGCTGTATATAATGCAAGGAGTGAAACCATCATCAAAATAAGCGATACATCATCCCAAATGCTGTACGGCTTAATTTCAAATGGTGGAATACAACCTCTTTGAAACTGCAACATCATTTTGCTACATCAAAAGGGTTTTCATTTGCCTTCATAAACACGCTTCCCATCCTTTTATATTTAAGATTTTTACCTTTTATGCACAAATCATAAAGTCCGTTTCCTTTTTGTTCTGAAATACGTAAGAAAACAACATCTTTTTCCTCGCAATCATTGTCTATTGCAACGTGTTTTCTAAGGTCTTCAATTGTTGCATCTACTTTTTTCAAAAAAGATTGGATTTTCTTATCGGGTGCTGGTTCTTGATAGTTTGTTGGCAAATCACACTTTTTAACTTTCTGTGTGTCCTGTGCGAAATAAAACATTGGTAATGCGAACATTAAAGTAAAAATCATTTTTTTCATAATGTATTATTGTTTTAAAAGTTAATTTGTAATATTAGTAAGCTTATGATTCCCATTATTAACAATAGAACTCCCACACATCCACTTTGTGAGCTATTGTTTGTGTAGGTTGTTGTATGGGACTTGATTGTATTTTTTTCAGAATTGTATTTGTTAACAACTCCCTGTGGGGTTAAGCCACTCATAAATAATGGCTTATTGCCTATCTTTTCTTCAAATACTTCGCAACATTCTTTTGCGTAAATGTAAATTGTCGGGGTAAACATTAGACGTGCTATTGCTCCGTCAAGGGGGTATTTGTCTTCTCTCCAAAATGCAATTTCTCCTTTTCCGCCAATGATTTTATAAGCATTTATAAGATATGGGTTAGGCTGTAAGTCGCCAAACACAATGTTTTTATGGAAGTCCTTGTTAAGAAGGTGTTTTGTTTTGCTTACAAACTCCCAATATTTCATGTTTTGTTTTTTCTCGCTCCATTCAGTCTGGTTGTAGCTGATTTCGGCTTCCATGAAAAGAGTTGTAGCAATCTCTTGAAAGTTCTTTTGTTTTTCTAATTCAATGATTTTGTGTAGATACCCCATTTTATAATGTATTATAAATGACAAAAGCGTGGAACTAAAGCCAATCTGTTACTGAGGTACTAGGATACCCGACAACCAGAAAGACTCCGCCCACGCCCGTATGGAGCATGAGCGTAAATCAATCGGATTTGGTTGTCTTTGAAGATTCCTAGTTTTCAGTAACCAATGCGATAGCTTTACGCTTATATTCGTTGATGTCTTCTAAAATAGCTGTTCGCCTTTTAGATAAATTTTTCTATATCAATAATTAAACCGTTTTAATTTCACGAATTGCAAAAATGATAAAAAATTCTGATACCTCCTTACGGATTTTGAAATTTTCTTTTATATGTATCGGAAGAGTAGCCATATTAGTCTTAGGGGGAGGGTGTAAGGCGAGGTTTTGCCGTACCCCCACCTTTGGAAAGTCGGACAAAGATTTTTGGGAGGTGTCAAAAACCTCAGCACTTTTTTTGAATATTTTAGACTATGAGTATTTCTTATTCTATTTTATTTAAGAAATCAACAACACTTAGTCCCAGAACATATCCTAAATTTACAGGCACAGCATTACCAATTTGCTTGTATTGTTGACCTATTGCTCCCTGAAATTTCCAATCGTCGGGGAATGTCTGAATTCTTGCACTTTCTCTCACTGTTAATGGTCTAGATTCCGTAGGATGACATCTTTCAGTCTGCTTCATAGCTGGTGAACAAACAATTGTTAATGATGGTGCATTCATAGCAAGTCTCCTTGCTAATCCAGTTTTACCACCTCCTAAAAAATAACTTCCTCCCATATATTCTCGTTGGAGCTCATCTGGTAAATCTCGCCAATATCCACCTTCTGGTACTTGTTCCATTATCTCTTTTTTCCTCTTTGGATATTTAACGCCGCTTTCTTCTGGCACATCTTTGTCAAATAATACGCCTTTCTTAAAAGCATCGGAAACAGTCAAAACTCTATGGAATTTCTCAGGAAACTTAAATTTTTCGATATGCTCTGCCAAGTCATTCCTTACACCAACAAGAATTAGTCTTTCCCTCTTTTGAGGTACTTTATAATACATTGATTTCAGAACTCTAGGTTCAATTAGAGTATAACCAATATCTTTAATAGCTTGTTTAATAACCTCTAATGTTTTCCCATTATCATGTGTGAATAAACCTTTTACATTTTCTCCAATAAATACTTTTGGTTTAACTTCCGTAATACATCTGGCAAAATCGAAAAATAGTGTTCCTCTAGTGTCCTCAAATCCTAATTTTTTACCTGCATGTGAAAAGGCTTGACAAGGAAAGCCTCCTGTTATAATATCTACTTTATCTCTATATTCTGTAAAATCTAGATTTCGAATGTCATCTTCTATAACATTCCATTTTGGGCGATTATATCGTAAAGTTTTACATGCATTTTTTTCAAACTCATTTAATAAGACATGCTCAATTCCTGCTTTTTCCATTCCTAAAGCCATACCACCTGCTCCTGCAAATAGTTCGATTGACGTGTACTTTCTATTAGGCTTTATCTTAATGAAATTTTCCCATTTAGTGTTAAAAACTTCAGATGCGACATCATATTGTAGTAAACTTTCTTTGCTATATTTCTTGACTCCATTAATACTTATTGGAACAAGCTTTTTATTTTTAGCCCAAGTATTTAGACGCTCTAGAGAAACGTCTAATAGATTACTAACTTCAAATTCATTCAATACTTCCATTATTTAAACTTCAAATCCTTAAAACCTTCGTAACTGCTAAAAGATAACAAATATATACTTGTTAGTAAATCAGTAGAGATTTTATTAAGTTCTTCGAAAACTGTATTTTTTCTATCACGGATTTCTCCACTTTTTACAACATCGCGGATAACTTTGGGAAGTGCCGAGCATAAATCGCGAAATGCATTCTTATCTCCTGTTACAATTTCATAAAATTTATCAATTGAAACTCTTCTGATTTTAACATTAGAAGCTTGTCGCTCTCCGTCTAAAGTAATAACCCAGGTTATATTTTGGCTCTTTTTTGCTATAATTTCCACTAGATAACAGCTTGCATCATTGTCTTTTAATAATGTACTTTGGAATTTCATAAAGGTTTTTGCACCTGAAGAAGAGTTCATAGTATTATGTTTATTCTTCATTTCTACAAAAATTTTCTCCTTTTGATTTACAATATCAAACCCACTAGGCGGAACAGTCCAATCTTTTGAAATATACTTAAAAATATCCTGATGGAAATAACCTATCAAATTAGAATTTGTTTTGTCAAGTTGTCTAATGACTTCATTTTCAATAGTATCTTGAATACTTTGATCATAAACTACAGAGTCGAATGTTAATTTTATTGGATCAATTAAATTTTTATTAAACTTTGCTAAGTCAATTGCAAAACTGTAGGCATTAACAGTTTTTTGAACGTGTTCAAATAAATTATTATCGGAAATAAAACCTAAGCCATATTTGCTCATCTTCTTTTAATTTTATTTTTGCAAATTTAGTAATATAACTATAAAATTCAACATAGATTAAAATCTTCCTATTTAGAAATCTTTATTATATGTCTGGAAAAAGTACCCATATTAGTCTTAGGGGGAGGGTGTAAGACGAGTTTTTGCAATACCCCCACCTGTTGAAAGTTGGTCAAAAGTTTTCAGGCGGTGTAAAAACCTCAACATTTTTTTTGAATATTTTTAGACTACAATCCAAAGTTAGAACAGATTTGAAAAGATTTTCTACGGATTCAAAATATTATTGCTGTTTTATTTAAAAGTATGCTAATTTTAGAACGTTTGGCACGGTTTTCGACTACTGAAAAGCAATAAAAAACCCCGTCAATACTACCAATATTGAACGGGGAAGTGTAAAATTTTAACGCGTAATTAAAACTTATCTACAATGACAAAGTTACAAAATTGTTTGGAAGATTTCCAAATCTATGTCGGAACGTACAAAAAGTACAATGAAGGTTCAATCTATGGTGAATGGTTAAACCTTTCAAATTATTCAAGTTATGACGAGCTTTTACAGGCTATGCAGGAACTACACCAAGATGAAGACGAACCAGAGTTCATGTTACAAGATTATGAATGCTCAGAGTTCTTTATCAAACAAAAGCTAATCAGTGAATACCATCTTTCAGCAGATATTTACGAAATAGCCGAACAAATCAATAATTCAGATTATGATTTCGAGGTTATAGAAGCCTATGCGGAGTGCATGAGTTATTATCATAATGACGTAGAAGACCTTTTATATAATCTTTCAGATTCTTATTTCGGGCAGTATAATTCAGATGAAGACTTTGCGCAGGATATTTTAGAGCAGGACGGCTCAATTCCTGAAAATTTGCCTTCTTACATTTATATTGATTGGGAAGCAACCGCCAGGCATTTGATGTACGATTATATGAGTTCTAACGGCTACTATTTCAAGAACTAATTAAAATAACAATCTTTGCACCTTGCTTAATTGCAGGGTGCTTTATAACAATTTACAATTATGAAAGCAAGATATATAAGAGTTTCAACAGGAGCGCAGAACACCGCAAGACAGGAAGAAAAACAAGCTAAGGGCGAAAAGATTTTTATTGATATTGTTAGCGGTTCTACTCCCTTTAAGGATAGAGAGCAGGGAAAGGAACTTATAAAAGCAATTGAAAATAATGAGATTAATTACGTTTCGGTAAGTTCAATTGACAGGCTCGGAAGAAACCTGTATGACATTCTTACGACTTTGGAATTTTTCAAAGAAAAAGGCGTTATTCTCAAAGTGGATAATCTCGGATTAGAAAGCCTTATAAAAGGGAAGGAAAATCAAGCCTTCAAACTTATTATTTCCGTTATGGCAAACATAGCCGAAATGGAACGAGAAACCATTTTAGAGCGTCAACGAGAGGGCATTGCACTTGCAAAAGCTAAAGGGATTTACAAAGGACGTGAGAAAGGTTCTACGGAAAGTATAGAAGACTTTTTATCCAAGTATAAAGAAGTTATAAAGAGCCTAAAGAAAGGAAATTCTATCAGAGATACAGCAAAAATTTGCAACGTAAGTATAGGAACAGTACAAAAGGTTAAAAATAATATTTGAGTTACTTTTGTACTGCTCCCAATTAAATTAATTAATCCTCAACAGGTATGTAAGACTTTAGAATTCCAATTAACTCTTCATAGAGATTATTTACGATTGATTTTGATTTAGCATCAAGGATGCTACCATTTAATAGTTCCTCGTTATAAGTTTCAAGAAGTAATTTCATTTGTCCAATACGATAACCATTTTCGGTATCTCTTAGTAATACAGGATTTTTAGTAACATTTAGGATTCCCGATACTAAAATATTGTCATCTGGAGTTGCGCGTGATTTTTCAAGAAATGTAATTGAGGTTTGAACTACTTCGAGTAATAATTGTGACATAATTTTGTTTTATAATAATTCAAATATATAATTTTTATCAATAGATTATGGGATGTACTCAAAGAAATATAATTATCACTATCAATACATCTAAAAGTAGTGCAAAAGGAGCTATTTGTACTTTATTTAGTGGCTTGTTGCTCTTTCAAAATAATAATATCTCGCAATTTTTAAAGTTTTGAATGCTCATAAAAAGAGTCTGATTTATGCAAGTGTAATAGATCTCAGGCTCTTGAAGTATGTATAAGTGTTTTTGTATGTATGATTGATTATTCAATGATGTATGTATTGAAAAAGCAATCAAAGGATAGATGTATCAAAACTAAAGCGTGATCCACTCCTGAAAATTGAATTGTTTATTATTACAATAAATAAAGGCACAAAAAAAGAGCTAAAATCTAATATTGAAAATCCCAGCTCCTTATATATTCTATATGTCTAAAATGGTATTTTTACAATTACTAATTTCTTTGGAGTATTTAAGAAATATTTTTGTTAATGTTAATGATTTCGGCTAACTGCTCCATGTTTCCACTTTCAATAAGTTCTTGCATTTTTTGCATTTGGGCTTTCAGTACTTCAATCTCTTTAGTCTGTAAATCTGCCTTTTGTAATTTTTCATTTCTGGCTTTGATACTTTCCTTTCTAATCTGCTCATGTTCGAAGGTCGGTTTGAAATACGTTTTGAAAACGGATTCATCTGTGTGACCCGTATATTGCCATATTTCTAATAAATCCCAACCCTCTATATATCGGTTGGTACAAAAACTTCTCCTAGAATCATGAAACGCTATTTTATCCGCAAAATTAATTTTATCAAACACTACTCCCTCATTAGTTGGGCGTTCACGTGTGATTATTTTTTCTTTGAAATACGGTACAGCCTTAAATAATTCTTTTAGGTATTCGTTTGTGTTTTGGTTGGATATGGCTATACTTTTAATATCATCATTATATTTACTTAGGATTTCACCTGCATAGCCAAAAAAAGAGAAATTCACTGTTTTATAATTGTCTACTCCTGAACCTTTTTTCAATAAAATGTTGACTGTTTTACAGCCATGGTCAATATGTCCGCCCTCAATACGTGTAATATCTCCGAATCTGAGCGAGGTATGACAGGCAAGAACAAACAAATCCCGAACTCTCTCTAATCTCGGAGTATCAGAAAAATCATATTCATACAATATTTTGATTTCAGGCTCTGTTAAAACAGTGTGGAAAGTTGGCGGTACTTTAACCTTGTATTCATCCTGCATATAGCTTCTATTATCTGTGTAACCTTTTTCAAATGCACGTTTTTGTATAGCAGACAATCTTTTGATTCGGGTTTTGAGTGTATTTAATGATTTTACTCTTTCCGTATCAAGTAACCAATTTTGAAACTCCAAACACTGCACCTCATCAAATTTATCAATATCAAGAAAGATATTATTTTCATTGGCAAAATCTTTTAAATCCTGATACATTACTCTGAAAGATGATACATAACTTCTGTGCAGGGGTTTTTGACCTGATGTAACAGCACGTATAATTTTAAGTTCAGCTACTTTCATGAACTCCTGAAATACATCATCAAAAGATTTTTTCTTTTTCTGCACAGTCGTAAGTTCCTTACCTGCCATTGCATTATCAATAATGGTTTTTAATTCTTCCTTTGTCGGCATACGGTTATAATGCTCATTGAAACTTTTATGAGCATCTACAATGGACGTTTTAAATTTATCTAGTCTTTGGTTGATTTCTCTTTTATCTCCGCCAGATGTGGCAGTTTTAGAATCGGCATCCCAATTGCTTGGAGCAATTTTCAGACCTGTTGAAAAATCGACTTTTAAAGCTTTAAAGGAATATCGCCCCATGATTCGGGAAATTTCTTTTGCAGGTTCTTTCAATCTAAAATTAACGCTTCCTGTTTCGTTACTGTACTTCTTTGCTACTGCCATAAAATAAAAAATTTCATATAACAAATATACGGAAAATTTGAAAATAGGTCACCATTTTGGTCACCCTAATTTTTAAATGCATTTAAATTTAATTGCATCAAATAAAATTTAATCAGATGTTTATCAGTATACTAAATAGAAAGTTAAATCTTATAAACGGCATACAAATACAATATGTTATATCCTGTGGGTCTACAAAAACCGTTAATTATCAAATTAACGGTTTTTTTGTATATAAAAATGTTTTGTGCTATTGATATTAATTATGACTGCTTTTCATCAAAAAGGTATTGATCTTTAAAGAATTTTAATTTATATAAATTAGCTGCCCAACTCCAGCTGGTTTTTTACCAGATTATAGTAATCTGCTTTATTATCAACCAATGTCTGATGATTTCCATGCTCTACAATTCTTCCATTTTTTAAAACAATAATCTGATCGGCATTTTTCACTGTACTTAAACGGTGTGCGATGATTAAAACTGTTTTTCCTTTGAAAAACTGTTGTAAATTGTCATGGATGATTTTTTCATTTTCGGCATCAAGTGCAGAAGTAGCTTCATCAAAAAAAATGTAATGAGGGTTTTTATAAACAGCTCTTGCAATAAGTATTCTTTGTTTTTGCCCACCAGAAATACCATTTCCTGATGCTCCGATTTTGGTATTATATCCTAAGGGAAGCTCTTCTATAAACTCTTCGATATTTGCTATTTTTACTGCGTTTTGAAGTTTTTCTCTGTTTACCTCCTCATCACCAGTGGCAATATTTCTTTCAATAGTATCTGAAAATATAAAGCCGTCCTGCATTACGACACCACAATTTTCCCGTAAACTTTTTGGGGAAATTTTTGATATATTTTCAGAATTATAGAAAAGTTCCCCTCTTGTTGGTTCGTAAAATCTCAGAAGCAGTTTCATTAAAGTGGTTTTTCCACTACCGCTTGCGCCGACAATTGCCGTTATTTTTCCTTCCGGAATTTTAAAACTAATATCTTTAAGAACAAATGGAGATTTAGGACCTTCATATTGAAATGAAACATCATTAATATTGATCCCTTGATTATTTAATAAAGATGTTTTTGAAAGAGGGATTAAATTTTCATTTTCTTCATCTTCATGATACTGAACTTCGGAGAGTCTTTCCAAACTAAGCTTGGCATCCTGTAGAGAATAAAAAAATGTTGTAATACTGTTAAGAGGAGAGATCATTTGTCCCAATATAAAAGAAATTGCCATAAGCTCACCTAATGACATTTCTCCTTTTATCACACAAACAGCTGATATATAGGTTACAATAATGTTTTTAATCTGGTTGATTATTTCAAAACCGCCGATCTGAAATTGAGTTAACCTCAGAACTCTTGCATTTATTTGTAATAATTTATCCTGAATTTTCTGCCATTCTTTATTCTTAAAATCCTGAAACTGATTTAGCTTCATCTCTGTTACACCATTTATAATCTCATAGATGGCATTTTGATTTTCACTTTTTAATTTAAATTTATAAAAATCGAGTATGCTTCTTTTCTTCAGAAAATATGCAGACCAACAAACAGCTAAAACTGTAAGAAGCAAATAAATGAACAGTATTGTGTAGTTGTAATATCCCAAAATCACAAAAAATACACAAAATGAAATAATGGAAAAAATAGTGATTAAACTCTGTGAAGTTAAAAAATTTTCTATTCTTTCATTATCCTGAATTCTTTGAGTGAAATCGCCCATCATTTTAGTATCAAAGAATTTTATTTTTAACTGTAATAATTTTCTTAGAAAGTCTGAAATAATTGTTATGCTGATTTTTGTTCCTACTTTTAAAACCAGCCAGTTTCTAATGATTTCAACAGTCATAGCTCCCAGAAACAAGCTGATCTGCGCAAAAAGTATCAATTGAACAATTGACAGATTTTTGTCCGTAATCCCTTTGTCTATAAGATTTTGCGTTAAAAACGGGAAAGCGATGTTTACTAAATTGCCTAAAAGCAAAGATAATAACATCCACAAAAACTGTTTTTTATGCTGAAATAAAATTCCTGCTAAATATTTGATATTTATTTTATTTTCCGCAGGTGGAGAATATTCATAGAAAGCATCTGTAGGATTGAGAAATAGTGCAACACCTTTGTTGTCACTGCTAATCCAATGCTTTAAAAATTCAGTTTCCTTGAGGTATAATATGCCATAGGAAGGATCAACAATTTTAAACAATAAGCCTCTTTTAAAAAAAGACTTATTGCCTTTTTTGGATCCTTTTATTTTTTCTAAAACTATAAAATGGTTTTGATCCCAATGTAATATACAGGGTGTAGGTAAATCTAAAAGCTGGTCTAAATTTATTCTTGTTGTTACTGTTTCAAATCCTATGCTTTGCGCCGCTTCGCTGATTCCTAATAAAGATACTCCATCTCTTGTAAGAAATGATTTTTCTCTTAAATATTTCAGAGTATATTTTTTTCCATACTCATTGGCAATCATAGCCAGACAAGCCGGACCACAGTCCATGATATTATACTGAGGAATAAATTTCATTTATTTGTTGGTTGATTCAATAAAATCAGATATTTTTTTCAGTTTTTTCAATATAAGGGGATTCAATAAATCGTTTTTACTTTGATAATTTAATTCAATTTCATTACCTTCTAGTTTAACAAACGTTTTGTCATTTTTAGTTTCAAGATCACTAATCTTTGACCATACTAACTTCTGGTTCGTTGTTTTATACTCTTTGCCTAGCTCTTTTTTTAAATAGTTCAGTATCGACTCTTTTTGCTTTGCATCAAAAGAAGTCGAATAACTATAGCTTTCGGAAGACTTTGTACTACTGGTAGTTTTTGTCTGGGCTGTTCCTGAATTTGATAATGCAGTCATAAGTATTAAAAGTATTATTTTTTTCATTTTTTATTTTGTTATTCGATGATATTAATTGCTCTTTTATCATAAAGTAATGATAAAAAGTATAAGCCGGCTTCTACAGGCCAATCTTGCGTTAAAGTACTTAATAAATCCGTTACTTCCTCCTCTTTATTTCTATTTAATTTATCAATGATACCAGGTAATTCATCATGATATTTAATTTTTACTTTATAACCTCGCACAAACATGACCAGCTCATCTCCAATTTTTTCATAACATGTTTTAAATGGATAAGGAGTAATTATTTTTTTATTCTCTAGTACTTCATAATTATCTACATCATATTTTATTTTATCATTTAAGGTTATTGGGATATTTGCCCATCCGCCATTACTTAAAATTGCTAATTTGAATTCTTTGTGTAAGTACTTCATCAAATCCATGAAAGACAGGTGTCTAAGATTTTCATCTAAATTAATTACTGATTCAATGGCATTAAATGAATCTTCAACTTCTACATTTTTATCCGGACTTAATATTTGTTTGTTATCATTTAAATATTGCTGAGAAATAGAATTTAAAATTGCAGATGTAAAACCTTTTCTTGTAGGATTGTTAAATCCAACTATAAATCCGATAGACAATTCATCAGAAAATCCTATATGATACTTATTCCATGGCATAAAATAAAAATCTCCCATTTCGAAAGGATATGCATCCGAATAAGGCAGAAGTGGTTCTATATCTGTATTATTTTCTTTTTTGCCAGTTAACTCCTTATATGTATCTTCCTCCCAATTATACATTATTTTTGGACCAGGTCCAAGATGAAAATGCATTATATTCTCGCCCTTAATATCAATATGAATACCCAAAGGTGTCCATCCGTAATTTCCTACAAACAGAGTCATTTCCAGTCCTGTTAAAGGTATTCCTACTTTATCCAGTAAAGGCTGTAATTTTAATAAAATATTCTGTGAAACTTTCTCTGAAAATTTTTCAGTTCTATTAATAATCATTCCGAATTTTTGTTTTTCAAAAACTCTTTCGGCATAACTTTCCAAAGTTTCTTTTTCAGTTGGTGGAGCATCAAAAAGTTTGGATATATAGTTTATATCCTGTTCTTCACCTTTTATGTACACTCTAAACCCATACTGATTAGTTCTATGAGTATAAATCTCCTGTAAAATCTTTACTGCTTCGTTCTTTAATATATCAATATCATTATTAGAAATTACATTTTTGTATACTTTTGTTTTAGTAAAATTCCCACTATCTTCTAAAAAATGATCCCACCACTCCGCAGAAAAAGATTCTACTTTTTCGATAATTGCCTGTTCCATCTTATTTCAACTGATTAGTTTAAATAATATTAATAGCTCTCTTGTCATAAAGGAGCGATAAAAAGTATAAACCAGCTTCTACAGGCCAATCAACTATCAAATTACTGAGTAAATCCGTTACCAGTTCTTCTTTATTCTGGTTTAATTTATCAATTATATTTATTAGCTCATCATGATATCTAATTTTCACCTTATATCCTCTTGCAAAAATCACCAATTCATCATCTATTTTTTCATAAAATGTTTTAAAGGGATATGGAGTGATAATTTTCTTATTATCCAGTATTTCATAATTATCAATTTCATACTTGATTTTATCAGTTAAGGTCACAGGAATACTCGCCCATCCCCCGTTGCTTAAAATCGCTAATTTATACTCTTTGTGGAGATACTTTAATAAATCAATAAAAGTCAGTCCTCTTAGATTTTCATTGAGATTTAGTACTGATTTAATATTTTCAAACGTTAAATCAATATCTTTGTCCTTATTCGGGCTTAAAATTTCGTCATCCTCATTAAGATGCTGCAGATGAAAGGCATCTAGAATTGCCGTAGTAAAATTCCTTTTTGTAGGATTGTTAAACCAAATTGTAAGTCCTACAGAAAATTGGTCAGAGAAGCCTATATGGTATTTATTCCAAGGCATATAATAGAGATCTCCTGTTTCAAAGGGATAACTTTCTGCGTATGGTAAAAGTGGTTCGACATCTTTATTATTATCTTTTTTACCGGTCAGTTCCTTATAATCTTCCTCGTTCCAATTGTACATAATTTTAGGACCAGGGCCCAGATGAAAATGAATAACATTTTCGCCTCTGGTATCCTGATGAATCCCTAAAGGAGTCCATCCGTAGTTTCCAATTAGTATGTGAGCACTTAATCCTGTTAGAGGAATACCTACTTTATCGAGCAAGGGCTGTATTTTTAATAATACATTACGAGCTAATTCTTCAGAAAATTTTTCAGTATGATTAATGATCATTCCAAATTTCTTATCTGAAAACACTCTATTAAAATATTCTGTAATATTTTCATTATCAAAAGGCGCGTGGTTTTCGAATAAATTGGTCATAAAAGTATTATCCTGTTCCTTCCCATCTAAGTATATTCTAAAACCATACTTATTTGTTTTTAATAAATATAATTCTTGTAGAATTTTAACTATTTCTTCATTTAAAAGAACAACATCCGCATCATTTATTACATCTTTAAATACTTTGGTCTCTGTAAAGTTTCCATTTTCTTTTAGGAAAAAATCCCACCATTCCGAAGAAAATGGTTTTATTTCTGCTAATATCTCTGTATTCATAGTTATATGTTTTTAAATTTTATAAGGCGGTGGATTTTCCACCGCCTTTAGCTGTAAAAACTTTAGTTTTTAGTTTGTTACTGTTGTTACTACATCTACAACAGTTTTAACTGTTCTTACAGTTTTAATAGTGTCAGCCATACCACCTTTGATCTCTGCAGATTCAAGCGGTGATAAAGTGCTAACATTCAAAAAATCTTTGGCATTGAATTTTTTCTTTTCCATGTTATTAATTTTTTAATGGGTTAAACAATCGGCAAACTTTTAAAGACACCAGAACTTTAACGTTCTGTTTTATACCCTCGTTGGTCTTTGTTTATGCGTTTATTTTTTAAGTCTGTTTTTTTCTTCTTCGTTACTTCCTTCTATCTGAGTACTTTTAATATCTTTATTACCAAATTTGTAAACTAATGACAGCCTTAAAAACCTTATATCCTCATAGTTTTTGTATATAATCTGATAATTATTGGTTATTGAAGTCTGGGTTATGATACTGCTTTTTAAAATGTCATTTCCAATAATTGCAAGACTCAGATTTTTATTTAAAAACAAAAATTTTAATGATACATCAAGCTGGCTGTATGCGGAAATTCTGTCTACTCCCGAAACTCCCTTAAAATTGTAAGAATAATTCAGTCCGAATAAAACGGTCTTTTCCTTATTAAGACTAAAAGTATTATTGGTAGTCAGGTTATAATTAAATCCGTCCACATTAGAGTTTATATATGGCACTGTTGATTTTGAATTAGAATAATACACATCAAAACTGTTATAACTTTGAAACCATTTTTTTAAGTTTAATGTATACGATTCTGAAAGACCTATGATTTGTGAGTTCAAATAATTTAAAATTATATTTGCCTGTAAATTATTATTCACTGGATCTATCAAAATAATACCGCCTGAACCATCTATTATTTTAGAGTAGTAAAGCTTACTTGTCCAATTATTTTTAAGAGTATAACTCAACTCCATGTTATGACTGTAACTTGGCTGAAGAAAGGGATTACCTTCAGAATACTGATATTTGTTATTATATAATCTAAATGGATTTAAATCCTCAAAATTGGGTCTATCTAATCTTCTGCTATAGTTAAATGAGAAAATATTATTTTCATCAGGAGTATATGTAAGATAAAATGTTGGAAATAATTTAGAATAATTATTCTTATTTATTTTATCCAAAGAAATTGAATTCCCCTCAGTTTGTGTAGTTTCAAATCTTAGACCCAGCTGGGTTTCCCATTTCTCGGATAATTTTTTGCTGGCATAAAAATACAGAGCTTCTGTATTTTCTTTATAAACAAACCGATTACTCTGTGCAGCATCATATATTGAACTTCCTGAACTAAGATTGTACAAAGCCAGATCTGTTTTATTCTTTGTAAAAGAAACTTTCCCACCAAAAATAAAATCTGCGAACTTAGTCGGAAAATCCACATCAACATTTGCCGAATAATTTTCAATATTCTGTTTTGAAATATTATTGGCAGAATAATATGAATTGGGAATTACCATATTGTTTGCCAACAAATTATTTGAGCTAAAAATCCTGTCTTGTGTATCTTTAAATTTCAAATAGTTAAAATTTGCTGAAATTTTTCTACCCAGCGTATCTAATTTATAAACGGAATAAAAATCTACAGTATTAAATCTATTTCTTATTCTGTTTTCAGCTTTATTAACGATTAAGGAGTCAATAGAATTACTAATATTATCTGTTATGGTTGAATAATCATTTTCTAAATTTCTTTTCTTGTTATTACTGGACATATACTGTACACCAATATTAAACTTGTCAGAAAATCTGTAATTTACACCCAATTTTCCACGAACCAAATCGTAATAGTTTCTGTTTGTATTTACTTCTCTCCATATCTGATTGGGATAAAAGAAAGTTGTATTATAGCTGGGAGCAATCGATCCGTTTGTATACCCCAAATCAGATTCAATAGAAATTTTATCTTTGTTATAATTAAAACTCCCTCCTATAGTTCCCGCAGGATAAGTGGTTTGTGTATAAGTACTTCTCACTGAACTGTTCCAACTATTTTGTTTTACTTTATTAAGCTTTATATTAATGATCCCGCTATTTCCTTGTGCTTCATATTTGGACGGCGGCACTGTAATTACTTCAATACTTTTAATATTGTCTGATGGTATTGTTTTTAAAAAACCGATAAGATCATCTCCTGAGAGTTTTATTACTTTATCATCCACCATCACAATCATTCCGCTTTTACCTATCATCGAAATTTTGTCATTGAGCACGCGTATTCCAGGTGTTACTTTTAAGGCATCAAGCGCATCTCCCCCCGTTGCAGAAATTGAATTTTCAACATTAAATACCAATCTGTCGATTTTTCTTTCAATCAATTTTTTCTTTGTAACAATTTCTATTTGCTCTATTTGCTTTTCTACAATCTTATTGATCGAGTCCTGAGCAAAAGAAAAGACAGATATTAATAAAAAAAGTAATGTATGTTTTTTCATTCTATTTTTCAGCGGAACCTACACTTTGAGTTTTCCAGTGAGTTCCTTTTATTGGAGGATCCTTTTGGTTTTCACTAGAGTCTTTTTCTTTTTTACTATCCTTTTGTAGAGTAATATTATCTGAAACAGTATTTGGATAATTTAGATCTTCAGTTTCCCTGCAAGAATTTAACAACACACAAAAAAGCCCAAGTAAGATTATAGTGATTTTGAATTTCATACTTTTTCAATATTTTTTTGGTTGATAATTTCCGACCAAAAGTCATCGATTATTTTTAGCAATATTAAAAGAGTACATCCTGTTTCACAAACAGTTGTGGGTAAGATTATAAAAATTATTACGTAATATTTTTTATAATTTTTACATTTCCCCTGTTTATTACTCTAATCATCAGTGATTTATTCTCATCAGTAAAAACATTTTTATATCATATAAACTTTTATTATATTAAAATAATTACATTTGAAGTGAAAAAAGAATTCCATGAAAAACAAATTAAAAAAGGAATGAATAAAACTATTTTCAGCTTTTTTGTTTTTTTTACAATCTGTCAACTGTCAGCACAGGATTATTATTCTGCGTTAAGAAATAAATATTGGATATATGAAGAGAATGATCAAAAAGCTTTTCATTATCTCAACATTTATATATCTAGAGCAAAAAAAGAAAAAAATTATGCAGAATTGTTTCAGGCTTATGATGATGCTATAAGATATTCACCAAACAAAAAAATAGAATATGCAGACAGTGCTATTTCTGCTGCAAAATTATCTGGAAATTCTGATCTTATTGGCAGTTCATATATAAGTAAAGGAGCGGTATATTATTTTACCTACAGAAAATTTCAACCAGCTCTGAATGAATATTTGAAGGCATATGAGTATACAAAAAATACAGATGATGAATTTCTAAAATACCAAAATCTATACCATATTGGTGTTGTAAAAAGCTATCTGGGGTATTATGAAGAAGCATTACAATTATTTAAGTCATGTAATGTATATTTTAAATCAAAAATAAAAACAAGTATACACCCTAATCTTATCAAGAATCATCAAAAAGGCTATCTCAATTGCTTACACCAAATGATTGTCTGTTATCAGCAACTGGGAAATTATACTGAATCTGAAAAACTTATAAAAGAAGGATTAGATGCTCTTCCAAAAGATCCTTTTTTCAATCTCGAAAAAAGTTATTTCTATAAAAGTGAAGCTATTACAGAATTTAATAAAAAATCTTATCAAAATTCTATTCAAATATTTAACAATGCATTGCCTGAATTCATAAAAATTAATGATTACACCTTTGCATCTGTCATTTACTACTATCGGGGATCTGCTTATGATGAACTAAAAAATACTGAAAAAGCTCTTTCTGATTATAAGAAAGTAGATTCTATCTTCAATAAATACCAATTTATTCTTCCTGAATTAAGAAACAACTACGAAAAACTTATTACATTTCACAGAAATAAAAACCAACCAAAAGAAGAATTATATTATACCAAGCAACTGCTAAAAGCAGACAGCATCATCTCCACTGATTTTAAATATCTTTCCAATCGTATACACCGAGACTACGATACAAAATCTTTACTTGAAGCTCAATCAAATCTTGAAAAAACCAATTCTTTCGGAAAGTTTTTACTCATATTAAGCTTCGTCGTAATTTTAGTTCTTATATTATTTTTAGCATATTGGCTGAGAAAGAAAAAAGAAATTCAGATTAAATATGAGGAGCTGTTAGAAAAAATCAGTTCAAAGAATACAAAAATAAAAGAAAATGCAGATCTTAATAAACTTACCGAAAAGAACTCAAAGATAGAAATAAAAACAATTCAGCTTCTTAAAAGTAAATTCTCTGATTTTGAAAAAAATAATGGCTTTCTTGAAAAAGGAATTACTGCTGGAAAACTTGCAATAGAGTTTGGAACCAATGCAACTTATATTTCACAATTTATGAATGAATATCAGGGCTGTAATTTCAATACTTATATCAATAAATTAAGAATAGATTACGCAACAGAAAAAATATACAATAATAAACTTTGGCAAAAATACTCTGTAGAAGATATAGCACTTGCCTGTGGTTTTAGCAATCGGCAAAGTTTTTCAAATTTATTTTATGAACAAAATGGCATTCGACCTGCTGATTTTCTCAAAAAACGAAAAGAGGAGATAAGACTAAAAAGAGTATCGTAAATATTTTAAGATTAAGTTGTAGCCACTAAAGCTTATATAATGAAGTCATTTAAACTTTTTTCCAAAGAAAAAAGTTTAAATGACTTCATTATATCCAATCCCGGCTAATAAGGCATTATTAATATCTCCAGCCACTCCTTTAAGGAAGTTTAATCCTAAGGAGTGGTTTCTTTTTAAATGTGAGATACAAGGTTCTATTGCTGCTCTTGCCCGGAATCTTAATCTGGCTACTTGTTGCCCATATTTTGTTTTCTCTTTTTTTGTGGGAAGCAAAATTGCTGTTCCTTCTACTTCTTTTACTCCCCTAAATCCTCGGTCTGTGGCTGCTTTCGTAGGTCTTGTTCCTCCAATTGATTTTCTTACCCGCTCACTTTGTGCCAATGATTCTTCCAAGGTTTTGCTGTCGTGAGGATTGCCGGAAAATCTTTTTACGGAACTGATGATGCCTGTTTTCCGACCTCGTACTACCGCCACTTTTGTCCCAAACTCGTAATTCTTTCCCGATTTTCCTTTCGCAATACAGGCAACCTGTGGTTCGTGAAGACTGTAAATTTTATCTTTCGTGTTGCGTTCTTGAGTGAGTACTTTGAGGTAAATTTTAAAAACTTCTTCGTAGTCTTTTAAAACGCTTACCGGGAGCTTCCTTTCCAATTCCCGAAGCACCCTTTTGCCAATCGTTCTGAGCTTTTTTCTTGCCATCCCAGTATCCTTTTGTCTTTTGGGATGGTGCCCGAAATAGGCAGTCCGAAGCAATTGTCTGCTTACTCTTTTGTAGCTTTGTCTTTGTACAACACCTTCTTCTTGGGCTATTTTACAGCAATTATCAATCACCTTTTTTGCCAGTTTGGCATCCGTAGGAAAAGTAATATTCTTTTCCCCAACGGTGGTGTCTATCTGAACTTCATCTTCTCTTTTGGCTTTCGGATGAAGGGAAACACTTTGTCCCAAAAGGAATTCCAAACCTTTCTCCCCAATTCTCTTTCTAAAATGTACAAAATTGCTGGGGTCAAATGGCTGTTCGGTCTGAAAAAAGGTTTCTCCGGTGAAATATTGCCAGTAAGCATTCTCAATCCATCGTTCTACAACCCTCTCATCGCTTTCTTTAAACATCTCCTTCAACAAAAGCATTCCTGCTATTTTGCGAATCGCAATAGAAGGTCTTCCTCCCTCTGAAAATAAATTTTCAAACTCTGACTCCATTTTATCCCAAGAAATCTCATGGGCTAATTTTACCAACGGATGCTCCATATTAATGAGCTCGGTAAGTCTGGTCTTGAATAAATCTTGCTGTAAATCCTGTTTTATTTTTCCTAACATTTTGCCACTTTCTATACCCTAAAAATAAGATTTATTGCAATTTTTCACAATCCTTTTAACCATATTTTTAAGGCATTATAATGAAAATCAAAATATTATCCCGATTTTAAGGAATGACTATTTAATCCATAGTTAGAAAAAGTACCTCCGTTGATCCTGAATAATCCATTTACCGTTACATTTCCTGCAGTATCGTTGATGAGTTGATAGACCTTTCCTCTGTTCGACGAAGTTGCAGATGGTAAAGTAACATCTCCCGATATTAAAACGGTATAATCGTCGTCTGCAACAGTTCCGGTTGATAATGTCCTGATTTTTTGTGAAGCTACAGCAGAAATCAGCTTGATCCATTTCCCGAAACTTCCATCAAAATAGTAATATCCGGAAGCCGTAACATCTATGGTCTGTCCTGCAGGAGCTATATCTTCCTGTGTAACGAAAACAATTGCTCCGTTTTGTGATGCAGTATAATTTTTTGCTCTCAATTGATCTCCTGTAATTCTCGGGGCAATTATCCCGTCAAATTTGAATGGATCTCCCGGATTGCCAATAACATCCAATGTCGCATTTGGATTTTCACTGTTGATACCGATTTGAGCGTAACTAAAAGAACCTACCAATAGTAAGGCAGGAAATAATTTTCTTATCATGTTAGAGTTTGTTTTTTTTAACAAAAATATATCTTTATTACACAAATCCTAATTTTAAATCAATAAAATTACATTTAGAACACAAAAAAGACAACCATATCGGCTGCCTTTTCAAATATTATGTTAAATAATTAAATTATTTTAAATCAAATCGATCAAGATTCATCACTTTTACCCATGCTGAAACAAAATCTTTCACAAATTTTTCTTTAGCATCAGAACTTGCGTATACTTCTGCAATAGCTCTTAATTCAGAATTCGATCCAAAAACAAGATCCGCTCTCGTGGCTGTCCATTTTTTATCTCCTGTTTTTCGGTCTGTTCCTTCGTAAAGTTCATTATCTTCCGAAGCTGATTTCCACTGGGTACTCATATCCAATAAATTAACAAAGAAATCATTAGAGAGTACTCCCGGATTCTGTGTAAAAATACCGTGAGAAGATCCGTCGAAATTCGCATTAAGAGATCTCATTCCTCCGATCAGTACGGTAAGTTCAGGAGCTGTAAGATTTAATAATTGCGCTTTATCAATCAGTAATGATTCTGTGGAAACCGAGAATTTTTTCTTTAAATAATTTCTGAATCCATCTGCTGCAGGCTCAAGATATCCCATAGATTCTACATCCGTCTGTTCCTGTGAAGCATCCATTCTTCCGGGCGCAAAAGGAACGATTACCGGATAACCTCCGTCTTTTGCCGCTTTTTCAACAGCAGCACTTCCTGCAAGAACAATAAGGTCTGCTAAAGAAACTTTTTTACCGCCTGTCTGATTTTCGTTAAATTCTTTCTGAATATTTTCAAGAGTAGTTAAAACTTTCTGAAGCTGTGCCGGATTATTTACTTCCCAGTCTTTTTGTGGAGCCAGACGAATTCTCGCCCCGTTTGCACCTCCTCTTTTATCACTTCCTCTGAATGTAGAAGCCGATGCCCAGGCTGTAGAAACCAATTCTGAAACACTTAAACCTGAATCTAAAATTTTTGATTTTAAAGCTTCAACATCTGAATTATTGATTAACGCGTGATCCACTTCCGGAATAGGATCCTGCCATATTAATTCTTCCGCAGGAACATCCGGCCCTAAATAACGAGCTTTTGGTCCCATATCTCTGTGTGTCAGTTTATACCACGCTCTTGCAAATGCGTCAGCAAAAGCATCCGGATTTTCATAAAATCTTCTTGAAATTTTCTCATAAACAGGATCAAACCTCAACGAGAGATCCGTTGTAAGCATTGTCGGTCTGTGTTTTTTATCAGGATCAAAAGCATCCGGAATAATTTCTTCACCATTTTTGGCAACCCACTGATGCGCTCCTGCAGGACTTTTGGTAAGTTCCCATTCATTTTCGAAAAGATTTTTAAAGAAATAATTGCTCCATTCCGTCGGAGTTTCCGTCCAGGTTACTTCCAGTCCGCTGGAAATAGCATCCGGTCCTTTTCCGGATTTATAGGTACTGTTCCACCCGAATCCCTGCGCTTCAATTCCTGCTGCTTCCGGCTCTTCTCCTACATGATCTGCTGGTCCTGCTCCGTGCGTTTTACCAAATGTGTGACCTCCCGCAATTAAAGCAACAGTTTCTTCATCATTCATTGCCATTCTTCCAAACGTATCGCGAATATCTTTTGCTGCTGCAATAGGATCAGGATTTCCGTCCGGACCTTCAGGATTTACATAAATAAGTCCCATCTGTACCGCAGCCAAAGGTTTTTCTAAATTTCTTGTATGGATATCTCCGTCTGCATTATCATCAGTAGGAAGAACTCCTCTGTTTTCCACCACCCCGTCTGAGCCGTGTGCATAACGAAGATCTCCGCCCAACCATGTTTTCTCTGTTCCCCAATATACATCCTGATCCGGTTCCCAAACATCTTCACGACCTCCCGCAAATCCGAACGTTTTGAATCCCATAGATTCTAAGGCAATATTCCCGGTAAGGATCATTAAATCTGCCCAGGAAATTTTCTTCCCGTATTTCTGTTTAATGGGCCAAAGAAGTCTTCTCGCTTTATCCAGACTTACGTTGTCCGGCCAACTGTTCAAAGGGGCAAAACGCTGCTGTCCTGCTCCTGCTCCGCCTCGCCCGTCACCTACACGATACGTTCCTGCGCTGTGCCAAGCCATACGGATAAACAAAGGTCCGTAATGTCCGAAATCTGCAGGCCACCAATCCTGAGAATCCGTCATTAGAGCATGAAGATCTTTTTTTACTTCTTCCAGATCCAGACTTTTAAAAGCTTCTGCATAATTGAAATCTTTCTCCATCGGATTAGACAGATCAGAATGCTGACGAAGAATATCTACTCTTAACTGATCCGGCCACCAGTCTATATTTTTAGTACCGCCTCCTGCAACATTTTCTTTTTTCATCGTTCCGTTGTGAAAAGGGCATTTGCTGATGTCTCCTGAAGTATTTTCCATATTGTTTAAATTTTTATGTTGTTTTACGTTTTACTGAATGAACAATACAAACTTACCATTGTTATTATATAAATACAATCTATTGAAAAAATTTTTACGATAGTTAAAAACAATAATTTAAATCAAAATACTGTTTTGCAGCTATTTACAATTCCAAAAAATTAATCATTCAATTAAGTTAAGCATTTTTTACTTTAATTTAAATAATCTTCAGCAGTTAAAAATCATATTTAGAACAATTCAAGACAGTGATGAGATTTCCTGAATTTTATCCTTTTTATTTATCTGAAATTTAAGTACCTTTATCTATTCAGAAAACATAAAATTTTAGCAATGAAAAAAATATTGGTTGTAATTCTTGTCGCTTTTATCATCATCCAGTTTTTCCCAATTGATAAAACCAATCCGGCTCCGACTCCCGGAATGGATTTTTTAAAGATCAAAAACACACAGCCCGAAGTGGCACAACTGATTAATAATTCCTGCTATGACTGCCATTCCAACGAATCCAGATATCCGTGGTATTCTAATATCGCTCCTGCCTCATGGATTCTGAAAAACCATATTGATGAAGGTAGAAAAGAGCTTAATTTCTCTACTTTTGCGACTTATCTTCCCAAACAGCAGGTTCATAAGCTTGATGAATGCATAGAGATGGTCGAAAAGAAAGAAATGCCTCTGGAATCGTATTATATCGGACATCAGGATGCGAAACTTACCGATGCGCAAAGAAAAATATTAGTAGATTACTTCAAAAAAGAAAAAGCGGAAACCGAAAGAAAAATGGCTCTTTAAAACCAAAAATCATGGAGGAAAAATGGATGGGGAAACATATTGTATTTTTTGACGGCGATTGCGGAGTCTGCAATTTCTGGGTACAGTGGATTCTTAAAAGAGATCACAACAACAGATTTCTTTTTGCCTCCCTGCAATCGGATTTCGGACAGACATTTTTATCCGAAAGAAAACTAAATACGGAAGTCTTCAACACGCTTTATTTGTGGAAACCAAATCATTATTATCTTGAAAAATCCAACGCGGTTCTGCAAATTGCCAATATTTTAGGCGGAATTTATCAGCTTTCAGCCATCGGAAAAATAATTCCCCGATTTTTCAGTGATACAATTTATGATCTGATTTCAAAAAACAGAATGAAACTGGCAAATCAGAAATGTTATCTGCCGACTCCGGATGAAAGGAAAAAATTTATAGAGGTTTGATTTTATTTAAATTACGTTTCTCACGAATAAACAAAGACTGCCTTTTCAAAAAAGCAGTCTTTTCATTTTAAATTGTCGAATCCTACTGGTTCAAAGACCAGACAGAATAAGATTTCGGAGCGCATTGAATTTTCACCCATTTGTCGCCCTGCGTTGTAGGATACCAGCTTGAACTTCCTGTAAAATCTTTAATCTGCTGACTTGCCCAGTTCGTCTGAATCCATCTTTCCTGCCACGTTGAAGAGTTATTGATGTAAACTACCAATCCCGGATTTCCGTTGTAGCCGTTTCTTCTTGCAATGTATTCGTCGTTATCCGTATATAAAATAGAAGTTGTTCCGGTAGCTTTGTTATTGTGAATCCAGATCAGGTTGTTTAATCGCTCTTTGTTTAGCCATTCTTCGTAATCTCTGTAGAAAATCGTAGGATATCCTTCGTGCGTTAAAATATAAGCATACGCCAACATTTTATTGTAAATGATGTCTGTATCGTGATTGGCAACAAAAGTCACCGCTTTAAAAGGATTTCTTTTCCACATCATATCATCATTCAAAGCATTCAAATTATTGTTATCAAATGCTTCATCCATCTTATAATAGGCTGCAAAATCAAAAACCGAACTGTTGGCATTATTTGCCCACCATTCCAGCGTATTTACATTAGAATCCCATAATTCTCCCACAGAAAATCCACCTACGTTTGCATTCCATTTATTAACCACCCATGGTCCGAAACCTTTTACATAATCGAATCTCCATCCGTCAAACTTCATGACGTTTTTGTAATACTTAGCAACAGAATCATCCCTTTCCCAAAGCCAGCTCTGCACATAAGGATTGGCATGGCAAAGATCCGGAAAACCGCCGAAAGCACCTTCATCATTATTGCCGTAAGAATTTTTGTAAAAATCGTTGTAATTTCTTGGAAATTTTCCCGATGCTACTCCCGAAAAATTTGTCCAGGTACTGGTTCCTGTGTAAGGATTCGCTTCCGACTGACCACCACTGTTGTGATTGATGACAATATCGGCGTACACCTGCATATTTTCGTCATGAGCTTTTGTAATCAGAGCTTCCAGTTCCGCTCTTGATCCGAAACGTGTTTCCACACTTCCATTCTGGTTAAAATTTCCGAAATCGTAATAATCCGTGGGATCGTAACCCATAGAATAGGCTCCGTTCTGGGCTTTTGAAGCCGGAGGAAGCCATATCGCTCCAATTCCTGCATTCGACCAGTCGGTTACTTTGGTTTTTACGGTATTCCACCAGTTCCCGCCATCCGGAACATCCCAGTAAAATCCCTGCATAAGGACACTTCCACCCGGTCCGGCAACAAATTTTGAGGTGGAAGAAACTCCCGCTCCTGTACTGAAAGGGCGCCCGTCATGATTGGTGACATTCACAATTTTATCATGAATCTCTAACTGTTTAGAGTCTTCAGTGACGATCTCATCATTGTTCTGGCAAGAACTCAGAATGCCTAAAGCCAGCAATGAGAGTAAAATGTGTGTTTTTTTCATGTTAAAAATTTTAAATTATTAAAGTATCAACTAAAATACAATTTTATTGAAATAAATTCTAAACCAAGTGAAATAATTTTAATTTTATCCAACAAATCCCTTCAAATCGTTATTCGGAAGATTCATTAAAAAATCATAAACTTTTAAGATTTTCGGTACAATTTTTCCATTATTCCATATATTTGCAGACTATGGAATACAATACCCAAAAAACTCAGCTTCATTTGCCGGAATACGGCAGAATTATACAACAGTTGGTTGAACGTTGTAAAGAGCTTCCTACAAAAGAAGAGAGAAGCGAAATGGCAATGGCGATCATTGATTTTATGGGTCAGAGAAACCCGCAGCTGCGAGACGAAGAAAATTATAAACATAAACTTTGGGATCATCTCTATATTTTAGCCAATCATGAATTGGATGTAGATTCTCCCTACCCTTTTCCTACGAAAGAAGAACTTGAAGAAAAACCGAAGAGAATGGAATATCCAAAACTTCAGGGTGATTTTAAATTTTACGGGAAAAGTATTCTTCAGTTAATTGAAAAAGCCATCGAACTTGAACAGGGCGACGAAAAAGAAGCTTTGATCGAGGTGATTGCCAACAATATGAAGAAATCTTACAATGTCTATAATAAAGAACACGTAACGGACGATGTAATCTTCCGTCACCTGAAAGAACTTTCGGAAAACAGGCTGGATCTTACCGGAATAGATTCTCTTGAAAAGAGCAAAATCTATTACACGACCAATAATAATAACCGAAATAGCAACAATAATAACAGGAATAACAACCGAAACAACCAGAACAACAAAAGAAGGCACAACAACAATAATAACAACAATCATAATAAAAGAAAGTAGATATGAGTGGAACATTTCAAATAAGAGGAGGAAAAAGACTGCAAGGTGAAATTACTCCACAGGGAGCTAAGAACGAAGCTCTTCAGATTCTTTGTGGTGTTTTGTTGACAGATGAGGAAGTCAGAATTAAAAATATTCCCGATATCCACGACGTTAATCGATTAATTGAGATTCTGGGCGACTTTGGTGTACAGGTTACCAAAAACGGACACGGCGATTATACTTTCAAAGCTGATAAAGTAAATTTTGATTATATAAAATCAAACGAATTTAAAAAAGACGGCGCAAAACTGAGAGGTTCAATCATGTTAATGGGACCAATGTTGGCGAGATACGGTGAAGCGTATATGCCGACTCCGGGAGGCGACAAAATCGGAAGAAGAAGACTAGACACTCACTTTCAGGGACTTGTAGAACTGGGTGCTGAATTTCATTACGATGAGGAAGAATTCTTTTATTCATTAAAAGCGAAAGAACTCAACGGTAAGTTTATCCTGCTTGAAGAAGCTTCTGTAACAGGAACAGCCAACATCGTGATGGCTGCCGCTTTGGCAAAAGGAAAAACAAGAATTTATAACGCGGCTTGCGAACCGTATCTTCAGCAGCTTTGCAAAATGCTGAACAGAATGGGAGCCAATATTTCAGGAATCGGATCCAATTTATTAACCATCGAAGGGGTTTCTCATCTTCACGGAACGGAACATACCATGCTTCCGGATATGGTGGAAATCGGTTCATGGATTGGTCTTGCTGCTATGACAAAATCTGAAATCACCATTAAAAACGTAAACTGGAACCAGCTTGGTGTTATTCCGAATACATTTAGAAAACTGGGCATTCAGCTTGAGCAGAGCAATGACGATATTTTTATTCCGGCGCAGGAAAATTACAGAATTCAGAAATTTATCGACGGATCTATTTTAACGATTTCCGATGCACCTTGGCCAGGATTTACTCCGGATTTGTTATCGATTATTCTGGTGGTGGCAACGCAGGCAAAAGGAAGTCTGCTGGTTCACCAGAAAATGTTTGAATCCAGATTGTTCTTCGTAGATAAACTGATCGATATGGGAGCGCAGATTATTCTTTGCGACCCGCACAGAGCAACGGTAATCGGGCTAAATCAGGAAACTCCGCTGAGAGGAACGACGATGGTTTCTCCTGACATCAGAGCAGGAAATGCTCTTTTAATTGCTGCCCTTTCCGCGGAAGGAAAATCTATTATCCACAATATCGAACAGATCGACAGAGGTTATGAAAATATCGACGGAAGACTGAAAGCAATCGGAGCGGATATTGAGAGAATTTAATTTTTATTTTAAAATACAGAGACCACTTTTTGAGTGGTCTTTTTTTAGCTTTAGAAACTGTTTAAATTTGATTAAATATTCAAAAATCATCATTCCAAAATTATATTTACATTACTAATTATAAAGCAAACAAAGAGTAATCAAAAAGTTGATTTGATCAAACGGCGTTTTCAGGTTTCATGAAGCAAGTTTTATTTGACTTTGCTTTCTGAAAATAAGATGTAAAAAAATGAATTAAACCCTGCACCAAAAAAAATAATTATAAAAATTTAAAAAGGTTCTTAATTTCAACAAAAAATAAAAACGACCGGTCACAAAAAATGTAACGGTCGTTTGTTGTAATTAAAACTATATGAATTTCTTAAGTATATTTTCTGCACGTATATTCTACCGTGGTACTCAAAAGCTTATTTTTTTCCAGATAAAACTCTAACTGATTAAAATCTTCTGAGCTTACATTAATATATAACTGAACCGTCCCGAAACTTCTTCCCTCCACATATTCTACGTTAGCGGATAACACTTTATGACAGATCCCGAACTGATGATAAATGGTATTCATTAAATGTTCGAATTTCATTTTACCATTCAGCTCTATTTCCAGTATCCATTCTTTTTTGGGAATGTTTAATTGATTTTGTAAAACCTGTAGTCCCGGATTTGGTGTTACCATAACTCAACATTTTAGGGTTAAACTTTCAGAGAAAACTTTTTTTTCAGATTTAATATTCTGTTGCTCTGTGCTAATTGTCTGACAAAAATATAAAAAAATATTAGTCTACAAAATTAGTAGGGTAATATTTTTTAATTTTAATCAAATTTTTTTCTGATGTTTATTTTTCGGTTAAAACCATTTGATCTTTCCAATAACAAAAAAGGCTAAAGCTCTTTTAATTTTAAACATTGCAAAGGCGCAAAATATCATTAAATACTACATCGTCTTAAGGCGCAAAGATTTTATCTACGATAAAATTAAGCATGAATCCTTATTGAAATTCTTTGATTTTCCTGCGCCTTAAAGATTTGAGACTAATAAAAATCTCGCGTCTTTGCGTTTTCCAACAAGAATATTTTTATTTATAAAAAAGTTTAAACAAAATTTGGATTTAAATGGATTCAAATGCTTCATTTTCAAAATAGATCTATAGCAGAAAACAAAGAAAATAGTAATTTGAAGTACTATTAAGCCAGACAATGCTAATTCGCTTGTCTAACTAACACAAAGCTTTCATATAAGGTTTTGCTTCTTATATCCTTATATCAACTTTAATATAATTTATGTTTTATTTAAGTTCCATCACTCTTTCCAGTTTTTGAGAAGCAGCCAGACCATTCGGATTGCATCCTAATTCACCTTCGGGAACTTTCAGATTTTTCTTTTGATAGAATTCTTCCCAAAAAGCATTTGTTTTTCCTGTTTTCGGATCGATGAAGGTCATTGGTTCCAGCTTAAAAATATGATCTTCCCGAAAAGCTCTTTCTATAAAATCTGAACAGTAATAGGAATTTTCGTCCAGAATATAATTGAAATTGTAAGGTTTACCTACCATCGATTCTGCCTTTTCAAGCGCAGAAGGAATCGATTTCTGGTATTCGGATTTCAGACGGTATACTATAATCCGCTGTCCTTCTTTGGACTGATCTTTCAGGAAATCTTTTATCTCCTGCTTCTGCGAACCGCCTTTTGGAGCGGCGTGAAGCACGAAAATTCCGTCTTTACTTTTTTCCACAATACCGATGTGGTCGAAAGAAGCATTTTTCTGCTTTTGAGTGACATTATTGATTGCCCCGGAAAGTCCCGTTTCTTTTGCAGTCACAAAAAGCAAATCTCCGTTCTTCAAACCTGAAATCTGTGAGTTTTTACACCCAATTATCAGGACAAAAAGGAAAAAAAACGTAAAAACTTTCAGTAAAAAATTATTTCTTTTTAAAATTGGCTTCATAAATATCAATCCATTCTTCAACAGTCATTTTTTTGCTCATTTCTGCCAGTAATTCCATCGGAATATCTTCCATTTTTTTGAAGCGGACGCAGGATTTCCCCATATCCAGCTTTTTTTTGGAATGTTTCGGAAATTCTTCTACAAACCAGTTCAGCAGTTCGGGTTTCGCATACATTCCCATGTGATACAACGCAACGAAATTTTTCTGGGAAGCAATGCTGATGAAAGGCAAAGGCGATCCGGGTGTACAGTGATAACCGTCGGGATACGTTTCCAAAGGAACCGCCCAACCGATCATTCCGTAGCTTGAACCCTGCGTAAAACCTTCGGGTAAATTATCGTTAATTGTCTGATACATTTTTCTGAATATTTCCTGTCTTTCTTCGGGAATCTGGGAAATATAATCATCAACGGAAACGGATGGAATCTGCATATTTTTCAGTTTTAATAATTCTCCAAATTAACAAAAATTTAGCGGAACAGGATTTTAAATGAATTATTTTGTTTTAACTTTTTTGATTCACAGGTTTTAACCTTGATGCTTAATTGAACACAAAGCTCACGAAGGATTTTTAGTTATGAAATCTGTTTACACATTTTATTTAACCGCAAAAGTCGTAAAAGATGAACTAATTGTTTATTTAAAGCTGGCGATTATAAATAA
>NZ_JAULSJ010000020.1:0-85409 GCF_030518295.1 Chryseobacterium urinae | reverse complement strand
ATGGTTTGCCCAAAGCGGGTCTGAAGTTCTTCGATTGAATTTTTTTGCAAGCTTCAACAGTAGTATTTCTATTGAACTTTTGTGCTAAAACCGATGTCGCGAACCCGATAGCGCGGATTTGCAATCCGTGACATTTACCTACCAAGAACATCTTTCGCAAAAAATTTGCAACCTATACTTTCAGAATATAAAATTAAAATCACGGATTACAAATCCGCGACATCGGTATTTAAAGCTGTTGTTAAGATATTCTCTTTATTTTCCAACTTTTTTAATCAAAATTAATATCTAATAAATCTTTAGGCGATACATTCAGACCTTTAGCAAGATCAATTAATGTAGTAAATGCAAAATTTCTTTTTCCATTTTCTATATCGCTTATTGTGGCTTTAGTAATTTTGGAGCTGTTAAGAACAACATCATCTTGCGTAAGTCCGGATTTAAGTCTTAAATCTTTAACGTGTTCTCCAAATTTTTTTAGTATTTCATCTTGTAAAACGTCCATTTGTAAGCAGTTTACACAAAGGGCGTAATTTTTTTTATAAATTTTGTTACAAGAACTTATAACAAACGGTAAATTTCGTATATTTGAAAAAGAATATTATTCAGAATACTAAAAAGATTCTGATATAGAATTGTCAAAATTTAATAAACAATCAATTGCTTATTTAGAGATAAAAAACACAATTTCTCATATACCCTTGGTTTGTATAGGCAGGAAGTTCAGACATTTTTACAACTTCCTCCTGTACAGCCAGAAAAAGTAAAACAAATAACCAAAAACAAATAACCAAAAACAAATTTATCAGATAACAAAAACACCATGATGAATTCAAGAAAACTAAAAATCCATTCAAGATTTCAGAAAAGCAGCAACCAACTGATCATCGTTCCGGAAATCCGCCTCAGAGGAAAATGGCTTGATAAAATAGGCTTCGGAAAAGGAAAAATGGTGAATATTCAGCAGAAGAAAAACAAACTGATTATTACCGTTGATGACTTATAAATACAATATGATGTATTTGTTATTCGCAACATTTAATGATGAAATTCAATTATAAAAAACTCAAATTTTGCACTCTTTTTGGTAAAATACTTTCCGTACCTTTGATTATATCTGAAAATCATCAATAATAAACATCACAGAATGAAAATACTCATCATTGGCGGTAACGGAACCATCGGAAAAACAGTAGCAGCACATTTTAAAGAGAACAACGAAGTTGTAATTGCAGGAAGAAACTCCGGAGATGTAACGGTGGATATTGCAGACAGCCATTCCATTAAAGAAATGTTCGAAAAAACCGGAAAACTGGATGCCATCATCTGTATCGCCGGTGAAGCAAAATGGGCAGATTTTAACGACCTTACCGAAGAAGATTATTATATCGGACTGAAAAGCAAACTGATGGGGCAGGTTAATCTCGTCCGTATCGGAAAAGATTATCTAAATTCCAATGGTTCTATTACTTTATCTACAGGAATTTTAGCGGACGACCCTGTTGTACAGACAGCAAGTGCTGCAATGGTGAACGGCGGAATTCACAGCTTTGTACAGGCGGCAGCGCTGGAACTGGAAAACGGAATCAGACTGAACGTTGTCTCTTCCGGAATGGTGGAAGACGCTTATGAAAAATACAGAGATTATTTTCCGGGACACAACCCTATTCCGATGAAAAAAGTAATCAACGGTTATGTAAGAAGCGTAAACGGAAAAGGAAACGGCGAAGTCATCAGAATTTACAACTAAAAAATATAAGGTTGAATGATGAATAAACTACCGAAATATTTAAATGATCTCGAAGAAAAAATCTCAAAACACGCTGTTTCAAATCCTGAAATTTCGAAATCGACTGTAGGATGGCAAATAGAACATATTCTGCTGACAATTAATGCTATCATTGAAAACATAGAAAAATCTGATCCCCAAAATTATCGGTGGCACTTTTCACTATCGAAAACAATGGTTTTTGCGTTGAATAAAATTCCGCGAGGTCGTGCAAAATCGCCAAAAGTAGTCACTCCCGAACATTATGATGAGCAGACTTTAGCGCATCATTTACAATTCACCAAAACGAAAATCAGGCAAATGGAAAATCTTGATCCCAATAAATATTTCAACCATCCTTTTTTCGGAGATTTAAAACTGAAAAAGGCAATTAAATTTCTGGAAATACATACGAATCATCATCTGGAAATCATTAATGATATTTTGAAAAGTAAAAATATATAAGTTGACAAGAATTTTGTCCTTTCTGAGGATAACAATAATATGTACAAATAAAAGCTAAAATTCATGAAGCTGAAATTCATTTTTATTTTAATTTCCTTCTTTTTTTATTCGTGTAAAAAAGAAAATAAAGATATGGAAACCAAAGTGAAAAGCAATATAAATACTGAAGTTTCAACGGACATCAATTCTCTTCAGAAATTAATTAATTTATCTAAATTCAGACCAGAGAAAGTGAAATTTAAATATGTTTTTATTGATAATTCCGGAGAAAGAATTTCCGGTCCATCCGATTCTTTTTTGGAAGCTGTTATATATTTTGACGAACAGACAATGAAGAGAATATGGGATCTGGATAAAAACACAGATTTTGTATTTCCTAATTATACGAAAAAGGATTTTGAATTTGACTGACTGAATGAAGATATTATACGCGAACTTAAAAAATCCGATAGTTTGAAAGCAGCTCATCCTGATTTTATTTTTGACACTTCTAATGGAAAATGTTGGTATCTGAAAAACAAAATTTTATTCATTAAAACAGTAAATTAATTTAAAATAATGATTAAACTGTATTAATGACAAGTAACAACCAACTCTTCCACATTATCTGGACAACTTATAACGAATATCCTGTCTGGGATAAAAATGGACGTTGGAAAAAACTTACTGATACCTACTCGAAATTACGCCTGCAAAATATAAGCTACACTTTGTCCCATGAGTTATCCGATGAATATGTAAATAAAAATCCACAAAACAACAGGATTCTTTTACAGGAAAAATCTATAAACCAATTGAGAATTGATATTCATGAATTTTGCAGGGAGAACAGCGACAGGATAATTGACGGACTTGAAATTAAAGCGCTTCATATTAACGAATCAAAAGTTGAAATAGTCGTGCTTTCGAATATAAAAGTACTGAATCAGAAAATTTCAAGACTGAAAAGCAAAACCTCTTCTGTCTTATTACGTTCAAAATATACCGAAGAATTTTCCGGAAACAAAATCTGGGGAAAAGGATTTTGGTATTCAACGATTTTAAATAAAGAAGATTTGGCGATTTCAATAATTCAGGATGATTTTTCTAAAGAATTTTAAGGAATAATAAAGATCAGTCAGCCACCATTTAGAACAAAACAAGATGCAGAAACCAGATAAAATAATTGATTTAATTTTCAACAATAGAGCATACAAAGTTGAAATTACAGGAAACGTAGATAAATCGGACGGATTTATTTATTACACTTTTAAATTTGATGAAGAAAGTTTCATTGTCATTTCAAAATTTGATGGCGACCAATGGAAAATCGCAAATATAACCGATGATTCTATTGCTGAAAAACTGGGCAAGTGGATCGAAGCCTTGGATTGAGAATCTGAAACATTCAACTTTACAAATTGAACTTCAAAATGCTGAAAAAGAATTAATGATATAATCAACAAAAATAGATGATTTGCAGATACAGATACCACATTATCAAACTATAAAAATAACGGTTTAGTTGATGAAACCATAAAATTAGGCAAGGAAGAAGAATCCTACCACATCCAGAAACTTATCGAACTGAAAATGAATGAGGAAGCTATCTTTAAAAATTATAAAATTAAATTGTGAAGCATTAATTTAATTTTCCTTCATTCATTAAATTTGCGGATTTGTAAAGTAAATTCTATATTTGCCAAAATTAAAAACTAAAAACCGTTGAAATATTTAAATTATACCACAAAAATTACTTTTTATTTGTAAAAGTGTTATTCTATATTTTAACACTTAAAGACACAAGAAAAATTCCATTTAAAATCTACCGCTTACAGTCATAATCTTTTTTAAAAAATCCGTTAAAAGATTAAAAAACACAAAGCCAGAATTTTAAATCCTTAAAAAAACCAACATTTAAATAAAACATAATGACCAAACAATTAAAGTTTGCAGTTGTATTATTACTAACAGTTGCAAGCATGAATGCAAATGCTCAGAAAAAAATACCTGCAAAAGCTACAAAACCTGCCACAGAAAGCAAATCTTCAAAACCAAGCAAGCAGGAAACAATGGATTGGATAGCCGGAAAAATGAAGGAAAACCTAGGACCATACAGAACATTTGTTTCTTATTCCGACGGAAAATTTGTTTATAAAAAGCCATATGAAAGAGAAACAAACTTCTGCACAACAACGATTGACCTTAATAAAATTACGGGAATGAATTCTGAATATTCAGACGATTTTTATGTAACAGGGAAAGGCTGCATGTCAACAATTTGCGATAATGAGACTAAAGCAAGTAGTTATCAGACATTCTCCATGAGCGGACCTAACTATAATGATTATTCAGCTCCGTTCAATTTTACCCCGGATCAGATTTTGGTAGAAAGATTAAAAAAAGCGGTTACGACTTTAATTGAATACAACGGATCAAAGAAAGAAGAAGGAGAAGCTTTTTAAAATATCATAAACAAATATTCTTAAAATTAATAACATGAAAAATAAATCAGTTTTAGCTGCATCTTTTTTTGCTGTTTCCATAACGCTTATCTCTTGTGGAGAAAAACCTCAAAACATAGAAATGGGAAAAGAATTCAAAGTGTATGAAAATCCCATTACCGTTTTAAAAGTAGAAGAAAGCAAAATTCTCAGAAACGACAAAGATTCTACCCTTTTGATTGCTCCCAATGGAAAAAAATACGTCTATGCAGAAGTGAAAAATCCAAAAAACGAAATGATCTTCATAAAAGCTTTCAGTAAAGATTCGGAGGTAAAATATGATGACGATTTATCTTTGTCAGATTACAAACATGATATCGACAAAGGATTTACCGATGATTACTTCCTGATTGATGACAACAGCTCGATTGATAAATTAGTGATCACAGATCCTTCCGAAACGCAATTTGTTTTGACGAATCCAAAAATTACAAAATCTACTACTGCAATTTCTCCCGAAGCTCAGAAAATAGTAGACTCTTTCGCTAAAGAAATAAATCTTTTAAATGCTTTTGCTCCATATGTAAAAGATGGTAAAGACGTTCTTTCGATCACGAAAGACGAGGGAGATTTACCTGTTAACCGTTTGAGCATGAAAGCTGAAGTAAATTACTTTTCACCGGATGGAAAGCTGTATATCTTTAAAGTAACCGATATTATTAAAAACATAGCAAAAGTGTATACAACCTGGGAAAATGGGAAAATTACAAGTATTGTAGTAAAGCCTCATTACAGACAATAAACAAATATTATTAAAAAAATAGAGTATGAAATTAGGAAGATTATTTGGAATTCTTGCTATTCTGGGCGGAGGTTATGTTACTTACATGGGATATGAAATGATGCAAACCACAGGATCTGTTTTTAAGTTTGTAATAGCAGCACCGGTTTTTGTTTTAATTGGAATTGCCATGTTATTTTTCCCCGGTGGGGACATTACAACAGCCGAAAGCAGGAATAAGACTAAAGATCCAAAAGCATGGATAAATGAAGCTCCGAAAAGTCACAAAATAGTCTGGCTGGTTGCAGGAGTTGTAGGATTTATCATTTCCATTAACCTCTTTAAAATTTAAATGATAAAGTTTTTAACAAGATTTTGTTGAAATTCTATAAAACGTATACAATGAAAAAATTTAATTTACTTTTACTGATTTTCGGACTTTCGTTTACGATGTTTCAGGCACAAACTTCTAAAAAAGGGATCAATGAAAATCATTTCAAAATATCAGATCTTGTAGATCTTGACTTAAGCAGCAAAGGGTATAATGTAATTACCAAAGCTCCAAAAGGAGCCAGAATAATTCAGGATGGAAAAGATATTGCTGTTTATGGAGGGAAATTTTTCAAAATGACTTTTTCTAAACAAGATTTTTCAAACCCATTTAATGAAGATGAAAAATACAGCAGTATTGAAGAGAAAGTAGCAGATATTAAAACATTAGCAAGCGATAAAGAAATGAATCCTGGCTTTGTAAAATTTGAAGCAGAAGATAAAAACGGTTTCCTGAACAGAAGTACAGCAAGCGGTCTATCATTTACTTATGGAGTAAAAGCCGGAGATAATGCCATTATGATCTCGGATGGTATTACTTATGATATATCACCCGATAAATTTACAAAGTATACCGATGAGGATATAAGAGTAATGTATGAAGCTGCAAAAGCAACGGTGGCAAAATAATTATAAAAGTTCTACAAAGAGTATTTTCATCAGCTCTTAGTTCTGTGAAAGTTCCAGAGTAAACAATACAGAATCCCGGACTTCAGATCCGGGATTTTTATTTCTGTATACTTAACGTTTTTCCTTTAATTGTTTTCGATATATTTGTTTTTCAGATTAGCTTTCTGAAAGGCTAAAACTGATACCGAAAATAAAATAACCAAACTCAAATATGAAAATTGCCATTTTCTCAGACATTCACGGTAAAATTCTGTTACCCTTCAAACTAGTTGATCTTTACCAGAAAGAAACAGGCAGTAAAATTGATTTCATCTTGCAATGCGGAGATTTGGGAGCCTATCCAAACATCGAAAATCTTGATAAAGCAACGATAAAACACGCGCAATACGACAGAGACGAACTCGGTTTTCATGATAATTTTACGAAAGAAAATCCCGAAATTAAAGCATTTTTAGACGAACTTAATATGAATATGATCTGTGTCCGCGGAAATCATGAAGACCACGATTTTTTAGACCGTCAGGAAAAAGAAAATCCGGATGAAAGTATTTTTCCTATTGATATCTATGAAAGAGTTTTCGTCTGCAAATCGGGTTTAGAACAAACATTGGAAACGGAAGATGAGGTTTTGCATTTTGTTGGAATCGGCAGAATCGGAGACCGGAAAGGCAGATCCGAAAAGCGTTTTATTCAGGATTACGAAAGATTTGAAATTAAAAAACTGCTGAAAACAAAAGATACTTTTGATATTTTGATCACTCATGATAAAGATGACAGTCAAAGCGGTTACGGAATGCCTGAGATAAGAGAAGTATTGGACAATGTAATTTTTCAATACCACTTTTACGGACATACCGGAGAACCGTTTAGAGAAGAAACGGATGTTAACGGCATTACACAATCTATAAAAGTAAGAGAGCTGGAATTCAATGAAAACGGAATGTTGGAAAAAGGCTGCATGATTATTCTCACAAAAGAAAACGAAGAACTGAGCATTGAAATTGTTGATCAAAAACTGACGAATAAAATGACTAAATTTAATTGGAAAACCCAGTAACCAGACTAAAATACTATACAAAATGGAAGAACATCTCACCCATCTTATCATCAACTGGATTGAGGTAGATCATCACATGATTTTGGTTGGAGCAACAGACAATATACACTGGAACCTGGAAAAAGAATTTGGAGGTTCCGGAGCAGATGCAAAATCTTCTGTCTGGGTAACTTTAGAGGAAAATGGGAAAGGCAGAAGTCTTTCTGAAGAAGCTCATTTTTTCTGTTTTCCCGGAGATCCTGCCCGATCTCTCGCAATGTCTCATGTATTCGATTTGTTTGAAACTGCGTGGAGCATTAAAAATGCAAATATGAATATCGATGAAGCCAGAGAAAAGTTCTTCGGAAAAATTATTGAGGGAGTTGCTTAAATAAAAAACTTATTAAATGAAAATTTAAAATGGAAAGATTCTCAAACAAAATAGAAGAATTGATGAAAACCGCAGAAATTGAAATAGGAAATTTTGATTTAAAAGAAGCAGAAAAAATGATTGCTTATTTCTCGGAGTTACCCTCAATTAGCGGATTTCCATATAAAATAATTCTGGTAAAAAATGCTGAAGGTAAAATTTATTCAAAATTCAGGCAATGGGACACAGCATATAACTTGAAACATTGGACTTCCGGAATTTACAATCTGGACAGACTGAGAATCATCACTGATGAAAATGTACTTTCGGAGACAGAATCAGACCTTTTGAAGGAGCATTTGGCAAAATTGGAAAAAATACATCTGCCTGAAAGTATAAACGAGGAAAAAGCAATTATTCTGGATGGTTCCGAATGGAAATTCGGAGTTTGTCTGGCAAACAAAAATATTGATTATTGTTGGAGAGCAGCTACTGAAGACATCCAACTATTTGTTCCCATTATTGATGTATTGAGAGCTAAATATTTGGATCGAATTTAACAATACCCTAAAAGTCTATAATTAAACAAAATATAAGATGAACGAAACAGAATGGGCAAATAATTATTTCTTAAGATTAGAAGAAAAACTTAGTATTCTTAATGCACATCCTTCAGTGGATAAAGTGGTAAGCATTCAATACAAAGGTTTAAATGATTCCGAAATAGATCAAATTGAAGAGGAAATTACGTTAATGCTAAACAACAATGTACAATCCGTTATTGATGATTATGAATTTGAAGATAATCATGAAGCCATAGATGAAATAAAATACGATTTTGATAAAAAATTTAGATTTAACAATTATATCAGAGCATTTTACAAAATCAGTAACGGACTGAATATCATATGGCATTCTAATCTGTATTCTTCCGGTTTGGAAAACATCCACACAAAAGATAAAAATATTGAATCTTTCTTTTCAGCAACCCCCGGAGAAGATGACAGAGCCGATTTTGAAGGTTTCTGTGCTCTGATTCCTCTTCAGGCATTTATAAATCCTTATAAATACTCTATTGAGTCCGATTTTGATTATACAGAATACAATGAAGGGCTAAACAAAGAGGAAGGTTCACAAATGTGCTTTTTAGATTATTTCAATTATTATAACGATACGGCTGTTGTTTTATCAAAATATGATCCCAATCCCACCATTATTTTAGGTGAAGATCACAGTGCGTCTTATAATGATCTTACCTATTGTGACTTTGTTATTTACATGGAATTTCTACTGGCTACATTTTTTTCTGTTGAACACAGAAGCTCTGAGTTGAAATTACCAAATGACCGAACAGAAACACTGCATGAATTTTTAAAAGAATTTGAAGAATCAGCAACAAAAGATTATAATAAAATCATAGATTTTTTTGCCGATGAAAATATTAAGCCTGAAGATATTTTTAAAAAACAACAATATTAAAGCATAAATGAAAAACATACAACTAATTGATCTGGATAAACACAGTAATTCTAAATATGAAATAGCTGAAAATAAAATCTATAAAAATACAGAAGAGGACATCTATGTTTTTGCAGTAAATTTTGATCTGGAAGAAGAGGAAGATTCTCAATACCCGCTTGAAGATATACTGGATAAATTCTACCTGCACGTTTCTGATTTTATTGATGAAGATGCTTTTTACAGCTCAAAAAACATTAGTCTCGAATTGGCAGGAGCATTAGCAGATGTTCAGAACGCGGTTAAATCAATTATCGGAAAGAGAGTTTATAATTCCGAATATATCGGAGAAGATGGAATTACTTATGTGAAACTGGTGATAGAATAAATATTTCAAATTCAGAAAAATTTTATAAAATTAAAAAGTAAAAATATGTCAGTACTCTGGAAAGTTCAATTATTATCATTGGAAGATAAAAAATGTACATTAAAAATAAAAAATGTGCATAGTAATGATGGACACATCCCAACAGAACCCGTGTTCATGATTCAAATTATACATGATGCCTGTTTACAAAGTTCACACCAGACTTTTGAATTTCCGAAAGGCACTCTCTTAACTGAGATAAGCACTTCTCAATCTTGCGATAACGACTATCTTGAAAAAGTTGTTAACCAATATATTGAATCTGTTGAAATTATCAACGAACAAAGCGAAGAAAATATAGAAGCATTCGTTACAAAATCATTAGAAGATAGAGGTTTAGAAATGGAATCTGACGAATGGGAAGATACCTACGAAATCGAAATTGAAAAGCACAGCATTGAATCCGTTGTTGAAATTACCATGTCAGATCAAAAATATCTCGATCATTTATTTCCAATAGAACATAATGGGAAAATTATCAGTAGACCTGACTGGGATAGTTTCGCTAGCTTATAATTTATATAGTTTATCAAATAAAATCACAAAAAATGAACAACAATTTTACAATAGACGATTTACAGGACATATGGCAGAAAGTAAGCATTCTGCACAACGGACAAACATACGGCGGACAAAACAAAAACCAAAAAATAGAATACATCAACCACATCGGAAGCGTTGTATTTGAAATCATCAATGCTTCTAAAAATACTCATGATTTTAATTTTGATCTAGCCATCAAATGTGCGTTTTTGCACGATACCATAGAAGATACAGATTACCCAATCGAAGATCTCGAAAAAGAATATGGTAAAGACGTGAAAGAAGGTGTTCTTGCCCTCACAAAAAATACAGAGCTTGAAAAGGAACACCAAATGAAGGATAGCTTACACCGAATAAAGCAACAGCCCAAAGAAATCTGGGCGGTTAAAATGGCTGACAGAATCTGTAATTTATATGCTCCACCCTATTTTTGGAAAGAAGCGAAGAAAGAAAAATATCTTGAGGAAGCAAAAATTATTTACGAACATTTAAAAGATGGTAATGATTATTTAGCCAAAAGATTATCAGAAAAAATTGAAGCTTATAAAAACAAATGATCAAGATTGAAATACATACTCTTGATGGGCAATTTGATATTGAAATCAAGAAAAACGAAGATTTTTATATCCTTTTAGTTATTTTATCCAAATCGCAATATTTCCAAGAAGATGGCAGAGTTTGGAGTGGAAAAATTGAGGAAACTGAAAAGCTTTTTGAAATCGTAAATCTTATAAAAGAGTGTTACAGAAAACCATCTGTACCCACGAGAATAACCATTCTTGACGGAAGATCAATAAAAATCAATCTGAAAGATGACGAATCGCAAATTGCATTGCGACTGGTAGATATTGATGAAAACACAAACGAATCTGAACTGATCCAAAAAATTAAGGAACTCACCATCGAAATAATAGGCAATGATGCTATTCTACAGGATTATTTAGATATTTTTATGGATTAGCCTGCTTTTATTACAAATACATTTTATTATATATGACGTATAATGAATTTTACAATTGCATCAATCGCAACAACAATATAGAAAAAAGAGATTTAGAAACATATCTTCTAGCTTTACTGGAGCTTGTGGAACAGATAAGAAAACAACCTTTGACAGCCGATTTATTATCGAAACTTCTAATGAATGCATTTACTTCGGAGCCGACAAAATTTGGTACTGAATGGTTAAAGATTATAAAAGCACCTGACGAAAAAACATTCATCAATCCAAAGACAAGTACTTCAACCAGTGGCGAATATGATTATACAATTGCCGTTATAAAGTTTCAGATTGCAGAGCTGCACAAAATGAAAGGAAAACAGTTGGAAGATGAATGGCGTTATTTTGGAATCGATTCTGAAACAGGCAACCGATGGTACAATTTTGATCCGGATTCTATTTTGGAATGTGGTATGAGATGTTACTTAGATCATGGCGATGACGAAAGTAATAATGAAGAGTTTGAAGTAAGTTGGCGAACTTTGGGCGACTTATTAGAAATGGGCAGAATTTACGAGTAATTAAATTGAACAAAAACATAATAACCATCAATATCTATGGGACTTTTCAGCAGAAAAAAAGCATTTAAAATAAGAGATGTAGAATTTTATTCCGACAGAGAATATCATTATTCCAAAGGACTAAAACCATACTTACATAAAGAGATCAAGATCGTAAAACAGGATCTTTCCTTAGAAAATTTGGGACATATCTTACAATATCTTGTAGAATTCATTCAGGATGAAAAACCCGATATTAAAAGTGGAGATAAAGTCACCTGTTTCACCTGGAACATTATGTTTCAGGAAGTTTCTTCAGGCTTTTTTGAGATTTTTGAACTTATTCCTGAAAAACTTGGATTCGAGCCGGGACTGATTCGTACTCTTTTTGTACTTAACCAACAGCTTTTAGTATGTGACCAGCTAAAAGCAGAACCGGATTTCCCGGATATTAATCAGATCGTTTTAGCAGATCCTTTAGCCAAAACAGGATTGCCCATCCATTTATTTCGCTGGAAAAGGGAATATCCGGATTCAGGATGGATGGTGATAACGGATGATTTTGATGAAGAAGCAAACGAATTTGAAGAAATGGCACTTGGACAGTTCATGATGTCAAGACCTGAAATTGTGAAGTTTATGGCACTTCCGGCAGGATTCAAAATTATTTGGAAGGATAATGATGCCAATATTGCATTTGATAATTACCTTGTAGAAAATTAGTCACTCAACACCTTATATGAAGAACGAAAGCAACCAACAATCATTTATTATACATGTTAAAGAAGACGGAATTGAAATTAATGATCAATATCTTCATTTTCCTTTAAATTTTTCAGACCTCAAAAATCAATTTGGAGATCATTATGAATTCTGGAAAGAAACAGATACTAATTTCATTTATATTTGGCATGAACTGGGGATCAAAGTTTTTGCACCTAAAAATGAAGACGACACATTGACTTTGGTTGTCAAAACTGCAGATATTGATAAAGATTTCTTACCCAAAAACAAGTTTAATGGAGATTTGAAAATCAACAATCAAAATTATATCGATTTTTTCGCCATTACAGAAGTCGACCAAAGTTTTAAAGACATGGAAATGAATAATGTAAAATTTTCATCATGGCTTTCGGAAGATGAATTCAAAACCATTGAAGAAGTTTCAATATGGCAGAAAGTTAAAAAGAAAAGAATAATAATAAACTCCGATAAATATAAGGCAGATAAAATCTCCGGAGAAAAAATTAAATTCACAGACTTTAATTTTAAATTGGCAATTATTGAAGAATTAATGTATATCAAAGAACTCATACAACCGAAATTTGATATTTTTGAGTTTGCAGATTCTTATGAAGAAAGAGAAATAGATGTTGAAAAAGAAGGTTACGAACCTATTCCCGAAGCGATTGAATATTTTAAAAATTTACAAATTGACAAGAAATTTGCAGAAGAGATCACCAAAATATATCAGGACGGTGGAAATGATATTTATATGAACATCACCCCTTATTGGGATGGCGAAGATGATTCTTTTAACATCGAAGTTTACGATGATCTTAAACATTTTCCTAACTTAAAGAAAATGACACTTTTCAATAATGATCCCAAAGTGTATGAAGATCTTAAATTAAAAGGAATTGATGCTGTACCTTTATAAAAAACTGTAAACGAACTATGAAAAAAATATTATTACTATTTCTTTATCAAATTATATTTTCTTGCAACGGACAGGAAAGTAAAATCACCAAAACTACATATTCACAGAAATTAGAGTATGGTCTCAAAGGAGCGGTGAAAGAAGTAACACAATATACCTGCGCGGTAAAAGATGACAAAATACCAACCAATAAATATGACAATATTGGAAAATCTACAATGACTTTTGATAACCAAGGTAATGTCATAGAAATAAATAGGTCATGGAATTTTGGAACACTTGAAACATCATCGAAATTTAAACAGGAATATTCAGGAACGGGAAAGAATATAACTTTCAAAGAAATATCGAATACACACGGAAATATTGAAGAACTAAATCATAAGTTTGTCTGGTCAGATGATTATAACTATTCAATTATTCCTGAAAAAACTGACCCTTCCGTAAATACGGTTACATTAGATAAAAATTACAGATTATTAAAATATGTTACCAAAAAAGGAGACAAAATAGAATATGTGGATGATATCGAAACAATATATAAAGATAATAAAATACACGAAATTAAAACCAAAACAACTGAATATATTGATGGTAAAATGATTGTAGATTATAAAATACAAGTAATGCAGAATTTTGATACTCATGGAAATCCAACAGTTATTTATACATATAGAGATATAAATAAGCAAAAAATAGCAGGTGTCCTTTTCAAAGATTATACATATTATTAGACCTTCCTCCACAAATCCTTCAGCAAAAAAAACAAAACAATGAGTGAATTTTCGGGGTATGAAAAAATGCCCAACAATTTAAAAAAATTAGGTCTTAGCGAAAGCGATTTTTCCAAAATGGAAAAACTAAAATGGGTGGTTACAGAAAAAGTACATGGCGCCAACTTCAGCTTAGTCTATGAAAACGGCAGTCTTAAATTTGCCAAAAGAAAAGAATACCTCAACTGGAGTGACGATTTTTTTGGTTTTCAGCTTGTGGTCAGTAAACTGGAAAATAATATTCTTCGCCTTTTTGAAAAACTGAGCAGCGACATTGCCGCCGAAAAATACATCATCTACGGAGAGCTTTTCGGAGGAAAATATCCACATCCTGAAGTAGAACCCGTAAAAGATGTACATGCGATCCAGACCGGAGTTTATTACACTCCCGATATTGAATTCTGCGCTTTTGATATTGCTATTGAAACCGATGGTTCAGATTCTAAATATTATCTGAATTACGAAAGTTCGGTTGCTTACTTCAATGAATTTGAACTATTTCATGCAAAACCTTTACTGATCGGAAAATTCAATGAAGCGACGAACTTCAACATCAGGATCAATTCTTCTGTTCCTAAAGAATTTAATCTTCCTGAACTGCAGAATAATTTAATTGAAGGTGTTGTTATCAAACCTTTCGATCAGAAAGATCATGCAGTTTTTTCAAGACCAATCATCAAATTGAAAAATCCTGAATTTGATGAGGAAGAAAAGTTTCATGAAGCTGAAAAATGGTCTTTCATTCCAAACGTTTCTTCCAAAACGGAGGAACTCTCCTTTATTGTAGACGAACTGAGAAACTACGTCACTCAAAACAGGCTGAAAAGTGCTGTTTCTAAAATCGGGACTTTAGATTTAAACAACCACTCCAGAGTTTCCGAAATAAAAAAGGAATTTCTGGAAGATGTGATCACCGATTTCAATGAAAACAATGACGGTCTTTTAAATGATCTGTCTTCCGATGATCAAGCGTGGATTGCGGAGAGAATTAATTCTGAGATTAATAAAATGATTTTGTAGAATATTTTTGATTTTTACCATTCAACTAAAAAAAAACAAGTCACAGTCTTACAATGAGAAATATAATCTTTTTAATTATACTTTTGGGATGGTTTGCCTGTACAAATAAAAAAGAAAACAACGGAAAAATAACAGCTAAAGAGAATTTTCAAAAAATACTTTCTTTTGAAGATAAAATTGAGAATTTTAAAATCAATAAATCAGGCGACTCTATATTATCAAACGATATTCAATACATTAACGACTCAATTCTTAAAAGAAAATTCAAATTGGATATTTCTCAATATAATTCTAAAGATATTCAAAAAAAATGTCTGCCGAATATAATTTTGAAAAACTCTTTTTATGAATCTCCTGTTGAAGGAGATGTCAGTTTCACCAAAAATTTTAAAAATCTGGGCGATCTGGATGGCGATAAAAAAAATGACTCCGTTTTCATTTTGCCCAGTCTGAACTTGTGCGAAGAAGGACAATCTTATTATTTTACCAATAATAAAATTCCAAGGATAAAAACTGAATCAAACTGTTGTCATACAGAGAATATTTTCAGCATTGGAGATATAGACGAAGATGGCGGAAACGAAATTGCAGAATATTATTCATCATGCGCCAGTAATTTTAAGTCAATCCGAATCTGGACTTTGAAAAACAGCCAGTGGAAATCTGTCGGGGTATTTACTTTTTACTATAACAACGGTAAATTTAAAGCCTTTGAGGATTTTCATAAACTATATAAAAAAATTTCTAAAAATAAATTTCAGTTTCTCGAAATCTCAGACAAAAAAGGAGATGGAAGTTTAGTAATGAAATGGCACACGATAAAGATGTAACAGAAACCTGAATCATTAGTTTTAAATAAAATTAGATGTAATTAATTTTACTCAAAATGCATCGTAGTTTCAGACGACAGTAAAGCGAAAGAAAAATTAATTGCCATTTGGAAGGAAATTGGTTTCGGATACAAAATATTATCAGACAATGAATTATTGCTGTTTCGTTTAAAATCTCCCACTCAGTATTAAATATAAAATACAGTTTGTGATAACTGCTAATATAAAAAGATGGCTGTCATTACAACAGCCTCTTTCATTATAATAAACATCTGTGTTATACAACAACAACCTGCAGACAAATCCAGCGTGTACCGTCGCTTATTATCTTCCACTGAGAATAATTTTGTCCGGTTCCTATTTCATAATTCATTAAAGAACTTCTTGAATTGAAACTGTTGGCATCCGATAATGCAGAATGCATGGCATAATTTGTATAAACATTTTCTGCTGTTGTCAATCCTACTTTGTCGCTGTCATTAATAAAGTGTAAAACTCTTCCGGGACACGTTGTAGGATCGGGAAGCTGCAGATTTGCTGTACTATTAATATAGGGACTTACAGTACTTACATTCGCAGAAGCATTTCCACCTGTAGAAGCTGTGCTGTATCTTAAAATCAAAATATAATCGTCCGGTTGTATAACGTAAGGAGTTGTAGGAGAATATGTTCCTGTAATAATTTTAAAACCTTCCACCACTCCGGAAGATGAATTTCGGATATTATACCATTTGCTGGTAGGAGCGTCATAAAAATAAAGCCCCACAGAAGTAACGTTAGACACTTTGTTTATGGCAGATCCGTCCAGAGTTGTTACAAAAACAAGAGTTCCGTTCTGATTGTTTCCGTAAGACGCATCTTTCGCAGAAAGCTGTGCTCTCGTTAATCTCGGAGGCGTAAATCCGTCAGGAACCCCGGAAGAAGCAGCCTGTCCTTCAATCTGTACTGTAACTTTCGGGTCATTTGTTCCTATCCCTACTCTCCCTTCATCAGTTGCAACAAAATCTGTGTTGCTGCTTCTTGCAGAACCGTCAGATTTGGCACCAAGTTTTATCATCGTTCCTGCAGTATCATTTGTCCATGCATCGTTAGTAGCATCCAGAGCTGTCCATGCAGTTCCGTTCCAATAGTGAAATCCCTTTAAAAAACCACCTGCATCAGCAGTAAGATAAACCAATTGACCGTTTACAGATCCGTTTACCGAGAGCGAGATAACTCGGGGTACTAAAATTCCGTCTCCCGATGTAACAGCTCCCGGAGAAGATCCCAAATGGTTTTTTGCACGGATATCAAGACTTGATTCCGGAGAAGCCGTGTTGATACCAACTTGACCATATAAAGCTGAGGTAAACAGGGAAGCTATAAAAAAAGCTGTAAATAATTTTTTCATTTTGTTTATTATTAAATATTGTTTTTTGAAATTAATTGAGAATAAATCTGTAAGAATACGATCGAAAATTTTAACTGTAAATTCAGATTTCCGGAAACATTTTTTTCCACTTTGCTAAAGAATTTCTGCTTATTTTAAAATGATTTGAAATCTCGGTATTACTCATTTTACTCTTTTTCTGATAGTTCAGAATCTGCAAAATAGATTCACTATCATATGCCCGGAATTTTCCGTTCTCTTTATCATTCTGAAGATCATTAGCATCAAAAATTATTTTTTCGATTTCAAAAATATCCATCACCGTGAGCCTTGGTTTATTAAGTACCGCTTCACATTTTCCTTTTTTATGAAGGTATTTCATCTCAATCATATCCGTATAAATTTTACGGTAATCCGGAGCATTTATTCTGAATTTCGGCTGTTGTATTTTTCTATCCATTTGTAAAGTGTTGTCTTAGGAATTCTATATTCTTCTATAATTTCTGCTTTGGTTTTTACACCTTTATTGAGAAGTTCCAGAACAAAATTTATAATCTCTTTGGTATAAACGTTCTTTCTGTAAGAAGGCAGTTTCTGGTTTTCCTGAATCTCGCTGCTGCTTTTCTCAGAAGGAGAAAAAAGTATAATGTGTTGCACATAGATTCTGAAAAAATCGTATTTAAGAAGCTTACTCCATCTTAAGAGAATTTCGGTATCAATACTTGGTTTTTCATACATGGAAAAAATTTCTTCCTCACTGCATTTTAAAAATTTCTCTATTCGATAGGAATCGATTCCTTTTTCATTTACCTTCTTATGGATAAGTTTTCCTATGTGGATATTTTTTACGTTGAAAGACATAATTCATAATTTTTTACCTCATATTTATGTTATCAGCAATTGCTTTTTTTCAAAAAAAAAATTCCGTATCCCAACTTGTTACAATTCCTATCACAATTTTGGATACTCTAATTGCGTTCTGACATTACAAATATAGATTCTTAAATAAACTGATTTTTGAAAATTTTAAGGTTTTAAGATTTAGCTTAAAAAATACATAAAACTATGATAAACAATATCTTAAATAAGCTAATTTAGAAATTAACTTATGATAAACATGGTATCTTATAAATTATTATCTTAGTACTGAAATTTTCAGACTTTGTAAAGAGTAAAAAACGAATATTTTCACAAACACAATTAACTCATGAAAACTAATTTTTCTCAGATCATAAAACCGGAAAGTAATTCCGAAGAACATCTAATTAAAATGTTCTTTTTTCATTACAATTTAATGTTGATGATTATTTTGTTTATCCATACGCTTCTTTTTTATTTTGAAGGAAATAAAAATATTGCAGCTTTCTTTTTTCCGGTTGTCTTATTTTTAGGTATAGTAGCCACTATTAACTACCGGTTGGAATACAATATTCTGAAATCTCTTCTTGATTATTATCTCATTGTAAAAATTATCCTGCTCTTTATATTGCTTTTTATATTCTGGAAAACGGCTCCCGAAAACATCTTATTCTTTGCTCTTCTTCCTTTGGGAGTATACAATCTCTATCATTTCAAAACGCTGTTATGGGCGGCATCTGTTATCATCCTGCTTATTGTTATGATGATAACTCTTCCGCTATCCTACTTTCCGGATATGGTAGCATATAAAAATATTCATGCAGGTAAAGTAAAAGTATTATTTACCTTTGTACCGATATCCCTGTTTCTGATATTTTATAATATGAAGATTTCGGAAAAAAGACATCAGTACAAAAATTCGAAAATCACCTTCGAAAACGAAGACACAGCGTCTGAAAAAAACACCATAAAAGAAACGAATGGAGAAAATCTTCAGATGTATTCCGAAATTTATCAACGCATTAAAGAATATCTGGAAACTGAAACTCCATGGAAAAATCCGGATTTTGGCATTCAGGATCTTGCCCATCAATTTGGGATCAATACAACGTATCTCTCCAAAGCAATCAGCCTGAATACTGATACCAATTTTAAAAACCTCATCAATACATACCGGATTAATTATATCAAGGATGAAATGAAACTAAATTATCCGAAGTATACTTTAATGCACATCTATATTTGTGGAGGCTTTAAGCATCAGTCTACATTCAACAGAGCTTTTAAGCAGATAGAAAACAAAACCCCTTCCGAATATATGAGATCAATAGGGATTGATACTTATACAATTTCTTAGTGATCTTATTTTTTAAAATCTTACCTTTTAACCGAATTCAAAAACATCTAAAAAATAGCATAAATGGAAAAAATGACAATTAGTAAAATTTTAAAATAAAAAATACTTTTTGAACGTAACTTTTTGATTATCTTTAGTAAAAAATCAAAAATGAAAAAAATTTTACTATTGATGCTGTCATTGTATGGAGTGTGCAACGCGCAGACTACCGTTACCAAAGCTTTTAATGATCCTGTTTCCGGAGACAATCCCAATTATCTTCTTGCCACCGGAACGCCCAACAATTCCGGAACAGGAGCAAACATTACGTTTAACAATTCTTCGTTGGTATTAAGCGGTTCCGCACCCGGAAATTACTCTACTCCTTCTGCTTCTGAAATTTCAACATTTCCCGGATCCACTCTCAAGCTCACCGGAAGTTCCAACACCGTATACTACAAACAGTCGGCTTCCAAACTTGAAATTACAGGCCTTGTAACCACGGATGCCACGCTTAATTTATCATCTAACAACGGTACATTTATCTCCTATCCTGCCGCTTACGGATACAGCGAGACAGATCAGGCACAGGGAACATTCACCTCCACTTCTGCAAACGGCCTTTGCAAAGGAACAATAACCCTTACCGCCGATGCGTGGGGAAATCTGCTTTTGGCATCTTCTACATTTACCAATGTTTTAAGGGTAAAATCTGTACAGAATTTCAACCTTTATCTTCCTAACGACACCTCTTTCTTATTTCCGATAGGAACTATTGTAAATACTTCTTACTCCTATTATGGAAGTTCATATAAATTTCCGCTTCTCACCACCAATGAAACTGTGGTAAACATTCCTGTAGCCGGAATTAATAACCAGACAACGAATTCGGCACAGGCTTTAAACACAACAGTTTTGGCAGCCGGAGATTGGTCTGCCCAAAAGCAGAGATTGGAAATTTATCCGAATCCCGTTTACGATTTTATCAATATTAAAGGAAATATCCAAAATTACACTCAGACAAAAATTTACAGTCTGGATGGTAAACTCGTTAAAACATCAGATCTGGGATCCGGAAAAGTACAGGTTTCTGATCTTCCGCCGGCATCTTATTTCATTGAGGTTTCAGGCAAAGAAAATAAACCGGAGACGACAAAATTTATCAAAAAATAATTTGAATTTAAACAACCTATTACTCTGCACTAATATGAAAATCAATTATTTATAACAGGCACTTCGACAAGCTCAGTGTGACACCTCTAATACTAAACGCCTGATTTCTAGCGATGTCAAGCTGAGCCTGTCGAAGCTTTAGATTAATAAACGGACAATCAAAAAAAATAAAGAGTTTTCCTGTTAAATAAAATTCAGCCCGAAAAAATCGGGCTGAATTACTTTATTATCAATCCGTTATACAGTAAGCTTTTAGATGATTAAGCTTTACAATTAATCTGTTCTGAGATTTGAATTATCAAAAAAACTCATCTGTACATTACATGGTTCGCAAAAAATAGTATGATGCAACTCATATAAATTTATAAATAAAGCACTTCCAATATGGTATTTTTCATTTTTAATCTGCTACCTTTAGAGTTAGAAATTCGTCTAGAAAATAATAATATTACCGCTTTTAAATAAAAAGTTTTTATTGAGCTGTATTCATCAGAAAAAAACCATCTGTACTAACAGTAAAATTAATTGTTTTATTCATTTACAATGATAAGAAAGATAAAAAGTATGAAATATTTTGTTTATAGATCCAAAATAAAGTTTTCACATGACTGGTAAAATTATTGGAATCGGCAACTGCATTCCTTCTGAAACAATTGATAATTTATTTTTTAACGATCATATTTTTCTTGATGATCAGGGAATTATCCTGAAAGACGACAATGCCTCGCTTACCGAAAAATTAAAGAAAATTACAGGTATTGAGGAGAGAAGATATGCATCAAGAGATCAGGTAACTTCTGACCTTGGCTTAATTGCTGCAAAAGCAGCCATAGAAGATTCCGGAATAGATCCTGAAACATTAGACTATATTATTTTTGCCCATAATTTTGGCGATGTCCGCTTTGGAACTGTACAATCGGACATGGTACCGAGTCTTGCCGCACGAGTAAAGCATCTTCTGAAAATTGAGAATAACTTTTGTGTTGCGTATGACGTGTTATTCGGATGTCCCGGATGGATTGAAGGAGTTATTCAGGCAAATGCTTTCATTAAAGCCGGTATTGCCAAAAGATGCCTGGTTATAGGAGCAGAAACATTATCAAGAGTTGTTGATATCCACGACAGAGACAGCATGATCTATGCGGACGGAGCAGGAGCAGTTGTGCTGGAATATAACGATCAGGACAATTCCGGTATACAGTCTCATCTTTCGGCTTCTTATACACTTAAGGAAAAAGATTATTTATTCTTTGGTAAATCCTACAACAATGAAGCCTGTCAGGACACAAAATATATAAAAATGGAAGGCAGAAAAATCTATGAATTTGCGCTTGTGCATGTTCCGGATGCCATGAAAAAATGTCTTGACGAAAGCAAATACAGCATCGATCAGGTAAATAAAATCATCATCCATCAGGCGAATGAAAAAATGGACGAAGCCATTGTGGAAAGATTTTACAAATTGTACGGATTAAAAATGCCCGAAAACATCATGCCTATGGTAATACAGAAACTTGGAAACAGCAGCGTGGCAACCATCCCATCTTTGCTTACGATGATCCTAAAAGGAGAGCTTGAAAATCACGAAATCCAGAAAGGAGATATCGTTTTGTTTGCCTCCGTAGGCGCAGGAATGAACATTAATGCTTTTGTTTATCAATTTTAAAAAGAAGAAAATTATTAATTATTCTGACGGTCGTGCTTCTTTAATTCTCTTTCAATTTCATTTACTTCTGTGAGTGGAAGAAGATAGCTTTCTTGAATATAATCGAGAAGATTCTGGTGAGTCTGCTTATTCATTTTCCTGATGAATAGGTGATTTCCGGACTTTAGAGATTCTATAAAATGATCGGTGTGAAGATCTTTGCCGAAAAAAGGATGATCGATAACGGCTCTTTTGTCATCATTCACAATAATATCCGTAAAATCTGTATTCATTAAGACCGTCTGAAAGAATGATTCAGCCGGAAGAAGCGTATGAAGATAATAATCCTCAAAATCCATAACCTTTTTGTTATTGGTTAAGAAAACGCAGGTTTCTCTTGTAAACATAAACCATTTTCCTCCAATGTAAGGTACAACACCCTTCATAAATTCTCTTCTGTAAACATAAGAAGAAATTTTGTGGGTAAGTTCGGTAAAATGATTCTGTATTCTTTTTAGCGTATCCGGTCTGTAAAACTTCTGGTCGTAATAGAAAATATAGTTCCTGCCTTTATTAACAGTAAGAAACTGGCGGATAATCTGTTGCGATTTTAAAGGAGAATCTTCACCGCTTAGATTAATGAAATAATCCCACTCTATACTTGCATTAAGAAGATATTCCATTGCATTCAGTTCTGTCTGGATCATGCTGAAACCGCCGGAAACGATGTTTACACTTTCCAAAATATAAACATTGGGAAACCGCACAAGATAATTCTGTATTTCTTCCGTTAAATCTGCTTTTGCTTTCCGGTCTATGTGGATAAGATAGAACTGATCTCTTGTATAAATCTTTTCAAACATCTCCTTAAAGACCTCCGGTTTATGATGAAGCATAATAAAATAGGCAATTCTCACCTGCTTTAAAGATCCGGAAGGAGAATTCTGTGGATTTGCCAGAATTGCATCTGAATATTTTTGCATAAGAATTAGATTAAAATCATCGGCATTATGCAAACAATTCTGTTGGGCGTGAAAGGTATGAATAAAATTTTGATAATCAACCTATTAAATTAAACAGTATTCATTTATTTTATCCTATCTTTGCAAAAGTATCAATAAAACAGGTTTCTGCCTTCGTTATTCTGTAATAGTTTAAGATCACAATTTTTCTTTCAGTTTACTTTTTCAGCCACCCGATTATCAGAGCGATTTCAAGTAGAATCTGTGAAGTCGACAGATTTATAATACCATAATTTTAATACCCATTACCATGCAACAAGGCACAGTAAAATTTTTTAACGAAGCAAAAGGCTTCGGATTTATTTCTCCTGCAGACGGAGGAAAAGACATTTTTGTACATTCTTCAGGATTAAGCACAAGAGAAATTCGTGAAAACGATAAAGTGAGTTTTGAAGTACAAAAAAGCGAGAAAGGATTAAACGCAGTTAACGTTAAGCTAGTTTAATTCTCCACATACACGAATGAAAAAATTTTTGAAACATAATCTTTATAGATAATCTGTAAGTTCGTATAATGTTTGACTATATTAAGTAGAAATTACTTTTTATTTTTTTTATGTTCATCGACCTCTTGTGAAAACAAGAGGTTTTTATCTGAATAATAATCTCAGATTAAAGTACATTAAAAAACAGCATTACTTTATTAAAGAAATTACAATCATATTATTAACGGTTTCTTTTAAATTTAAAAAAGCATTTCAAAATAAGATAAATTATCAACATAATTTTAATTTTTCACTCAAAAGTGTATTTTTTAATTTTTTTTGCCCGTTTTTTGCTCTTTGAAAATTATCACCTACTAAATATAAGATCATGAAAAAATACTTCTTCCTTCTTTCCTCTTTTATCTTTTCAGGATTTTCTGCACAGGAAACTATGGCTCCAGAAACTCCGGCTAAAAAAGATGTCATTAAAATGACAGTTCCCGAAACCTCAGATAAAATGAACATTATCAAGACGAATGTTACCGCATATGTTTTCAGAAACATCAATCTATCATACGAAAGAGCTTTTAATAAATGGTTTTCTTTAAATATGGGATTCGGAACCATGCCTGAAGGTAAAGTTCCTTTCATCAATTCATTTCTGAGCGATGAAGACGAAAAAAGATTTCAGAATCTCGAAGTGAAATCATTCAATTTTACAATAGAACCACGCTTTTATCTGGGAGCAGGCTATGGAAAAGGATTTTATGTAGCGCCTTATTACAGATACTCTAAAATAACTTCCAATACGTTTGATTTTTACTATGATTATACATTCAGCGGAACGACCTATCAGATTCCTCTGAAAGGAAACGGAAGCGCACACGGAAACAGCGGCGGCGTAATGGTGGGTGTTCAGTTTTTCCTTACGCCAAGCAAAAATTTAGTTCTGGATTTCTGGATCGCAGGAGCGCATTACGGAAAAGGACAGGGCGATTTTACCATGACGAGTGATGTGATCCTGACTCCCGATATGCAGGCTCAGCTAAAAAAAGAAATTGAAGATCTGGATATTCCTTATGTGAATTACACCGTAGAAACCAATGCAAACGGAGCCAGAGTAAATGTAGACGGACCATGGCTTGGCTTCAGAAGCGGACTGTCTCTGGGATATCGATTTTAAAAATTTTTACTGCCTACCTAAAACCGTTCTTTCTGGAGAACGGTTTTATTTTTTGAAATAAACACGCATGTATTCATCTAACGTTTCTGTCCACTATGCTATTCAGTTTGTTTTAGGATACAGGTATTTCATTAAATATGATAAATTATCTCAAAGTTCTTTAAACTGTAGTGAAACGGAAGATTTTTACAGACAGTTCAAACAAAAAGGGGCATTAAACTTAGCATTGATTCCAGAAAATAAAATAGCCGAGAACTTTATTGTCCGAAAATTTTCCGGCTTCAATCATAAACCATTAGTTGAGGTCATCTATTCCGGATATTCGGAATACTTTCATATTTCACCCGAAAGAATTGTTCCGATAAAAAATTACAGAAAACAATTTATCCTGAAAACTGAAAATCATCTGTACGAGAAAATTTACAATATCATTAAATATTATTATGAAAGTTCTTTAATAGAAACTAATGATCCCATGTATCAGCATTTTTATGCAAGTGCATTCTCTCATCTTACCGGCAAAACCGAGGATGATATACCTGAAATTTATCGACTGATGGATGAAAAAAACTATCATTTGATGATGGCAATGTTTTGCATCAAAGGTGTTGGAAATATGGAAATGCATAATGGATTGCAGGGAATGGAGTTATTACCCGAAGACGAAAATTTAAGGACATATATGCTTCCTGAATGGGGAAGTCAGTTTTTGTATACAATTTTCAGATAAATTATATCTAAAATACTTTTCACAATTAAAGAAAAGAAATATCTTTCCTGTATGAATTCATCACAAATCACCACCACCCAAAGAATCAAAGCGATTGTAGGCGGATCGATCGGAAATCTGGTAGAATGGTACGACTGGTATGCTTACGCTGCCTTTGCCATTTATTTTTCAAATTCTTTTTTTCCGGATTCGGATATGACGGCACAGCTTTTAAACACAGCCGGAATTTTTGCAGTCGGCTTTCTGATGCGTCCCGTCGGAGGATGGCTTTTCGGAAGTATTGCCGACAGAGTCGGAAGAAAAAAAGCAATGACGCTTTCCGTTTTGCTGATGTCTTTCGGATCTTTACTCATTGCTTTAACGCCCACTTATAAAACCATCGGTGTTTTAGCTCCTCTTCTTTTGCTGATCGCAAGATTATTGCAGGGACTGAGTGTTGGCGGAGAATATGGCGTTTCGGCAACCTACCTCAGCGAAATGGCAACTTCAGACCGGAGAGGATTTTATTCCAGCTTTCAGTATGTTACTTTAATTGGTGGACAGTTAATTGCACTGGGAATTCAGCTCATTTTACAGAAATTGCTTTTAACGGAAACCCAACTCGAAGATTGGGGATGGAGAATTCCTTTTGTAATCGGAGCCTTACTTTCTGTTATCGCTTTATATTTAAGAACCAATCTTCATGAAACTGAAGCTTTTGAAAACAAAAAAGATCTGGGTGAGAAGAAAAAAGGGACTTTAAAAGAACTGCTTAAACATCCGAAAGCATTAATTACCGTTGTGGGATTAACATTGGGAGGAACATTAGCGTTCTACACCTACACAACCTATATGCAGAAATTTCTGGTGAATACCGTTCATCTTACCAAAGAAGAGTCTACGCTTATTTCTTTTATTTCTTTGTTTATTTTCGCTTGCTTACAGCCTGTTTTCGGAGCGCTGTCGGATAAGATCGGAAGAAGACCTTTATTATTAGCATTCGGAATTCTGGGAACCCTCTTCACCTATCCCCTGCTAAATGCCTTAAGTCACACTACATCCATGTGGGGTGCGTTTTTCCTGATTATGTCGTCTTTAATTATCGTGAGCGGCTACACCTCTATCAATGCCGTAGTAAAAGCCGAACTTTTTCCGTCCGAAGTAAGAGCTTTGGGAGTCGGGCTACCTTATGCTTTAACGGTTGCCGTTTTCGGAGGAACGGCAGAGTATATTGCCCTATGGTTTAAACAGGCAGATGTGGAGCACTATTTTTACTGGTATATTACCGCTTGTATTTTCTTTTCCTTTGTAGTCTACATCAGAATGAAGGACACCAGAAAAACCTCTACACTGGATAAGGATTAATTAATAATAAAAAAATCGCGGCTCAGATTCCCTGAGCCGCGATTTTTATCTAATGATAAGCCTGCTTAAATTTCTCTAAAATATTGTCCAGATTATGCCTCTGAACATAAACGCTCTTCACATCTTCATACCTTGGCGATTTATAAAAAACTTCGTGGAAATCCATACTGCCGTTCCCTACTTTCACCACTTTCTGTACTTCGATATTCAACTTTCTTAATTCGTCTTTAAAAACCTGAAATTCATCTTGTATATTCTTCATCTATATTTTTGGATTTAATTAAAATTACCTCTTTACATCAAACACCCTACCAAAATAAAGGGGTCGTGTTTAAATTCTGAATAAAGTTAACAAAATATTCCTTACAAACATAAGATTTAAACATTATTTTATTACTTTTTTTAATAAAATCAAATTTATTTTAAAATATAGATACAGATTCAGCAGATTTAACGTTTAAATAAATAATTTGAAAAATTCCACAGATTGTGCTTAAAATCGCTTTTTCAGAACTATTTTTATCACTGTTTAATTTTTTTCCATACAGAGAAACCTGAATTCAAGAACTTCCGATTGTGCTTCAATTCAGTAAAATCTTCAAGATGAAAAAATCCTGATTTTACGATCCAAACCATCTGAAAAAAATATGAATGTTGATAAATTTCACAAAAAATGAACTTTCATTAACGTTAAAATTTTAATTTCGTGTTTTAAAAATTACTTCGTGAATTATTTCCAAAGATTGAAACGTGATATTAAAGATCTTTTACAGTTTATAAAAAAGCCAGATGACGTTCAGATTGAATTTTCTTCAAAAGGAAAATTTCACTTTATTTCCAATCTGCTGATTATTGAGATTATTTTCTTTTTGGTTTTAGTGCTTCCTTTAAACTATCTCGCGGAAAAATTTATCACTCTAAAACCATCCGATGCTTTTGAAAATTTAACATGGTTTCTAGCGGTCTTTTTAATGGTAATTTTTGCTCCGCTTTCAGAAGAATTTATTTTCAGATACGCTCTCCGTTACAAAAAACTTTTTTCACACTTTATCAGCAGGGAAAAATGGGACAGAATTTTTCCGTTTTTAGTCTATATTTCTTCAATCATCTTCGGATTGGTGCATTTGGATAATTATGTGAATGATTCGTGGACTTTTTATGCATTGTCACCCTTCATTGTGGCTTCTCAATTGTCGGGAGGGCTTATTTTAAGCTACATTCGTGTAAGACTGAATATTTTTTACAGCATGCTTTATCATGCGTTATGGAATCTTCTTTTCGGAATTTCTATTCCTTGCATCATGTTGCTTTTTACGTCTCCTTTTGCTGAAAAAACACAGGATTACGATATAAGAATTGAGCAGAAAGCTTTTATAAATGACAACGAACCTGTATTATCTGAAACAAAAATAGTTGATGACAGAATATACAGCATTGAAACCAGACAATATTCACTTCAGAGTTTATTGGATCATCTTTACAGAAAAGATCAGTTTACTACAGACGAAGGCTTGATGAATATTCATTTCAAATCCGAAAAAGGAATTTCCAAGGATGAATTTTTGAAAATTTTACAGAAAGAATACGAAATCAAATAAAAAAAGGTTAAAACCAATCGATTTTAACCTTCTTATATCTACAACAAATTACTTCTTAGTTTCTTCTTCCAGTTCCACTTCAGGTCTCAACTGAGCTTTATAAAGCGTGGAGTAATATCCGTTTTTGTCCAGAAGTTCGAGATGCTTTCCTTCTTCCACAATTTTTCCATGTTCCATGACGATAATTTTATCGGCTTTTTCAATGGTAGAAAGTCGGTGTGCAATAATGATCGACGTTCTGTTTTTCGTAATTTTTTCCGTAGCTCTCTGAATCAGTTTTTCACTTTCGTGATCGATGGAAGACGTGGCTTCATCCAAAATCAGAATTTTCGGATCAGACAGATAGGCTCTTAAGAAAGACAGCAATTGTCTCTGCCCAAGAGAAATGGACGAACCTCTCTCGCTTACCACATAATCATATCCTCCCGGAAGCTGTTCTATAAATTCATCAACTTCAATTTCTTTTGCCCCTGCTTTTATTTTATCCAGCGTAATGCTTTCATCCCCGAAAGAAAGATTCTCAAAAATACTTCCGTGGAACAGAAAAACATCCTGCAGAACAACCCCGATGTGACTTCTTAAATTATAAAGCTCATAATCTTTCAGATCCACATCATCAATTAAAATATTTCCAGAATTAATATCATACAATCTTGTAATTAAACTGATGATCGTAGATTTTCCGGCTCCGGTTGCTCCAACGATTGCAACAGTTTCACCCGGATTTACTTTAAAATCAATTCCCTTTAATACTTCCTGCTTTTCATCGTACGCAAAATGTACATTTTTAAACTCTATTTTTCCGTCAAAATGATCTTTCCTTACTTTTCCGTTGTTCGGCATCGCATTGTCTTCATCCATTAATCCTAAAACTCTTTCTGCACCTACAATTCCTCGCTGAATATTGTTGAAACGGTCGGCAATCTGTCGTAAAGGACGGATCAGCATCGAAATATACTGGATAAACGCAATCACAACTCCCGCACTGATCGTAATATATCCTCCGTAAAAAAGGATAAACCCGATAAAAAGAGACGAAATTAATTCCACCACAGGAAAAAACAGCGAGAAGATAAAAACCGTTCTCAGCAAAGCACTTTTTAAAGTAATATTGATATCATCAAACTTTTTAAATTCAGCTTCCTGCCTGTTGAAAACCTGAATGATCGGCATTCCCGCCAGTCTTTCCTGAACGAAAGAATTTTGGTTCGAAGTCCAGTTTCTTTCATCTCCGAATGCTTTTTTCAGCCTTTTCTGGAAAAATCTTGTAATGACGACCATTAAAGGTAAAATCGCCAATGTAATATAACTGAGATGAACATTGGTACTGAACATCATTACCAGTACAAAAATAATTCTCAGTACATCTCCGAAAACCATTAAAAAACCATCCGTATAAACCGTTGCAATGGTTTCCACATCACCAACCGCTCTCGTCACCAACTGCCCGATCGGAGTTTTATCGAAGAAAGACGTTTTAAAATAAATCAGCTTATTATACAACCTCTCTCTTATGTCTCGGATTACATTCTGCGAAATGAAATTGGAGAAATAAACCAGAAAAAAGTTTAAAATGGTTTCTGTGAAAACCAGACCAATCAGAAGATAAATATGCTTTAGCATCAATGCTTTATCTTTCAGTTTGGTGATATCATTATCCACCACTTCCATGGTAAGATAAGGACGGTAAGTAGAAACTATTGCCAGAAAAATGGAAATCACTAAAGTAAGGATGAACCAAGAACGGAACTTCATTCCGATAAAGAACAGCCTCTTTACAATTCCCCAGGTATCTTGTTTTTTCATTGTACGAATTGAAGAAAAGAATTATATAAAATTCTATGCAAAAATAAGACTTTCAAATTTGTCTGCCTTTACAAGTTTGTGAAATACCCATGAAAAATTCAGATAGGTGTTATTTATGGTATAGATGAAAAACAATAAAAATGCTCAATTTAAAACTAAGCAAAGCAAAAAACACGGATCACCGGAGATCTCCGGCAGCAAGATTTTACAGGTTCTTATCGTCGGAAGTTCCGACGGGGCAAACCAATATTCAGGAAAGCAAATGTGAATGTCCGACAGGGCAAACCAATTTTGGGGCAGGCAAAAATAAACTTCCGATAGGGCAAACCCATATTCAGGGAAACAAATGTGAATTTCCGACAGGGCAAACCAACTCTTGGGCGTACAAAAATGAACTTCCGACAGCGCAAACAAATATTCAGGGAAGCAAATGTGAATGTCCGACGAGGCAAACTACCAATGACGGCTGAAAATCATACTCCTAAAGTCCCGCGAAATATTGTAATGCACAGGCAAGTCTTTCGATTTCGTCCATGATTTTCGTTTTTTTGTTTTCTTTTAAACACAAATTACACCAATATTTTTTCACAAATAGCTCAAATCTATTTAAAGCAATTTTTTAATTGATTGGTGAATATTCGTGGTATTATTTGTGGAATTTGTGTTTAAATATCACTCAAAATCATATCCAACATCCACGAGATACAATCCGTGAGCCGGTGCAGAAGTTCCCGCAGAATTCCGGTGTTTGTCTTCAATAACTTTTCTTACGTCTTCAGGCTGTAATTTTCCGGAACCTACTTCTACCATTGTTCCTACAATAGCTCTCACCATATTTCTCAGAAAGCGGTTCGCCGAAACGGTAAATTTCAGTTCACTTCCATGCTGTTCCCATTCTGCTTTGTAGATTTTGCAGAGGTTGGTTTTATTGTCGGTGTGTAATTTTGCAAAGCTGGTAAAATCCTCATATTCAAATAAAATTTTACAGGCTTCATTCATTTTTTCGACATCCAAAGGTTTTCTCCAGTGTTGCCACGCCGATTCTTCCGTGAACGGATTTTTTTCAAGCGAAATATAGTACTCGTACGTTCGGTAAGTAGCATCAAAACGTGCATGGAAATCATCTTTTACAGGAAAAATCCTTTTAATGGAAATATCTGCCGGAAGAAAACTGTTCAGTCTTCTCACCAGTTCCTGATCCGGAATTTTCTCCGTATCAAAATGGGCAAAAATCTTCTTCGCATGAACGCCCGTATCCGTTCTTCCCGCTCCCGTTGTCTTAATCTCTTCTCTTAAAATCGTGGAAAGTGCTTTTTCCAGCTCTTCCTGCACAGAAATAGCATTCGGCTGAATCTGGTAACCGAAATAATTCTTGCCGTTGTAGGAAAATTCTATAAAATATCTCAAGGTAATAAAATAAATATCTGTTGTTTATTGCTACATATAACTTAATTTGAATCAATATCAATTTGTATTTCTTCCATAAACGAAGTGGCTTTGTTTAACTTAAAAAAAATTGTTTTAATAAAACTTTGTTTAACCTTGCGAAAACTTAGACGCAAAGGAATACAAAGATTTTTATTTATCTACAATTCCCAAATATTTTAAAGATAAACAAAGGCATTTCATTTATTACAGAAAGACAAGTTAAAATGCACAGCAGATTATAACTCTACAAAAATACTTTAATTTGATGATAATCAATAACAGATTTTTTAAATAAATATCGAAAAGTAGCTCCCATAATCATCCAAATCCATGTGAAATTTCCTATTTTTGCAAACGTATGAAAAGATGGTACCTCTATCCTTTTTCCCTCGGCTATCACATGGTAACGGGTATCCGAAACACAATGTATGATCTGGGAATTTTTAAATCTGTGAAATTCAAAACGCCGATAATCTGTGTCGGAAACCTTTCTGTGGGCGGAAGCGGAAAATCGCCGATGGTGATGTATCTTGCTCATTTCCTGTCCAAACATTACAGAACCGGCGTGCTTTCCAGAGGATACGGAAGACTTACAAAAGGATATGCTGTTACGAATTATGAAAGCAACTACAAAACTGTAGGCGATGAAGCCATGCAGTTGTTTGAACGCTTTAAAAACCGTTTTGTAATTGCAGTTTCCGAAGAAAGAGTTCCCGGAGCCAAAAAAGTAATCAGCGATATGGATCTTGATGTTCTGGTTCTGGACGATGCAATGCAGCACAGAGCGATAAAAGCCGGATTCAACATCATGATGACCGATTTTAATGATCCTTATTTTAAAGATCATCTTTTGCCGGCGGGAGATTTGAGAGAATCAAGAGCAGGATCCAAAAGAGCGGATATCATCATGGTGAGCAAATGTCCCGATGAACTTACCGAGGAAACCAAACAGTATTACATTTCCAGAATAAGACCGAACCGTACACAGAAAGTATTCTTTTCATCCATCGGATACGACGAAAATGTATACGGAAGAGAAAAAATGCTTCCCGATAACAACCTGAATTATTATGATATTCTTTTAATTACAGGAATTGCCAATCCTAAACCTCTCCTCACCCATCTTGCAAAATTTTCGCAAAGGGTAAAACACTTAAAATTCAGAGATCATCATAATTTCACGGAAGCAGACATCAAAAATATCGTAGCGGAATATAAAAAATTAGGGGAATATAAATTGATTTTAACCACTGAAAAAGACTACGTGCGCCTGAAAAGTTTTGATTATCTTAGAGATATTGTGTACTACTGGCCGATCAATGTAATTATTGATAAAAAGGAAGAATTCAATCAAATCATCTTAGATTATGTTAGAAAAAATTAAGCAGACCGCAGATTTCGTTAAAAACATCATTAAAGAAACTCCCGATTTTGCCATTGTTTTAGGCTCCGGCTTAGGCAAACTGCAGGATGAAGTGGAAGCTATTCATACTTTAGAATACACTGAAATCCCCAACTTTCCGCAGACTACCGTTGCAGGACACGGCGGAAAACTGATCTACGGAATTCTGGAAGGAAAAAAAGTTCTGATGATGAGCGGTCGTTTTCATTACTACGAAGGGCATTCCATAGAAACGGTGGTCTTTCCGATCCGTGTTTTTTATCTGTTGGGAATTAATAATCTCATTCTTTCCAATGCTTCAGGCGGAATTAATCCGGGCTATAAGATCGGAGATATTGCAATCATCCGGGATCACATCAATATGATGCCTGAACATCCGCTTCGTGGCAGAAACATCGATTCTTTCGGTCCCCGATTTGTGGATATGAGCGAACCCTACAACAGAAAAATGATCTCAGTTGCACAAAATGTTGCTTCTGAACAGAATATTACCGTCCACGAAAGTGTTTATTTAGCTTTACAGGGACCCACTTTCGAAACTCCCGCAGAATACGGAATGATTAAAGCCATTGGCGGAGATCTTGTGGGAATGAGTACCGTTCCGGAAGTGATCGTTGCTAAACATATGGGAATGGATGTTTTCGGTATTTCTGTCGTGACCGATTTGGGCGGTCCCGATATTGCCCACTCCGTTTCTCACGAAGAAGTTCTGAACGCTGCCAATACAGCCATGCCGAATGTAATTGCAGTAGTAAAAGGTTTGGTGAAAAATTATTCATAAACCTAAGATTATTAACAATAAACTTGTTTCAACTAATTTCAGAATTAACCGCAAAAGGGACAAAAGATAATGTTAAAGCGAATTTCCATAATTATCAAAGCGCTCAAAAGAATAAAAATCAAAGATTTTTAAAAACTATTGTTTTCTTTTTCATTGATAATGTTCAGCTTTAAATAAAAAAAGATAATGATATATAATGTTGTACCAAAATAATTAAACAACAGCACTACAATTAAAACAGCATCAATCTTGGTGCTGTTTTTTTATTTTTTGTTGTATAAAAGTTTAATATCATGAATTCAAAAGTATGAATTTTCGTTCAGTTTATAAATAAATAAAATTCAATTATTATGAAGTCATTAAAGGAATTCATCACAGAAAATTTAGAAAAATCAACTATTAATACTGTTCAAGAAAATACAGAAAATTTAGAAAAACAAGTTGACGAAAATGACAATTTAGAGACTGTTGTTGAAAACACAAGTAAAGAAACTGAATAGTAGTTTTATTAATTTTTAAATTAAAGAATTATGAATACTACTGAAAAAACTGATATAAGTAACGAAGAAAAGTCTATTGATGATTTATCAACAGACTTATTAAATGTTTTAAATAAAAAGTTTCCAAATATGAGGGATAAAACACAAAAAAGACTTAAAAATAGATTTAGTCAATTAATAAGTTGTTTTTATGACTCAATAAATAGATAAATTTAATCTTCGTATTCTTCTTCCAAAAGCTCTAATTCAAAATCGTTAAATGTTTTTGTAATAAAATCTCCTGTATGTTTACTGTAATATCGACAAATTGGATATTTGGGATTTGGTACTTTAAGATTTTTGCTCATATCATTTTCCCATGTTTTATCAAAGGCTACAATGATCATTTCGAAAGCTTCAGTAGTTTTATGACATACTAAATCTCCAACGTTTAAATTTTCTTGCATAAAATTATTATTTTCGCAAAAATAACATTATAAAAATCCTTAAACAATCCGTGTTTTTACGGAATACGTATTCAAATTAAATATTTTCTTTTATAATAAACCCTCTATTTTAGAGGGTTTTGCATTTTTTAGCCTTAAATCTTTTTTATATATTTGTATAAATATCCTTAATAAGGTATTTGTATTATTAAAAATAAAATCATTCCGAAAGGAATGTAAAATAAATCGTGCTTAATTGCATTATTGCTAACCTAAATTACCACAACGAAGTTTTCGGACTTCAAAATAAAAAGCAAATAATGTATATAAGGTGCGCCTGTATTGGCGTGGCTTGTATCATTGCTTTTTAAGGGTGTGGTAGCCCTTGGTTAACGTGGTACAATGTCCACGCTTTATTTTTTAATTTATTAACCAAAACTACCACACAATGAAATTTGAATTCTCTACATTCAAAACAGTAGCATTATGTTCTTTAATGATGTTTGCAAATTATTCCTTATCAGCCCAGACAAAGTTTTCTTTAGATGATGATTTTGTAAAAAAATTCAATTACGAAACATTTTATCCTGTTGAATATAAACAGATAGTCGATGGTTCAAAAACCAGAAATGCTTATATGATTTCAATTGATAAACCAATCCCGATTTCCTCTGATGAATTAAAGGGTTCTTTTAATATCATTTCAGATAAGATGAGATTTACAGACGATGGCGTTGAAGGACTTTTTCTGGAAAATGAATTATCGGAAGAAGTTACAAAATATTTTGAAGTTGATGATAGCAATGTACTATTGGTTGAAAATGAAAACACTAAAAAACTATATATGCTGGAATCAAGTATTCTTCAAAGTATGAAAAATGAAAAAGCAAAAATCCAAAAAAATATATCAGATAGAAAAACTATAAATGATTTAATGCAGTCGATTGGCTATAAGCCATATCAATTAGGAGAAAACCTTTACATCAAAACAAAATATTACAGAATCCTTTGCAATAATTCTACTTATGAAGTTTTACAAAAAGATAAAGATTATTTGAAAAAAATAGATGGCTGGTATGAACAACAACAAACCGTAAGAAAACAAATCATAGCCACTACACCTAAATTGGCTAATTATTTAAGATTATACAGATTGCAAAGAAATAGAATGTCAAAAGCCGATATATCAGCTTGGAGTGCAATTACAAAATCTGCAACTGCTTTAAATAACAAACAAGTTTATTTAACCGATAAATTATGGGGATTAGTTGAACTTAATGATACCACTAAAAACTACCTTAAATATTCAGATGAATTTATTGATTATTTAGGAGCTTCTACAGGAGTATTAGGTCTTTAATGAAATCTGGCAATGCCGGATTCATAGTTTGCTATCTCGTATGTTAGATATATATTATACTAATAATCATAAATTTATAATTAATTTCATTAATTTTGTCATATATTAGAGAAATAATTATATGCACGAAACTTTATCTAAGCAATTTTTTGAAATTATTAAATTATCATTTTTCCAAGGTTGTAGTGAATTTTATAGTTCTTTTAAAAAAATAAAAACATATTTATTAGGTTCTATTGGTGCTTTGTATTCTACAAAAGATAAATTAATAATAGAAATAGATGAAAATTTTAAATTATTTTTAAATGATCATCCTTGGTTAAAAGCATTATTTTTCTTTGTTCTTGTAATTGTTTTACTATTTATATACTATCAGATAAAACAATTTTTAATTCAAAGCTGGAGAAGATATATTTTAATAAAAAGAGAAAGTGTATATGGTAACGCTATCGTATTATTAAGTGAAGGATATGCTAAAATCCATCACAATAAAAATAAAGAACTAACCGTTGAAGAAGTAAAAGCTATATTAATTGAGTTTTGCGATAAGATTCGAGATATTTATGAATTTAAAACTAAATCAAAATGTAGTGTATCTATTAAAACTATTATTGATTTAAAGATAGAAGGAAATGGAATAAACTTTGACACAAGAGTTGTAAATTTATGCAGAGATAGTAAATGTAGCAGATATTCAATGGAAAAATATGATGAAATTGAACATAATATTGCTAATAATACTTGTTATCAAAATATAATTAGTAAATTTTTTTCTAATAAATTTGATGAGATGTATTTCTTATCAAATGATATTTTATCCATTGATAATTATGAAAACTCAAGTTTCCAATTATATCCAGAATACAATAATGAAAAAAGATTAACTTTAGAATTGAGAAAAAAACATTTTCCTTTGAAATATAAAAGCGAATTAGTTGTAAGCATCTCTCCTATGATAAGTGAAAAACGAACAACTTCACCAATTTTAGGTTTTTTATGTGTTGATTGCGAGTTATCAAATGAGGAAGTTTTCACTACTAGATTTGATGTTCCTTTATTAAAAGGAGTTTCTGATGGACTATATGATTTTATAAAATCTAAACTTCATAATTAAAATGGAAGATACAATCTTAATTAAAAAAAGTGATGGCAGAACAATTTCTGTTACAGCCACTCAAGGTAAAGAAGGAATTATTTTAACAAAAAGTGGAGATAAGTCTATTGATGCCCATAAAAGAAAAATTATTATTGAGCCAATGGATATTGAAGTGTATAAAAAATTTATTAATGCTAATGTTGAGATAAAACAAGAAAATAAATTTCTTTATTATTTAAAACGTTTAATAAAATAGGAGCTTGATTTTAAGCTATCAGTTCTTCGTAAGTAAGCCTTTCTGTAGCAGTAAGCAATGCAAGATTGAATCTATCTCCCTCTTTATAGTTTTTAGTGTTGTATCTGAAAGCAAACTCATCACAGTATTTTTGAAGATGTTTTGGACTAACAGAATGATAAATACCTAAAATACCTCGTTTTAGTAAACTCCAGAATCCTTCAATACTATTCGTATGGAAATTATCTTTTACATATAAACCTTTATTATGAGGTATGCTTTTGTGTTCAAAGGTTTTATGTACTTTTGAATAACCTCGCCAACCATCACTTACCACAATAGAGCCTTCTTTTACAAAGTCTTTAATAATTGTTATTAGAGTTTTTCCCTTTGTATTTGGAACTATTTCGGTCGTGACAATTCCATTGCTAAGTAAGCCAAATACAACGGTTTTTGTTTTGGTGCTTCGACCCTGTGTTTTCTCTGTTCTATTTTTCTTTGATTTTTTCTGATTCTTTCCTCCTACAAAAGTTTCATCCACTTGAGTAACGCCATCAAATTTACCTGTCATATCATCTTGGAAAGTATTTCTAATTCTACTAAGCATGAACCATGCAGTTTTCTGAGTTACTTCGATATCTTTTGCAAGTTGATGACTGCTAATTCCTTTTTTATGAGATGAAAAGATGTAGATAGCTAAGAACCATTTTTTGAATTTAATATTTGAATCTTCAAACATAGTTCCTATCCTTACTGTAAAACGCTCCCTGCAATCCTTACATTTGTATAGCCCTTTGAATTTTCCTGCTTGTTTTAGCTTATAATGATTTTCTCTAATACTTCCACAATGAGGGCAAACTGGTTCTCCATTCCAACGTAATTCTTCAAAATATTCCCTGCATTTTTGTTCTGTATCTAAAACCTCTATCATCTTGATTAGAGAATTAAATTCAGAGTTATAAGTATTTGAATATGAATATTTTATCATATTTTATTGATATTATAAATTTATAAAAATTTTACGAGGCTGAACAATGCAGCAAAATAAATTTTTGTGCTTTTTTACAATTGTTTTACTGCAATATTGTCAGCTTGTTAGTTGTTGAAGTTTGTTTAATTATTCAAATATTTAGATACATACCATGTGATACATTGGTGTGTAAAATTTAATAGATCAAATAAATATTGACTATTAAAAACGTTTTGAAAAAATTCTAAATCAGGAAAATGATTTGTCACGAATGAAAACAGTGGATTAATTATCAATGTTGATAAAATTGAGGCTACAAACTCGCTTTTAATAATCATTAATAATCCATTTGATTTTTTAGGATTTTGATTTTTTAAAACATTCTGTTTTTTAAGTTGATTGCTTCTTTTCGCAGAAGAAGCTTTTTTAAACTTTTTCATAATAAAATTATTTTTTATTTCTAAATAATTTTAACAACCAATGAAAAATAAAAACAGACGTTTTTTAAAGTAAAGAATCAGTTGAATTTCAATTGATTCTTTCTGGTTATCAATAATTTACAATTATCAATTATTCAATGTAAATATTATTAATTATAATCAAAATAAATAAATTTTAATAACGTGTGAATATTTAGTTAAATTATGTTAAATGTTTAAACTTGACAATTTTTGACTTTTATTGTCAAAAAAATTTTCTACAATATAATTGACTTGGAATTTTTAAGGAAAAATAGCTTTAAATTAATAACTGAATGTGGTCATAAATAGAATAGTAAAATTAAAAAAACTACATAAAATTATAAATATATGAATGCAACAAAAAATAAAAAACAGCACCAAGATTGATGCTGTTTTAATTGTAGTGCTGTTGTTTAATTATTTTGGTACAACATTATATATCATTATCTAAAAAAATTTAGTAGATCTTTTGTGACTTTTGCGGTTAAATAAAGTTTAAACAGACTTAATATTTGTCGATGTTTTCAGAACGATAAAATTTGTGAATTTTTTAATTGTAAATTCAATAGAAATCTTCAATCCCATCAATTTTTATAAAGTCATCAAAAAATCAGTATGGATTGCACGGCATTGTATAGCTTTGCATACATAATTTTTTTGAACATGAAAAAACTGTTGTTACTATTAATGATGGGAATTTTCGGATTAGGCTGTTCTCAGCAGACCCCGAAAGTCCTGAAAAAGAGTTTCTCCAAACAAGCTTTGGCGCAGAAACTGGAAGATGAAGACGGAAAAACGGTTACCATTCAGCAGATTCTGGATCAGCATAAAGGTAAAGTTCTGGTTATTGATTTTTGGGCAGGATGGTGCAGAGACTGTTTAAATGCACTTCCGAAAGCCAAAGAACTGGAAGAAAACAATAAGAATATAGATTTTGTATTTCTTTCTTTAGACCGTTCCAAGGAAGGCTTTGAAAGAAGTCTGGAAAAATTTGAGATGAAAGACAAAGAAAACTACTGGTTCTCATCCGGCTGGAAAAACGATTTCAATAATTATGTTGATCTGAACTGGATTCCACGTTATATGGTGATTGATCAGAAATCTGCCATTGCAAAATACTACGCTATTACTCCTGAAGATCCGGAAATACAGGCAACAATTGATAAACTTTTGAAGTAATTCTTATTTTTACCGCAAAGTAAAACAAAGCTTTATTTTTTATATTGTCTATTATTTTAAGTTATACAAAGGCGCTTCGCTTAAATAAAGTAAGACAAAATTTATTCAATTGTATTTCGAAAATAAGTGAAACGGCTTTGTTTTATCTTAAAAACATTTCATTTCTATAAATCTTTGTCTATCCTTGCGATTAAATAAATTCAGGACAAAAGAAAATAATTAAAAATACAGGAATCCATATCTTTGCGGTATGGATTCTTCTTTTCCCATGCGCAAAATAATTCACGTCGATATGGATGCATTTTATGCTTCTGTGGAGCAGCACGACAATCCTGCATTGAAAGGAAAAGCAATTGCAGTCGGAGGCGGACATCGTGGTGTCGTTTCGGCGGCAAGTTACGAAGCCAGAAAATTCGGAGTCCGGTCTGCAATGCCCAGTAAAACGGCAAAAGAAAAATGTCCGCACCTTATTTTTGTACCTCCGCGTTTTGCGCGTTATAAAGAAATTTCTAAAAAAATCCGTGAAATCTTTTACGAATACACCGATCTGGTGGAACCGCTTTCTTTGGATGAAGCCTATCTCGATGTTACAGAAAATAAAAAAGGAATGGAATCTGCCAATCAGATCGCCAAAGAAATCCGTCAGAAAATTTTTGAACAGACCGGACTTACTGCTTCCGCAGGAATTTCTGTGAATAAATTTTTAGCCAAAGTCGCTTCAGATATCAACAAACCGAATGGACAAAAAACCATTCATCCCGACAAAATCGAAGGTTTTCTGGAAGAACTTCCGGTAGAAAAATTTTATGGAGTCGGAAAAGTAACGGCTAATAAAATGTTCAGCTTAGGCATTTACAAAGGGAAAGATCTAAAGAAAAGATCCATTGAAGATTTAACAAGACTGTTTGGAAAATCCGGAGCTTATTATTACAACGTGGTTCGCGGAATTCATCATTCGGAAGTAAAACCGCACCGCATCCAGAAAAGTGTGGCGGTAGAAAGAACTTTTTTTGAAGACCTTTTTGATGAACAGCAGGTTGACGAAAAATTACAGAGCCTGAGCGAAGAACTGCAAAACAGATTGCAGAAAAATAATATTCTCGGAAGATCTTTAACTTTAAAAATTAAATACAAAGATTTCTCACTCTACACAAGAAGCATCACCAAAGAAGAATATTTCTCCTCTGCCGAACAATATTTCAATACCGGAAAAAAACTTTGGGAACTAAGACCTTTCGATAAGCCGGTGAGACTGTTGGGATTATCTCTTTCGCAGCTCAACACCGAAGAAAAAAAACAGGTTTCCGTTCAACTAAAAATCCCGTTTAAAGAATTCGAAGATCAATAATCCGTTTTTTTTCACTAAATTGTAGTAACCAAATTTTACAATTTATGAATGAAACGATGATTCAGTATTTCCATTGGTATTCTGAAGGAGACAGCAAGCTGTGGAAAGAAGCAGAACAAAATGCAAAATATTTAGCCGGACTCGGCATTACCTCAGTCTGGTTTCCGCCCGCTTACAAAGGCGCAACAGGAGGTCACTCTATTGGCTACGACGCTTACGATCTCTATGACCTCGGAGAATTTGATCAGAAAGGAACGATTCCCACCAAATACGGCACAAAAGAAGATTACCTGAAAGCGATAAAAGCGCTTAAAGAAAACAATATTAAAGTAATTGTAGATATTGTACTTGGACATAAAGGCGGCGGCGATGAACTGGAAACCTTTAAAGCATTAAAAGTAGATGAAGAAAACAGAGAAAAAATAATCTCAGATGAAATAGAAATACAGTCTTATACCAAATTTACCTTTCCCGGAAGAAATAAAAAATATTCTGAATTTGAATGGAACTTCACCTGCTTTAGCGGTGTAGATTATGCAGAAGGAATGGATTCGCAGATTTTTAAAATTAAAAATGAATACGGAACCGACTGGGAAGAAATGATCGACGATGAGAAAGGAAATTACGATTATCTGATGTACAATGATGTAGAGCACAGAAATCCTTTCGTGCGCGAGGAACTGAACAACTGGGCAAAATGGTATTTTGATGAAACCGATTTCGACGGCGTGAGACTGGATGCCTTAAAGCATATTTCATTTGATTTTTATAAAGAATGGCTCACTCTTCTCCGTTCCAATACCGGAAAAAATATTTTTGCGGTCGGCGAATATTGGGCTCCCGGATATCTAAATCTCTTGCAGAAATACATAGAAGTTACCGAAGGATGCATGAGCCTGTTCGACAGTTCGTTACAGAATAATTTTCACACCGCTTCCAACGAAGGAAATTCTTACGATTTGCGGAGAATCTTTGACGAAAGCCTTACTCAGGCAGATTCGCTTCACTCGGTAAGTCTTGTGGATAATCATGACACGCAGCCTTTACAGGATCTTGAAGCTCCAGTTGAAGAATGGTTCAAACCTTTGGCGTATGCGTTGATTCTGCTGAGAAAAGACGGTTATCCGTGTGTATTTTATCCGGATCTCTACGGAGCGCATTATGTGGATAAAGATAAGGAAGGCAACGATCAGGAAATATTTTTAAATAAAGTGGACGGTATTGAAGAACTTCTGAAAGCCAGAAAAAACAATGCTTATGGAGAACAGAGAGATTATTTTGAGGATGCCAATTGTCTTGGATGGGTTCGTGAAGGTGATGAGGAACATTCTGGATGTGCGGTAGTTTTAAGCAATAAAGATGCGTACGAAAAACCTATGGAAATGGGAGAAAGATACATCGGACAAACGTTTTATGATGCTTTGGGAAGATTTGAAGATAAAATTACCATCGATGAAAACGGTTGGGGAAATTTCCCGGTTCCGGCGGGAAATGTAAGTGTATGGCTTGCTGAATGAGTCTGAACACAATATCACAAATGGCTTTCACAAATAAAACGAATACTTTTGCAAATAGCACAATTTTAAATGAAGCTATCTAAAATTTATTTGTGTTATTAGTGAAAATATTTGTGACATTTGTGTTGAAAAAATAAAACTAAACTTTTCGGAGTTCAAGAATTTCCGGTCGCTCAGAGTGATCGGAAATTTTCCCTGTTCTTGCAAATTCTGCCCAGAGCGTACGAAGTTTTTTTCCGTTTTCCTGAATGTGCTTCCACGGAACATCTTTTAAAAGTTCTGCCGATTTCCACGCTTCCTGATTTTCGAAAATCAACGGAAGATCTACACAGTGGGAAGCTCCGATATAATTGTTTTTCAGAACGGACTTAATTTTAAACCGGTAAATATTTCCACCGCCTGAAGCATAATTTTCAGCAAAAATCTCTGCCGGTTTTTCATAAATGGATTCTGTTGTTTTACGAACGATTTTGTTGAGAATCTTTTCGTGAAGATAGGTGTAAAGTCCTTCCTGAGCTGTTTTTACATAAAAAGCAGTTTCGTCATGATTGGAACCGATCAATACATCATATTTCTTCGCATTCGCTTTCCATTCTGGTAAACTTTCCTCTTCTGTGCATAAGGGGGCAAAACCATATTGCGTACAGAAAGGCATGGACGTTTTTAAACCATATTTTCTGAATGACGGTAAAAATTTTACGTATTCATCCACCATTTTCAGGGGATCTTTTTCATGTTTCAGAAAATCGGTCTTCCTGAAAAATTCTAAAGACATTTTGCTTCTTTTCATCCTGAAACCAAGCGGCGCGCTGTGGATAATAGCTCTTTTAAACAAACCATCAATTCCTTCGGAAATCATCAGATGTGCAATTGCATCGCCTCCCGAAGACTGCCCGAAAAGAGTAACATTTTCCGGATTTCCACCAAAACTGTGAATATTTTTCTGAATCCATTTCAGGGATTCCATAATATCGAATAAACCTAAATTGGCAGGTCTTTCTTCACTTCCTCCCAAAAATCCGAAAAGCCCGAGACGATAACTTACAGCAACAACAATAATATGCTGTTCTTTCACCCAAACGGAAGGATCGGAAGTGGGAAGATCTCCGCAGCCGATTTCATACGAACCTCCGTGAATCCAGACTACCACCGGAAGTTTTTCATTTTCTTCAAAATTTTCAGGACGGGTGACTGTTAAAAACTGAGGAGATTCATCGGGTTCAAAATGATCGATATTTGTTTTCTGGATCAATCTTTCAAGTAACGGACTGATGTGTTGAGGACAAACCGGTGTTTTATCCGGAATTTCGTGACTCTGTATTTCTTCCACAGGAACGGGCTTTTTATATCTTTCTGATCGCGCGTACCGGATGCTTTTCGCTTTGATCACACCGTTTGTTTTTATTGCAGATATTTTACCGATAGAAGTATGAAAAGTATGAATTCCTGTGTTTTGTTTTGCCGTCATGATGAAACAATATTGTCTGCTTTTTAAAGGTAGTGATTTCTTACTTTAACTTCACCTCAATATCTCTTTTTTGCGCTAATTTAACCAACAGATTTGCTCGTTTTACCCGTGGAAATTTATTTTTTTAAACTAATTCAATGTTTTATATTCACTTGGAGAAACACCGACTTTGCTTTTAAAAAGTCTGGTAAAATGTTGCGGATATTTAAAGCCTAAATTATAAGAAATTTCACTGATGGATTTTGCAGAATCGAAAATCTGGTCTTTTGCCACATCAATCAGTTTATTGTGGATAAATTCCTGAGCAGAAACTCCCATTTCTTTTTTAATGAGATCGCCAAAATAATTCGCGGAAAGATTAAGTTGTTCCGCAAAATAATTTACCATTGGAAAGCCTATATTTTTTGGTTTTTCGGAGGTGAGATAATCATTCAGAAGAGTTTCAAATTTTCCGATGACTCCCTGATTGATGTGATCTCTGGTGATAAACTGACGGTCGTAAAACCGCATACAGTAATTCAGGAACAGTTCGATATTATTTACAATTAAAGATTTACTGTGTTTATCAATCGGCTGTTCCAGTTCATGCTTTATATTTTTAAAACATTCAAGAATAATTTCTCTTTCTTTTTCTGAAAGATGCAGTGCTTCATGAACTTCATAGGAGAAAAAATTATAGTCTTTGATATTTTTTCCGAGGTTGGTTCCTTTTAATAAATCAGGATGAAAAATAAGAGCAAAACCGGCTGGCTGAATGTAGGTACCTGCATTAGAAATTCCGTACGTCTGTCCCGGAGCGATAAAAACCAATGTTCCTTCCTGATAATCGTAGCTGTGTTTTCCGTACTGCATATCGCCGCACATCACATCTTTTAAAAAGACCGTGTAAAAACCAAATTGTCTCAAATGCTGACAAATAGGATCGGATTTGGAAAAATCGATTACACTTACCAAAGGATGTAACGTCTCATGGTTCAGCATTTTATTGTATTCTGAAACCGTATTGTAGATTTCAACCTCCTGATTTTTCATGAAGTAAATTTTAATTGCTTTTCAAAATTACCACTTTTAATCCTACGTTTTATTTCGTCTGTAAAATTGGTACATCTTTCCGTAATTTATATAAGATGATTTGTTCTAAAAGGTTCGAATTTTGCAGCTAAGAAAATAACGAATTTCCTATTCTGAATCAAAGAATAAACTAATCAAAATAATTAATACTAAACAAAATGAGTACATTCACAGTAAAAGCTTACGGAGCAGAATCCAAGACTGCCGATTTACAGGAATTAAATATTGCAAGAAGAGAAGTAACGGCAAAAGACGTAGAAATTGAAATTCTATACTGCGGCGTTTGTCACTCCGATCTTCACACCGCAAGAAACGACTGGGGCGGATCAATGTATCCTGTAGTTCCGGGACATGAAATTGTAGGGAGAATTACAAATGTAGGAAATGAAGTTTCTAAATTTAAAGTCGGAGATCTTGCGGCAGTCGGCTGTATGGTAGATTCTTGCGGCGATTGCGAAAGCTGCAAACAAGATCTTGAGCAATATTGCCAGAATGGTTTCACAGGCACTTACAACGGACCGGACAAACATTTGGGAGGTCATACTTTCGGCGGATATTCTCAGAAAGTAGTTGTAGATGAACATTTCGTATTAAGTGTTCCTGAAAACTTAGATTTAGCGGCTGTTGCTCCTCTTCTTTGTGCAGGAATTACAACATGGTCTCCATTAAGACACTGGAATGTAGGTCCTGATTCTAAAGTTGCTGTTGTAGGTTTGGGAGGTTTGGGACACATGGCGATTAAACTGGCAAAAGGTTTGGGCGCTGAAGTAACGTTATTCTCCAGAACTCCAGGAAAAACGGAAGATGCTAAAAATCTGGGAGCAGATCATGTGGTGATTTCTACGGAGCATGATCAGCTGGATGCTGTAAAAGGGAAATTTGATGTGATTATTGATACTGTTCCTTATGAACACGACATTAATCCTTACATGCAAACCGTTGCTTTAAACGGAACTCTGGTTATGGTAGGATTTGTAGGAGAGTTTGAAAATGAAGCTCCAAGTACAAGACCGCTTATTTTCCAGCGCCGTTCGGTTGCCGGATCTTTAATCGGAGGAATTGCCGAAACTCAGGAACTTTTGGATTTCTGCGGAAAACATAATATTGTATCGGATATTGAATTAATCAAAATGCAGGATATTAATGAAGCGTATGACAGAATGCTGAAAAGCGACGTGAAATACCGTTTCGTGATTGATATGCAATCTTTGTAATTCTTTGTATATTGTTAACTAAGGCTCTCTTCGGAGGGCTTTTTTGTTGACGGTTGGTGGTTTATGGTTTATGGTTTATGGTTTATGGAAATTAAGCTTTCTGATGGTTAAATTTTTCTGATGGTTAAATTTTTACAATGCTACCTTTCTTAAATGGTCATATTTTCCTTCCATATGTTTAAATGCCCATTCTGCCATGGAACTGATAACCGGAATTAAACCTTTTCCTGCCTCACTCAGTTCATAAGTAACATGGGGCGGAACAACCGGCTTTGCAGTTCTGATGATCAGTCCGTCATTTTCTAATTGCTTTAAATGCTGAATCAGCATCTTTTCGGTTACCGCAGGAATAGCGCGTTTCAGTTCGCTGTACCTTTTGTCTCCGTTGGAAAGATGATATAAAATAACCGGTTTCCAGAATCCGCCGATTTTTTCCATGACATACGTTACGGGACAGGAATCCAGTGCGTATTTTTTATTCTGCTGAATGGTGGATGTTTCTTTTATGGCTGTCATAATGAATACATACTTTAGGGTAAGTACTTGTATAAAAGTAAGTACAAATATACCTTTGTATCAGGAAATAAAAAAATAATTATCAACAAAAAAAATAAAAATTATGAAAATCATCATCACCGGTTCATTGGGAAATGTAGCAAAACCTCTTGCAGAGCAATTAATTGCAGAAGGACATGACATCACCGTTATCAGCAGCAGCGAATCTAAAAAAAGTGAAATTGAAAATCTGGGAGCCAAAGCCGCTATCGGTTCTATTACAGACCTGAACTTTTTGGTTGAAACTTTTAAAGAAAATGATGCCGCGTTTCTGATGACTCCACCCAATATGGGATTTGAAAATCTTGTTGAAAACACAAAAAATGCAGGAAAGAATTACGCTGAAGCCGTTCAACAAACCGGAGTTAAAAGAATTGTAATGCTGAGCAGCATCGGAGCAGAATCTCCTGTGGAAAACGGACCAATAAAAGGTCTTCATGCTATTGAGAAATTCTATAATGAACTGGAAAATACGTCAGTCACTTTTTTAAGAGCAGGATATTTCTACATTAATTTCTTTAATGATATTCCGCTGATTAAAAATGCCGGAATTCTTGGTGCGAATTATCCGGATCACACGGAAGTTCCATTGGTTCATCCCAAAGATATTGCAAAAGCTGCTGCTGAAGAACTGTTAAAAAATTCTGAAGGCAAACATGTAAAATATATTGTAAGCGATGTTCGCAAAGCTCAGGATTTTGCAAATATTTTCGGAAATACCATCGGAAAACCGGAACTTCCTTGGATAGAATTTAAAGATGAAGATTCTTTAAACGGAATGCTTCAGGCAGGAGTTCCGCAGGAAATGGCAGAATTGTATACGGAAATGGGAAGAGGAATCAGAACAGGCATTGTTCAAAAGGATTTTATTGAACATGGTTCTATTGTTGATGGCGAAATTAAACTGGAGGAGTTTGCGAAAGAGTTTGCGGATAAATTTAATGCTTAATGTTATTTTATAACTTTTTCTTTTGTCTTGAAACAAAAACTCAAGACTCGGAAACTTCCGCTAAAAATTAAAATTTAATCCTAAAATTCCCAAAACTTGCGCGAATTAAAGATTTGTCTTTTGATTTAATATTTGTCTCGCGCTTCAAACAGTGGAAAGTTCTTAACGGACTAAATTTAAATTTTCTTAACGCTCCATTTTCCTATGTGATTCAATCATTACATTCAAATCAGTTTCGGCGAGCCTTTGGCTCGCCGAAACTTTTATCAATGGATTATTTAAATTTAATCTTTACCTCAACCTTGATTTATTCCTTTTCTTTTAAAATTCCCTTTAAAACCTTCAGCTTTCCGTCAATCGGCTGATCGATTTTCAACCCTAAAATATCTGCAACCAAAGGATAAACGTTAATGTTCTGAAATTCATCGATCACCAAATTATTTTTGAATTCCGGTCCCCAAGCAAAGAATGTGGCTTTCATTTCAGGAACTATCTGCGGATTATAGCCGTGCTTTCCAACCGATGATTTTTTTCCTTTTTCCAAAAATATTTTGGGAGCATTGGGAATCAATAAAATCTGTCCGATTCTTTTATACCGATCATCTTTTGCTGAGAAATGAAGATATTTGGGGAGTTTTTTATCCAGATAGACTTCATAATCTTCTGTTTTGTTAGCTTTTAATTCTTTATAAACCCTTTTAACCTCATCTGGATTTTTAACGTAAACCCTCAATAAAGTCTGCGAATTGTAAAAATCAAATCTTTCTTTATTAAAAAGCATTGCGGGAATTTCTAACGGACTTCCTCCATCCACTTTTATCATTCCGTGATCCGAAACAAAGACAAAGTTTACATTTTGTAATCCTAAATCATGAACTTTCTGAACCAGTTCGCCAATAGCTCCATCCACCAGATGAACAGCATCTTCGGTTTCTCTGGAATCCGGACCGAAATGATGCCCGCTCGCATCAACTTCAGGAAAATACAATGAAATGAAATGTGGTCTTTTTTCCATTGGCAGCTTTAGCCATTCGATGACTTTGTCCACTTTTTCAGATGGCGAGAATTTTTCGTGATAATGATAATAATAGGTGGGTCTGTTTCCTCCTGCATTGCTTGCAGAACCTACCCACATTAACGAAGCGGAAAGCATTCCCTGTTTTTCAGCGAGTCCCCAAAGCGGCGTTCCGCCGTACCAGTTTCCGTCTTCAGCATTTTTTTTATCGCTCATGGCGTAACTTTCCTTCTTTTCATAATCGTAGAAATAATTATCAATCAGTCCGTGATGAGAGGGATACAATCCGGTAATCAATGTCCAGTGATTGGGAAATGTAATGCTTGGATAACTGGGAATCATCGCTTTTGCCTGAACTCCCTCATTGGAATATTTTAAAAGATTTTCTGCATTGTATTTTTTAGCATAATCATAACGAAACCCATCTGTAGAAATCATGATGACATAAGGTTTTGTCTGAGCTTCAGCCGTATTGTAACGATCAGGAACTACAACTTCTTCTGTATCAACATTATCTTTTTGGGCAAAAACTGTCAGTGAAAAAATTAACAGTAAGAATTGAAGGCTTTTCTTCATGATTTATATTTTCTGCAAAATTAGGGTCTAGAATCCTGAAAGAAAAGATTCTTCGGTTAAAAAAAGATTAAAAGCATTTTTTAGAATGAGTGTAAATTAAAAAACATTGTCTCAAAAATATCAAGATCATAAACTTTTTCCATATTACGGTAATCCGTAAAATATCTCAAGGACTTTTATTTAGCTTAGCTTAAATTTTAAAATATTGCTTTATCTGAACAAATATTGTTTAGATGAAAAACTTGATTAGGAGAATAATAAAAAAATAATATTCATGAATACAACATCAGAAAGTGATAAGTCAACAAAAATGCTACAAGTTTTAGATTGGGCATTTGAAAAATCTTTAAATGGAATTCCAGGTGTTTCTGAACCAATAGAAATTTTTGCATCAAACTATACAAAAGGAAAAGGTACTACTTTACAAAATGTTAATTCATTAATTCGTTGGCAAATTAGCAAGACAACGACTTCTGGTTTTGTAACTGGTCTTGGAGGTCTCATTACATTACCCGTTGCAATACCGGCAGATATATCTACTGGTATTTATTTACATATGCGAATGATTGCAGCAATTGCACATATTGGAGGATATAATGTTAAAGATGACAAGGTAAAATCATTAATCTATTTGTGCTTAGTTGGCGAGTCTGTAAAGGATATACTAAAAGATGGAGGAATAGCTGTAGGTACTAAACTTGCAATGAGCTCTTTAAAATCTGTATCTGGTAAAACCTTGACAAAAATAAATCGCATGGTCGGATTTAAGTTGATAACAAAATTTGGTGAAAAGGGAGCTATTAATCTCGCTAAATTTATTCCTTTTGCAGGTGGTATTATAGGCGGAACAGTTAATGCAATCGCAACTAATGCAATTGGTAATCTGGCACGAAATACTTTCATTGAAAATAATGATTCTGAGAATATTTCAACAACTTATACAATATATGAAGATGCCGAATTCATTGATAACCAAGATATAATTTTGTCAAAATTTAATTCTTACGTGAATCTAATAAAAGTTGATGGAAAAATAGCAAAAGAAGAACTTGAGATATTTGAACAAGAATTAAACCAATCAATTTTATCTGAAGACTTGAAACTAAATTTAATTAATAATCTACATTCTAAAGAAAGTATACCCGTTGATTATTCTATTTTTAAAAATAATGTTAATGATTCTTTAGAATTAATTACAAATTTAATTAAGTTAGCAAAAATTGATAACGAATTTCATATTTTAGAAAAAATGTTTATAAAAAACATTAGTATTCAAGTTGGTTTTTCATTAGAAGAGATTGAAGAATTAATGTTAACCGTAAAATAAAAAAGTAAATTATTGTCATAAAAAAGACCACTTTTCAGTGGTCTGTGTTTATTCTTTAATTAGCTGTTCAAAAGACGTTGAACCATCTTTTAATGTAATTTCCAGATAATAATTTCCGGCTTTCAAATCGGAAATGTTCACTTCTTTTCCGTCAGCTTTTATCGTTCTTACCTTTCTTCCGGTAGATTCAAAAACATCAATATTTTTTATTTTATCAGCATCTTTGAAATTAATGGTTTCTTTTGCAGGATTTGGATAAAGAACTACTTTTTTGCTTTGTGCAGCGACTTCTCCGGTTGCCAAAACAGCTCCCATCGTAAGAGAAGCGTAGCCTCTGTTTGAAGAATGGTAAGATATTCCCGTTCCTCCTGCAGTTCTTGCATAGAAAATATTAATGGTTCCCGCAGAATTAGGAATGGCAAAGTCTCCAGTTCCTCCGGCAAGAGATCTTGTAGCCACTACTGTTCTTGTGCTTCCCGAAACGGTGTTTGAAACCTGAGTCCAATCCTGCGTAGCATCTGCAGAAGGTGAGGAAAATCCTACGAATGTATAATCTCTGTTTGAAGATGAATTGTAAATAAATCCATCTGATCCGTTTGCCATTCCGCTTGATCCGAAACCGATTCCGAGCATTGAATTGCTGTCTCCAGTTAAAGTAAGCGTAGCAGTAGTTGCATTCGTGTCTAATTTCACCGTCATTGCAGCAGCCGATAAATTAACTGTACCCGACGAAAACTGCGCTCCTACAGAAATTGCAAGAGCCATTGATAATGTGAGTAAAACTTTTTTCATATTTTAATTTTTAAGTAGGTTAATTATTTCTTTATTGTTTGTCTGTAAAGCGTACTCAAAAGGAGTCATTCCCTGTGCATCCTTTATGGTTTTGTCGGCTTTGTATTTCAGCAGTAATTCCGTCAGTTCTTTATTTCCGAATTTTACTGCCCAGAATAAAGGAGTCGATCCTGTAGCATCCGCAATATTCGGATCTGCCTTTTTCTCTAAAATATAGGTTACCAGATCTTTGTTATATTTTACGGAAAGTCCGGACAATGCTGTTCCTTCACGGCTTTTATAATTAATGTCCTTTACATTGTCCATCAGAAATTTGGCAACCTCTACATTTCCTCTGTAACAAGCCAGAATTAAAGGAGAAAAACCGCTTTCGTTGGTCTGGTTGATGATATCCGGATTCTGTTTCATCATATCCTTCACTTCAGCAACTGTACCGCTTCTTGCCACATCAAAAATAGATTTTGCTTTTTCCTGAGCAGTTGCCAAAGTAAAACTGAGAAACATTCCTAACAATAAAATTAATTTTCTCATTGTTTTGTAAGAACATAATTGTATTGAACATTCACGTTTTCAGCAATCTTTTTAGAAACCATTTTCGGAATAGTTACTTTATGATCGGCGGTCTTGGCTACAAATCCTCCCGACATATAAATTTTCCCGTCTTTGGCATAAATGGTTACCGCAGAATTGTACGCCTTATCTACTCCATGAAAATTTAATTTTCCCTGAACGGTATATTTTTGTGGCGTTGCGGATAATTTAGACTTATCAAAATTCAGAATTTTTCCGGTGAAGGTTGCCTTCGGATATTTCGCCGTTTCGGCATAGCTTTCATTGAAGTGCTCTTCCATTAATTTTGTTTTGAAATGGAAGTTTTTCACGACAGAAACTGATGCAAAATCTCCTGTATCGGCATTGATTACCGCCACATTGTTGTCGTCCTGTGCAAAAACATCTTCAAATAAAGGAACAGATGCTTCAAAAGTTACTTTTCCTGTTTTAGCCATATATTTTTGGGCAAAAGCAAGATTGGTGAATAATAACGCTGTTATAAATAAAAATAGCTTTTTCATATTAATTTCTAGTTTTCGAGAAGCCCGTCGGCTTTCCATTTCGTGATGATCGTAATTTGTGAGGGCGATAAACTTCCGCCTTGAGGCATTTTTAAAGGATCTCCGTTAGCGCGGCTTATTCTGTCTATAACGTTATCAATATTTGCTTTCACCTGAGAGTAGTTTGCCAGCGCCTGAACTCCCGGTGAATGACAGCTCACGCAATTGGCATCCATAATAGGCTTCACATCTTTATTGTAAGTTACCACTTCTGCAATCGGAGTATTATCCGAAATTTCCTCATACGTTCTGCTTTCACAAGCCGTTAATACTAATGCTGATGAAACGATGTATATCAATTTTTTCATACTCTAAAATACTCTGTAAAGATTAAACCCAAAGAAAATCTGCCCTTTATCCCATTTTCCGGCTGCATTGGTTAAATAACCAATATCCGAATTGAGTTGGGAATTGGTGAACAAAAGCTGGAACACGTGTCCCCCGGTTTCTATATCCATTCCTAAAGAAAGCGGATTTTTATAGAAACTGTGATTGTCGAAATTCACAAAATATTCTGCATTAATAGAAACTCTTTTGGAGATTTTATAACGTCCTCCCAAACCTGCCAAAAACTGGTTTTTGTCTTCAATAGTAGGTTCGTAAAGATTTTTGTGAACGTATGACGGTGTTAACTGAAGAGAAAATTTATCGCTGAATCTTCTGGAAATTAAAGCCTGTGTAAGATAAGAAAGCCTGTCCCCAAACTGAAGATGTGGATAATTATCTTTGCTGAGATCTGTATTTACTGCCAAAACATTATAGCCTACAATATCTACAGGCGCGTTTTCATTCTGTTTTACAAGTCTGTATTTTACACCGCCTTCAAAAGTTTTCAGGTTGGTTTCTCTGGAAAGGCTTACTGAAATCCCTTCTGTAATGCCATAAATAACTCCGAGTTTTGTGGAAGCATCATCCAGCCCGAAGAAGTCTTTAAAACCTTTGCTTACATCGCCGAAGCGGTGCGCCACAACAATATACCATTCATTCTTTGCGGGAAGTTTGGTAGATTGCCCGGTTACAATTTGTAAAGCTTTAAAAGCGGGTTGGGAAACATCGGTGTTTTTCGTCTGAACGGTATCAATATCTTTCAGCAGGTCTTCCTGTGCAAAGGAAAAAACTGAAGCAAACATTGACAAAAATAAGAGAGTTTTTGTCATACACATTTATTTAAATTAGTACAACAAACTTATCGACTTATCGAGTTAAAATTGTGTGATAAAAGTCACCGACTGTATTGTTTTTATCAATGAAAATGTTAAAATAATTAAATATCATTTATTAGCCTTGACTAACATTTTCATTTACAGGTATTTTTATGCCTTCTTTGGTCTGAATAATCTCGCCTTCGTTTTCTATTTTTTTAAGAACACGGCTTACTACTTCTCTTGAAGTTCCCAAACTGTTTGCAATTTCTCTGTGGGTAAGTTTGATGGGATTGTTTCCGGTTGCTGAAATCTGTTGTTTTATATAGTTTAAAACTCTTTTATCCAACTTATGAAAAACGGCATCATTTACCATATTCATCACATCAATAAATCTTTTGTCGTATTCTGAATAGAAAAGCCTGTTGATTTCCGGAAATTTAATGAGCCATTCATGAACAACAGATACCGGGAATAACAATACTTCGGAGTCTTCTTCCGTAACGGCGTAAATGCGGCTTGTGCAATCTGTAAAGATTGAGGAGAATGTCATGAGACAACTGTCATTAGAACGGATGTAATAATAGATCAGTTCGCGACCGTCATTCAGGCTGAAAACCCTTATGGAACCTTTAATAAGAAACGGAACAAATTTATTTTTCTGTCCTTCTCTTACAATCTCGGTTTTCGCTTTAATTTCTGTAACGATGGCATGTTTATCCAGCTCTTTTAAAAAATCATTTCCTAAAAAGCCAAATTTGTTAATAATAAACTGATTATTGATCATATTTAATGTATCATTTCTGACTTACAAATATATTGAAATGAAGAATTGAAATTATATTTTTTTTATTCTATTGAGGATATATAGAATATTAAATTACGGTTTTCCACAATTTTATCTATTAAAATTTGAATAATTTTGAATTAGTTATAAACTAATTAAATGGAAAATAAATTACAACCTTCAAAAAAATCAAATAAAATTATCCCTATTATTATAGCAATTTTGGGGACATTATATGGAGTTAGTCCCATTGATGCTATTCCAGATGTAGTTCCTGTAGTGGGCTGGATTGATGATTTGATTATTACTGGTGGATCATTAATAGGGTTAATACAAGCTTATACTGAAGATACAAATAAAAACTTAGCAAAAATATTTGGAATTTTAAAGTGGTCACTCTGGCTTTTGGGAGGTATTTTAATTGTATTAATAGCAATTTTAGGAATTACAACTTACAATTTATTTAAATAAAATTTTATTTTGATAATTAAAAATAATAAAAATGCCCCAATAAAATTGAGGCATTCTTTTATTTTTGAGAGTAAATCTTAAGCGTTTACGTTGTTTCCTCCTAATACGAAAGGCTCAACTTCTTTGATTTCTCCGAATTGCTGCTCGTAGTTAGCAATGTTTTGCTGAAGAGCAGAAAGTACTCTTTTAGCGTGAAGCGGAGCAAGGATAACTCTTGATCTTACTTTTGCTTGCTGTACTCCCGGCATTAACTGGATGAAATCTACTACAAACTCAGATGGAGAGTGGTTTACTAAAGCTAAATTAGCATAGATACCAGCTGCTACCATTTCGTTTAATTCGATGTTGATGTTTCCGTCTTGTGGATTTTGATTGTTGTCCATTGTTATAAAATATTTTTTTATTCGAAATTTTGAGGTTGTGAAAATATAAAAATAAATTCAAACCTCAAATTTCCGAATCATTATTTTTAGTTAAGATCTTCGAATTCTTTTTTAGAACCTACGATCACATTTTGGTATTCTTTAAGACCTGTACCTGCAGGAATTCTGTGTCCTACAATTACATTTTCTTTAAGACCGTTAAGATCATCTACCTTACCTGCAACTGCTGCTTCGTTAAGAACCTTAGTTGTTTCCTGGAACGATGCTGCAGACATGAACGATTTCGTCTGAAGAGCTGCTCTTGTAATACCCTGCAATACAGGCGTTGCTGTAGCCGGTAAAGCTTCTCTTACCTGAACTAAAGCCTGATCTTCACGCTTCAGCTTAGAATTCTCATCTCTTAATTCTCTTGCAGTAATCATCTGACCCGGCTGGAACACTTTAGAATCTCCGGCATCTACTACTACTTTAAGACCGAATACTCTGTTGTTTTCTTCCAAGAAGTCATATTTATGCTCAAGAGCACCTTCAAGGAACTGAGTATCACCTCCATCAACGATAGATACTTTTGTCATCATCTGTCTTACGATGATTTCGAAGTGCTTGTCGTCGATTTTTACCCCCTGTAGACGGTAAACTTCCTGAATTTCATTTACTAAATATTCCTGAACCGCAGTTGGACCTTTGATTCTTAAGATATCGTCCGGAGTAATGGAACCGTCAGAAAGTGGCGAACCAGCTCTTACGAAGTCATTCTCCTGTACCAAAATCTGGTTGGATAATTTAACCAAATAAATTTTTCTTTCTCCAGTTTTAGCTTCAACGATCAATTCTCGGTTACCTCTCTTAATTTTTCCGTAAGAAACTACCCCATCGATTTCTGTAACCACCGCCGGGTTTGAAGGGTTTCTTGCTTCGAATAATTCGGTAACTCTCGGAAGACCTCCGGTGATATCCCCTGCTTTTGCAGATTTTCTCGGGATTTTGATTAAGACTTTACCAGCCTTAATTTTTTCACCATCGTTTACCATTAAGTGGGCTCCTACCGGTAAGTTGTACGCTTTCTGTTCAACTCCTTTAGAATCTACCACCTTCAAGGTAGGTACAGCTTTCTTATTTCTGGATTCAGAGATTACTTTCTCTTCAAATCCTGTCTGTTCGTCAATCTCCAACTGGAATGAAACCCCTTGGATAATATCTTCGTATTCTACCTTACCGGCAGTTTCTGCAATGATAACCGCGTTATACGGATCCCACTTACAGATTACATCGCCTTTCTTCACCTTATCACCCGGTTTTACAGATAATATGGAACCGTAAGGTACGTTAGCTACCATTAACGGAGTTCTGGACTCGTTATCAGCAACTAATCTGAATTCTGTTGAACGGGAAACTACAACTTCCGCAGTATTACCGTTTTCATCTTCAGAAGTAATGGTTCTTACCTCATCCATTTCAACGATACCGTCTCTTCTTGCAACAATTGACGGGTTTTCTGATACGTTTCCTGCAGTACCCCCTTGGTGGAAGGTTCTCAACGTAAGCTGAGTTCCCGGTTCCCCGATGGACTGTGCTGCAATTACACCTACTGCTTCACCCATGTGGATCATCTTCCCTGTTGCTAAGTTTCTACCGTAGCATTTCGCACAGATTCCTTTTTTAGCTTCACAAGTAAGTGGTGAACGAACTTCAACTGCTTCTAATCCTGCTTCTTCAATTCTCTTCGCTAACGCCTCACTGATTACCTGATCTGCTTCAGCAATTAATTCATCACTTTCAGGATCATAAATATTATGTAAAGAAACTCTACCTAAGATTCTTTCAGAGATTCTTTCAACGATCTCATCATTTTTCTTAAGTGCAGTAACTTCTGTTCCTCTTAAAGTTCCACAGTCGTCTTCTGTAACGATAACGTCCTGTGCAACGTCTACCAATCTTCTCGTTAAGTAACCTGCATCGGCAGTCTTAAGAGCGGTATCCGCAAGACCTTTACGGGCACCGTGGGTAGAGATAAAGTATTCTAGGATGGAAAGACCTTCTTTAAAGTTAGCAAGAATCGGGTTTTCGATGATCTCCGCTCCGGTAGAACCGGCTTTTTGCGGTTTTGCCATCAAACCTCTCATCCCTGATAACTGACGGATCTGTTCCTTAGACCCCCTCGCTCCGGAGTCAAGCATCATATATACAGAGTTGAAACCTCCCTGATCAGTTTTCATTCTGCCCATAATCATCTCCGTAAGGTTTGCATTGGTTGTAGTCCAAACGTCGATTACCTGATTATAACGTTCTGTATCTGTAATAAGACCCATGTTATAGTTGGCTCTAATTTCATCTACTGTTCCGATAGAATCTGCAATCATCTGCTTTTTCTCAACAGGAACCACAATATCTCCTAATGAGAAGGAAAGACCTCCTTTGAATGCGTTTGAATATCCTAAGTCTTTCATTGCATCCAGGAACTTCACAGTTGTAGGGAAATCTGTATCTGCAAGAATTTTACCGATAACGTTTCTCAATGATTTCTTCGTTAAAAGCTCATTGATATATCCTACCTGCTTCGGTACAATCTGGTTGAATAAGATTCTACCTACCGTAGTTTCGATTAATCTTGTTACGATTTCTCCGTTTTCTTTAACCGGAAGTCTACATCTTACTTTAGCATTTAAAGATACTCTTCCTTCCGCATAAGCGATTTCTGCTTCTTCAGGAGAATAGAATGCCAAACCTTCACCTTTTACTTTCATATCTTCTGTAGAACTCAATTCTTTGGTCATGAAATAAAGACCAAGAACCATGTCCTGAGAAGGTACTGTAATTGGAGAACCGTTTGCAGGGTTCAAAATGTTTTGAGAACCTAACATCAATAACTGAGCTTCAAGGATCGCTTCAGGACCTAACGGTAAGTGTACCGCCATCTGGTCACCATCGAAATCGGCGTTGAATGCTGTTGTTACCAACGGGTGAAGCTGAATTGCCTTACCTTCGATCATCTTAGGCTGGAAAGCCTGAATACCCAATCTGTGAAGCGTAGGTGCTCTGTTCAGTAGAACAGGGTGACCTTTCATCACGTTTTCAAGGATATCATACACTACCGGCTCTTTTCTGTCGATGATTCTCTTAGCAGATTTTACTGTTTTTACAATTCCTCTTTCAATCAGTTTTCTGATGATGAACGGTTTGTACAATTCCGCTGCCATATCTTTAGGAATACCACACTCGTGAAGCTGTAAGTTCGGACCTACAACAATTACGGAACGCGCAGAGTAATCTACCCTTTTTCCTAATAAGTTCTGACGGAAACGACCCTGCTTCCCTTTCAATGAATCTGAAAGTGATTTCAACGGTCTGTTTGATTCAGATTTTACGGCTGAAGATTTTCTTGTATTATCGAATAGTGAATCTACAGATTCCTGAAGCATACGCTTCTCGTTTCTTAAGATTACTTCCGGAGCTTTGATCTCCAATAATCTCTTCAAACGATTGTTTCTGATGATTACTCTTCTGTAAAGGTCATTTAAATCGGAAGTCGCAAAACGTCCTCCATCCAACGGAACCAATGGTCTTAGTTCTGGTGGAATAACAGGAAGAACACGCATAATCATCCACTCCGGTCTGTTGATCATTCTTGTATTAGCACCTCTCAATGCTTCTACAACGTTCAATCTTTTCAGAGCTTCCGTTCTTCTTTGTTTTGAACCTTCGTTGTGTGCTTTGTGTCTCAGGTCGAAAGACAATGCATCAAGGTCGATTCTTTTTAATAATTCTTCAACCGCTTCCGCACCCATCTTAGCGATGAATTTGTTCGGATCAGAATCATCAAGATACTGGTTCTCGATCGGAAGAGTTTCCATGATGTCAAGGTACTCTTCTTCAGTTAAGAATTCCATATTTTCGAAATCAGAACCGTCTAATTTTTTAGCAATACCCTGCTGGATCACTACATATCTTTCGTAGTAGATGATCATATCCAATTTCTTGGAAGGAATCCCTAAAAGGTAACCGATTTTGTTCGGTAAAGAACGGAAATACCAGATGTGTGCAATTGGAACTACCAGATTGATATGCCCGATTCTCTCTCTACGTACTTTTTTCTCCGTAACTTCTACTCCACAACGGTCACAAACGATCCCTTTGTAACGAATTCTCTTGTATTTACCACAAGCACATTCGTAATCCTTTACAGGACCAAAGATTTTTTCACAGAACAAACCGTCTCTTTCAGGCTTATGCGTTCTGTAGTTAATGGTTTCCGGTTTAAGAACCTCCCCTCTCGATTCCTGAAGAATCGATTCCGGTGAAGCTAAACCGATGGTTATTTTATTAAATCTACTTGATTTATTTTTATTTGACATTTGTTAGATTTTAAATTTTAGATTTTAGATTTTAGATTAATTTCCGAATGTTTCCATTCAGCATTTATAATTTAAAATTTAAAATTATTCCTCTAGTCTTACGTCTAATCCAAGACCTTGTAGCTCGTGAAGTAGTACATTGAAGGATTCCGGAATACCTGGTTCAGGCATCGATTCACCTTTTGCAATAGCTTCGTAAGTTTTCGCTCTACCAATAACGTCATCCGACTTCACGGTAAGGATCTCTCTCAGGATATTTGATGCACCGAATGCTTCAAGTGCCCAAACCTCCATCTCTCCGAATCTCTGACCTCCGAACTGAGCTTTACCTCCTAACGGCTGCTGAGTAATCAATGAGTAAGGACCGATAGAACGTGCGTGCATTTTATCATCAACCATGTGTCCCAGTTTCAACATATAGATTACCCCTACTGTTGCAGCCTGAGTAAATCTTTCTCCGGTACCCCCATCATAAAGGTGAGTGTGACCGAATTTAGGAAGACCTGCTTTCTCAGTGTACTCCGTAATCTGGTCTAAGCTAGCTCCGTCGAAGATTGGCGTCGCGAACTTCAATCCTAATTTCTGACCAGCCCATCCAAGTACTGTTTCGTAGATCTGACCGATGTTCATACGTGAAGGTACCCCAAGTGGATTCAGTACGATATCTACCGGTGTTCCGTCTTCAAGGAATGGCATATCTTCTTCACGAACGATTCTCGAAACGATACCTTTGTTACCGTGACGACCCGCCATTTTATCTCCTACATTCAGTTTACGTTTCTTAGCGATGTACACTTTAGCCAACTTCATGATCCCTGCAGGTAATTCGTCTCCGATTGAAATTGCAAATTTCTCACGGTTTTTAACCCCTTGAATATCGTTGTACTTGATTTTGTAGTTGTGAATTAATTGTTTGATTAATTCATTTTTATCGTTATCAACTGTCCAGTCTGAACCGCTAACGTTTACATAATCTTCAACTGAAGTCAACAATTTGTGAGTGAACTTCACCCCTTTACCGATGATTTCTTCATCAAGGTCGTTTTTCACGCCCTGAGAAGTTTTACCGCTTACAAGCGTGTTTAATTTTTCAATTAAAGTGTTTCTCAAATCATCAAACTTAGCCTTGTAAGTGTTTTCAATTTCTTCAAGCTTAAGTTTTTCTTCAGTTCTCTTCTTTTTATCTTTAATGTTTCTTGAGAACAATTTCTTGTCAATAACAACACCTCTTAATGATGAATCTGCTTTTAATGAAGCATCTTTTACATCACCAGCTTTGTCACCGAAGATTGCTCTCAAAAGTTTTTCTTCAGGAGTCGGGTCAGATTCACCTTTTGGAGTGATTTTACCAATCATGATGTCTCCAGGCTTCACTTCAGCACCGATTCTGATCATACCGTTCTCGTCAAGATCTTTAGTAGCTTCTTCAGAAACGTTTGGAATATCTGCTGTCAATTCTTCCATACCTAATTTGGTATCACGAACTTCCAAAGAATATTCATCTACGTGGATTGAAGTAAACCAGTCTTCACGAACTACTTTTTCGTTAATTACGATCGCATCCTCGAAGTTGTATCCTTTCCAAGGCATGAACGCAACCACTAAGTTTCTACCAAGAGCCAATTCTCCTTTTTCAGTAGCATAACCGTCGCAAAGTACCTGTCCTTTTTCCACTACATCACCTACTCTTACGTTTGGTCTTAGGGTAATGGTAGTACTTTGGTTGGTTTTTCTGAACTTAGTTAAGTTATATGTTTTAGTAGCAGACTCGAATTGTACTAAATCTTCGTCTTCGCTTCTTTCATATTTAATAACGATTCTGTCGGCATCCACGTACTCTACCGTACCTGTACCTTCAGCGTTAATTAAGATTCTTGAATCTCTTGCAACCTGCTGCTCAAGCCCTGTACCTACGATCGGAGCCTGTGGCTTCAATAGAGGAACTGCCTGACGCATCATGTTAGATCCCATCAACGCACGGTTCGCATCATCATGCTCCAAGAAAGGAATTAATGAAGCGGAGATACCAGAGATCTGGTTTGGAGCAACGTCGATAAGGTCTACTTGGTTTGGCTCAACTACAGGATAGTCACCATCCAATCTTGCAATAATTCTGTCTGTTTCGAATTCACCGTTGTCGCTTAGTTCAACGTTTGCCTGAGCAATTACTTTAGATTCTTCGTCTTCTGCATTTAAGTAGATAGGATCTGCATTAAGCTCAATTTTACCATTCTCTACTTTTCTGTAAGGAGTTTCGATGAAACCTAATCTGTTGATTTTCGCATAAATACCTAAAGATGAAATCAAACCGATATTTGGTCCTTCCGGAGTTTCGATCGGGCAAATTCTTCCGTAGTGTGTATGGTGAACGTCTCGAACCTCGAAACCTGCTCTTTCTCTTGATAAACCACCAGGTCCTAGTGCAGAAAGTCTACGCTTGTGCGTGATTTCTGATAGTGGGTTGGTCTGATCCATGAACTGAGAAAGCTGGTTGGTACCAAAGAACGAGTTGATTACTGATGTTAAAGTTTTTGCGTTAACAAGATCAAGCGGAGTAAAGATTTCGTTATCTCTAACATTCATTCTTTCCTTGATTGTTCTTGCAATTCTTGAAAGACCTACCCCGAACTGTCCTGCTAATTGCTCACCAACAGTTTTAATTCTTCTGTTTGATAAGTGGTCGATATCATCCACCTCCGCTTTAGAGTTTACCAATTCGATCAAGTGTCTTACGATCGCAATGATATCTTCTTTTGTAAGAACCTCAGTTGTTGTAGGAATGTTCAGCCCTAATTTTTTGTTTAGTCTGTAACGTCCTACTTCACCTAATGAATATCTTTGCTCTGAGAAGAATAATTTTTCAATGATTCCTCTTGCTGTTTCCTCATCTGGCGGATCTGCGTTTCTTAACTGACGATAGATGTACTCTACTGCCTCTTTTTCAGAGTTTGTAGGGTCTTTCTGTAATGTATTCTGAATGATAGAGAACTCGTTGCTGTTTTCTTTGTGAATCAGGATTGATTTCACACCTGCATCAAGAATAAGATCTAAATGTTCTTTTTCAAGAATCGTTTCTCTGTCCAAGATGATTTCGTTTCTTTCGATAGAAACAACTTCACCGGTATCTTCGTCTACGAAATCTTCGAACCAAGTGTTCAATACTCTCGCAGCCAATGTTCTTCCTTCTACTTTTTTAAGGGCAGCTTTAGAAACTTTCACTTCTTCAGCAAGATCGAAGATCTGAAGGATGTCCTTATCAGATTCATACCCGATCGCTCTTAATAAAGTTGTTAACGGTAATTTTTTCTTACGGTCGATATACGCATACATTACGCTGTTGATATCTGTCGTAAATTCCATCCAAGATCCTTTGAAAGGGATAATTCTTGAATAATAAAGTTTAGTTCCGTTTGCGTGGTAAGTCTGTCCGAAGAATACCCCCGGAGATCTGTGTAACTGAGTTACGATTACACGCTCTGCCCCATTGATAATAAATGAACCGGACGGCGTCATGTAAGGAACCGGACCTAAGTATACATCCTGAACCACGGTCTGGAAATCCTCGTGTTCCGGGTCTGTACAATACAATTTAAGTCTTGCTTTAAGAGGAACGGAATACGTTAAACCTCTTTCCACACACTCATCGATTGAATAACGTGGAGAATCTACCAGATAATCCAAAAATTCCAATACAAATTGGTTTCTGGAATCGGTAATCGGGAAATTTTCCTGGAATGTTTTGTACAATCCTTCGTCTCTCCTGTCTTCAGGAAGCGTATCAAGCTGAAAAAACTCACTGAAAGACTCGATCTGGATATCCAGGAAGTCCGGAGTGATGATTTTTCCTTTCGCTGAAGAGAAATTTACTCTCTGATTTCCCCTAGTTGTAGGTGTTGTTTTACTCATAAAACTTTTAAGAAAGGTTAAAAAATATTTTGATTCATTAAAAAATATCAGAAAGAAGAGTTTGAGAGCAGAAATTGTAAAAGACCTTATAATATTGGCGCTATTAAGAGACAGTCTTTTATTTTTTCCTTTTGATTCTCAGAATCTTATTCCTAACTGCAACACTGGTATATCTTTTCACAGCGTAATGCAAAATATTTTTATTACTTTTGAGGCAGATACCGCCGTAATATCTATACACACGAAATCTCTTTCATGGAAATGAAAGAGGTGATATTCAATATTTTATAGATTTACAAACAATTATTCGCGCCAAAAGAGACTGCAAATTTACAACATTTTATTTTCATATACAAATAAAACAACTTCATTCTGAAGATGTTAATTGTTTTTATGATTTCCCTATTGCCTTATCGTTGTGCTTTTAAAATTTCGATTCCATTATTAATTATACTGTTATTTAAAGCAGGAGATCACTAAGATTCTTTTTAAATATCGACTGTTTTCTAATCTGCACACCTTATTCATTCAGCAAAAACTCAAACTTTTTTAATGATGGAAAATTTTGGGACAGTAATATTTTATTTCTATACATTTTTTACACAAAAAGGTCATCCAAAAATATGGATGACCTACCCTTAATAAAAAAAACTCAATCTTAAAATCATTACAATAACCTAAGATTTAGCTGTATTTTGATGTACGACCGATTTTATCGAAATAGATTAGCAAATGATCAATATTCGAAAAAGCCGTCATAATATATATTTACTGCAAGAAACTAAGAATAATTACTATTTGTTTACGGTAATTACTTTTTTTATAAAGTTAATTAAAAAAAATCAATAAAACATTTAATTTCAGATATTTAAAAACATAAGTCATTCTTGCGAATGACTTATGTGTAGAAACGATTTATTTATTGAAATTACCTCACGATGACTTTGTATGATTTTACAGTCGTTTTTGTTTCTACTTTTATAATGTACATTCCTGCCGGTAAAGAAGAAGTAGCAATTTCGGTATTTCCTGAAAATTTACCTGAGCGGATTAACTGTCCCTGAGCTGAAAACAATGTGTATGTACCTTCTTCATCAGATTTTACATTTAAATTTTCCCCAGCTTTTACAGGATTAGGATAAATTTTAACATCATTTGCTACTGTCTTTACTTCTCCCACAGAAGCTTTAGCTGCAATTGCACTGTTTTTCGCAAAAGAAGAATATGGTGAAAGAGGGGAATTCGGAGAACCTTTCGCAATAAGATCTGTATCTACAACCGCCTGAATTCCATCTGCATCTGCATCGTTTATTCTCGAAATAAATCCTTCTCCAAGATCATCCAGATTATCTTTTCCGATGGTATAAAGATCAAAGTCTATATTATTGGATTTCAAATCTAAAAAATCAGGTTTATCGTCTCCATCTGTATTTTTTAAAGGATATTTCATAACGCCTGAATCCGGAGATGTTTCCAGAATATCTGCAATTCCGTTATTTCCTGCCGCAACGCCGCTGTCGATAATTCCGTTATGATCCGCATCAATCTGATCGATAACTGAAGTTGGAATTCCAGATTCAAATAAATCTAAAATACCATCGTTATCAGAATCAAGATCAAGATAACTTGAAATTCCGTCTCCCAGTTCTGCAATAACCAGTTTATTTCCGTCTACATCATCATCTTCAAATTTTCCGTTTCCATTAAGGTCTTCCCATGCATCCGGAATGCCGTCGTTATCAGAATCATTATCGCAAGCATCTGCAACACCATCTCCATCGCTGTCTAGTGCAGAAGATTTATCATTTACCACAGAACATCCTTCAGCACAATCCGGAATACCGTTTCCGTTGTTATCAATACTGTCGTTTCCGTTCGGACATTTATCGTTACAGTTCGGAACACCGTCCTGATCGTCATCAAGCTGAACAAATGCATTATAAATGTAGTATTGCTGCGCCAAAGTGATTCCTATTCCTGGATTGATTTCAATTTTCATTCTGTCGAACGCTTTTGTTGCTGTAAAACCAACATAAAACTGATTGGAAGCCGAAGTAATAAACTGTCCGCTGAATAAACCTCCCGAAGTTCTGGATTCTGTAACCGTTGTTCCTTTATAAAAAGTAACGGTAATATAATCTAGAGCATTTATAGTTAACAAATTAGCACTTTTCGTTAAGGTAAATCCGCCGAAAGTCCCGGCAGGATATTCTCCTGTATTGCTTTTAACGGTTAACCTAACTGTTGGAATTAATAAATTAATTGGAGAAAAATTTACTGTTGCAAAATTTGTTGTGTTGGCATCTACAACGTTTCCTGTGTTGGTAATATTGGTTAATCCTAAAATTGTTCCCGAAGCACCTGTCCATGAAGCACCCTGTACAATATCTCCTAATCTTGAAGTTCCCGAAGTCTGAATATACTCATTACAGTCGCAATCCTGAGGTTCTTCGAAGGCATAAAATACTTTTAAAGCTCCGAAATTCACGCCTACTGTCTGCGTAATTTTTAATCTTACTTCATTAAAAGGCTTGGTTGTATTGAGGGAAATTTTTTGTTTGTTGGAACCGAATCTTAACACTTTGATATTAATCAGCCCGCCTCCATCAAATAAGTTTTTAGAATCCTGTAACTGCCCGAATAAATAGGTTTCAATTGTTATATTTTTCAAAAATTCAGCACTTAGCAATTTACCCTGATCGTCCGGTTCAATAACAAACCCGGCTTTGTTTCCTGCGGGATAAACCTGATTCTTATCTAATACGCCTACAGAGTATGATCCCAACAAGCCTGCCGGTAAAACAACAGAACCGTAAGAACTTTTATCTCCGTCGCCAATCTTTTGCCTGTCGACCACGAAAGAAAGAGGTGCTAAAAAGCTGCTGCTTCCTGAAACATTTCCATCTACACCGCTTCCTGCAATAATATCATCACAGATGCCATTATTATCTACAGGAACTTTATTGGGATCAAAAGCAAATGCATAATAAATATTCAGGGTACTGAATATAGAAAGGGCGTTAACCTGATACAGTCTTACTTCGTTAAAATCTTTAGTTGTTTTAAAGTGAAGGAAAATTCTTGTTTTGGTTCCTCCAAATGCAGGAACAGACAGTAAAGTTGCACTATTTGAAGATTCCTGAAGAACTCCTGCTTTATAAGTACTGATTCTTAAGTTGCTTAAAAGACTTGCCGTAACAACACTGGTTCCTAAATCTACATTAAAACCAGTAATATATCCTGCAGGATAAGTGGTATTTGTATTTTTAACAGAAACTCCGTTTCCGCTTACCAAGGTGGTAAAGCTTCCCATACTTACGCTGTTATCCAAATTGGCATCAATAAGGGGATTTGTGCTTCCGCTGTAACAAGCCAGGCATATTCCGTTTGCGTTAAGTGGTTTTGCTTCAACTCCCATTCCTCGAATCGGTGTGTAACCCTGTCCGAAAATCTTCACAGACAGCAGAAACAGCATGAGAAATGCTGTAATTTTCGTAAATAATTTTTTTGTCATTTTTATAGATTTTAAAGTTTGTGTATTTTTTAGAATTGTTGCCACGCATATACTCCTGCGGAAATTCTGCATCCGTAAAAGCTTCCTGTATTTCCGGATTTACCATAAACAATAGTTCCTTCATTACTTGCGTTACAGTCTGAAGTTACAGGAACACCGGTGGCTTTAATTAAAATCCCTTTACTGATTTCAAGATCCGGAATATTAGTTCCGTTGGGAGTCATATTTACACCAACGTCCGTAATTGCTGTTCCAATTACACCCTGTCCGGAAAATGCATGTGAGGTATTGGCATAAACAGTCTGATTGGCAATGGTTGCACTTGCATTGGTTCCGAAAGCAATTGCGCCGGCTGCTCCGCTTGCAACATTGGCATTTCCAAATGCATAATTATTGCTCGTTACGTTATTTCCTGTTCCAAAAGCAAAACCACCAGAATTTACATTGGAGTTTCCAACATTAATTCCGCTGACGTTAGCTGCGGAAGTTCCGTTATTATTTCCCAAAACAATGGTATTGGCTCCTGTGGCAAAATTGTTGTTCCCTATTGTTTTTGCTCCGCTTAAAGAACTGTTTGCTGCTCCTATTGCCACACCCGGAAAGTTGGCAGCCTGCGCAGCAACGGTATTTTCTCTTCCTAAAGCGATGTTGGACGAGGTATTGTTTGATAATGTATTGTTTGAACCCCAAGAAAGTGATGCATAAGGAGCTGAAGTATTGGCATTTCCACCTCTAAGATTACCATTAACATCCAAAATTGCTTTTACGGTATTGTTTGTTGTAAATACTAAATTCTGACTGTCGGTAGTTCCTAAAAAGTTTCCGGAAGAAACAGCAGTCCCTAAAGTTGAAGCAGAAGCCGTAGTTCCTGAGTTTCCGGTTGTTTTCCAATCTGAAGACTGTGGCTGAAGAAACTGAATCCAAACTGAGCCATCAAAATAATAATATCCTGTGCTTGTAACATTGACGGTCTGACCTGAAGGTGCTGTATCAGGAGTTGTTACATAAACAATTGCACCAGTCTGAGCTGTAGAATAGTTTTTTCCCTTAAGTTGATCTCCTGTAATTCGCGGTGCAATAATTCCATCAAGTTTATTTGGATTTGAAGGCGCTCCCACAACATCGAGAGTTGCCTGTCCCAAATTAGTATTAATGCCTACTTGTGCGTTTAGCATGCAACTGAAAATTGTCAACACGGACAATCCGAATAATTTGTTTTTCATTATATGATATTTGTAGTTTTTGAAAGATTACATGAAAAGTTATTTCATGCCTTCTGTAAAGATAATTTTACAATGTGTGATAAAATTAGCAGTGATGTAATTTTATAAGTAAGAATTTTTATATGATATCTGTTGATAAAGAGAGGAATTTAACAGCTTTGCTGTATTAAAATACATCAACAAGATCATGTAAAGAATAAGCGGCACATTAATGTCCGACAGAAAATAATTTATATCCAAGGCTGTGTGTTTTACGGATACAAATATAGTATATTTTCAATTAAATTATAAATTTTTATTAAAAAATTTAACAATATAAATAATTTAACACATAATAAATAAAATAAAAAGGCAAAAACTAAAAATAATTTAAAAATAAAAAATTACAATTGCTTTTTTTTAGTTCATAAATATTTATAGATATTAAAATGAATTTTTAAACCCAATAAAAAAAGCCTGAACAAAATGTTCAGGCTTCCTATTTTTAATGTAAACTAGAATTATTTCAATTCTACTTCAGCACCAGCTTCTTCTAATTGCTTCTTAAGAGCTTCAGCTTCGTCTTTAGATACACCTTGCTTCAATGGAGCAGGAGCACCGTCTACGATATCTTTAGCTTCTTTAAGACCAGCACCAGTTAAATCTTTTACTAATTTAACGATCGCTAATTTAGAAGCACCTGCAGACTTAAGAATTACGTCGAATTCAGTCTTTTCTTCAGCAGCTTCACCAGCAGGACCAGCCATTACTACTGCAGCAGCAGCAGGCTCAATTCCGTACTCATCCTTAAGGATAGCAGCTAATTCGTTTACGTCTTTTACTGTTAAGTTTACTAGCGTTTCAGCTAAATTTTTTAAATCTGACATTGTTGTAATGTTTTTGTTGATTATTGATTATTTTTTGAGTGTAAATTATTCAGCAGCTGGAGCTTCTCCTTCAGCAGCCGGAGTTTCCGGAGTTTCAGTAGCAGGAGCTTCTTCTACTGCAGGTGCAGCTTCTTCAGCTTTAGCTTCTACTGTCTCAGGTTTGTTTTGAAGAGCAGAAACAACTCTCTGGATTGGAGACTGAAGTAATCCGATGATTTCACCGATCATTTCTTCTCTAGACTTGATGTTAGCTAACATCTCTAGGTTATTGTCACCTACATAGAAAGTTTCCTGAACGAAAGCAGACTTTAACGCCGGCTTTTCTTCTTTCTTTCTGAAATCTCTGATTAATTTTGCTGGAGCACTTGCGGTCTCAGCAATCATAATTGCAGAATTTCCTTTGAAAGACTGGAACATCTCAGAGTAATCTACTCCTTCAATCTGCTCCATTGCTTTTTGCAAAAGTGTATTTTTAACAACTTTTACTTTGATATTTTGCTTGAAAGCCTGTCTTCTGAAGTCAGAAGATTTTCCAGCGTTCAAACCTTCTAGATCTGCTACGTAAACTACTTTTGCATCCTGAAGCAAATCTTTGATCTCTTGTATTGCTACAACTTTTTGGTCTTTTGTCATTGTCTTAGGATTTATAATTAGTTAACAGATTTAGTATCGATTGCAATACCAGGACTCATTGTAGAAGAAAGATAGATAGACTTCACATAAGTTCCTTTAGCAGCAGTTGGCTTCATTTTAATCAAAGTAGAGATCAATTCCTGAGCATTTTCCTTGATTTTAGCAGCATCGAAAGATACTTTACCAATACCAGCGTGGATAATACCGTATTTATCAACTTTGAAATCAATTTTACCAGCTTTCACTTCAGTTACTGCTTTACCAATTTCCATAGTTACAGTACCTGATTTAGGGTTTGGCATTAAACCTCTTGGTCCTAATACTCTACCCAATGGTCCTAATTTACCCATTACAGCCGGCATCGTAACGATAACGTCAACGTCTGTCCAACCTTCTTTGATTTTTTGTAAATATTCATCAAGACCTACATAATCAGCACCCGCTTCTTTAGCTTCTGCTTCTTTATCTGGAGTTACTAAAGCCAAAACTTTAACATCTTTACCAGTTCCGTGAGGAAGAGATACAACACCTCTTACCATTTGGTTTGCTTTTCTTGGATCTACCCCTAATCTTACAGCGATATCTACAGAAGCATCAAACTTTGCAGTATTTACTTCTTTTACAAGAGCTGCACCTTCTTCAAGGTTATAGATTCTTCCTTTTTCTACTTTGCTTAAAGCTTCCTTTTGCTTCTTTGTTAATTTTGCCATTTCTTTAAGTTTTAAGCGTTAAAAGTTGGTTTAGTTCCTGTTACTCTTAATCCCATAGATCTTGCAGTACCTGCAACCATAGAAACAGCTGAATCCATTGTAAAGCAGTTAAGGTCTGCCATTTTATCTTCAGCAATCTTTTGAACCTGAGCCCAAGTTACAGCACCTACTTTGTTTCTGTTCGGTTCTCCGGAACCACCCTTGATTTTAGCTGCATCCATTAACTGGATCGCTGCAGGAGGAGTTTTGATTACGAATTCAAAAGATTTGTCTTCGTATACTGTAATTACTACAGGTAAAACTTGTCCCGGCTTATCTTGAGTTCTTCCGTTAAATTGCTTACAAAACTCCATGATGTTCACACCTGCAGAACCCAAAGCTGGACCTACTGGTGGAGAAGGGTTAGCTGCGCCACCTTTCACCTGAAGCTTTACCATTTTAAAGACTTTTTTAGCCATTGTTTGTTTTTTAAATTTGAATAATTAATGAGTTTGGAAGCATTTATTATTCAGCAGGTTATCCATTCTCACATTAGATAATCCTACTTTTCGGACTGCAAAATTATGAAATATTTTTGAAATAGCAAACGGAATATGTTGATTTTTAAATAAATTAAGGCAAACTATCATCAAAAGATTGTGGAATTTTAAACACACCGTCTCTATTATCGAATGGTACAACAATTTTATCCAGAATTTGATCCTTGTTTTCTTTTAAGCAACTCTCCTTTACAAGTTGCAAATCGTACACCGACTTCTCTGATGGAAGAAACGCATACTGAACATTATAACAAAATCTGGTTCCATCTGAATTATCATCCCAATCTCCGTAAGAATATTCTGTAGTAACAGTACACGCCTTTTTTAATTTATTCTGGCTGAAAATAACCAAATCATCATAATATAAAGTTCCCATATGAGTTTGTCCGCCTGATAAAGCAAAGCATACCGTCTCTTTACCAATCATAGTAAAGCTATGCAACGAACCGGAATTCCCATACATTCCACCACTTCCTGCTTCAATCATAAAATCAGCAGTTTCCCAATTCTTACCATTGAATCGGAATATGAACAGATCACAATGCCCTGTGGATGCGCCTGCAAAAGGATATTGATTTTCTACTACTAAAGCAGCAAATTTTTCTTTTCCTATTACAAAACGTTTGATATCTGATCTTGAAAGCTGTATTTCATCATCCATTTCTTCTAAAGGTTTCATATTCATCGTATCATAGACAGGCTTTAAAAGATTATCTACAATTCCCGAAGTTAAAGTTGTATCTACGGCTATTACAACATTTTGCTTTTGAGGTGACGGAGAATTGACCGATGGCGGCGAAGAAGTTTCTTTTTTACAGTTTATTGCAGACAAAAGAAGGAATGTTAAGAATATATATAATGAAATAGTTCGAATCATCATCAAATATATTAAAAAGAAAAAGACCATTCTTTCGAACAGTCTTTTTAAATTATTTTTTAAAGTTTTTACACTTTTTCTACCTGCATGTAGCTAAGCTCCATTGGAGTTTTTCTACCGAAGATAAGTACAGAAACTTCAATTTTCTTTTTATCTTCAAGAATTTTCTCAACAGTTCCGTTGAATCCGTTGAATGGTCCGTCTATTACTTTAACGTTTTCACCCACTACATAAGGGATTTCAACATCGCTTGCAAATTCAGAAAGTTCATCCATTCTTCCCAACATTCTGTTTACCTCAGATTTTCTCATCGGAACAGGATCTCCTCCTTTTGTTAAGCTTAAGAAAGAAATAACTCCCGGAATATTTTTGATAACGTGAGGAATCTCTCCCATCAAATCAGCTTCAATCATTAAGTATCCAGGATAGTAAGGTCTTTCTTTAGGAACTTTTTTACCGTTTCTGATCTGAATAACCTTTTCCATAGGAATAACTACCTGAGTAACGTACTGTTCAAACCCTAAACGCTTGATTTCCGTCTCAATGTAATTTTTCACTTTATTTTCCTGTCCGCTGATCGCTTTCAGCACATACCATTTCAATTCGCTCATTATTGGGAAAATACTTTTATTATTAATTGAACAAGTTGATTAGCATTCCAATGATGTTGCTGATTGCTTTAGAAAACAATTCATCAACTCCAAAAGTAAATAACGCCAAGATCACTGTTGCAACAGTTACTACAATTGTAGAAGATTGCAGATCAGACCACTTTGGCCATTCAACTTTATGTCTGAATTCGTTATAAGAACCTTTTAAAAAATCGACAAATGAACTCATAATTGTTATTTGCACGGGCACAAGGATTCGAACCCTGATCAACGGTTTTGGAGACCGGTATCCTACCATTGGACGATGCCCGTAGTTAAAAAAAGCTTCCGTAAAGAAGTTCCTTACGGAAGCTTTTATATTGTGTTAGATGATTAGTCTAAGATTTCAGTTACCTGACCTGAACCAACTGTTCTACCTCCTTCTCTGATCGCGAATCTAAGACCCTCGTTAAGAGCGATTGGTTGTAACAATTCTACAGTGATCTCTAAGTTATCACCAGGCATTACCATTTCTACACCTTCTGGTAAGAAGATCTCACCTGTAACGTCAGTAGTTCTTACGTAGAACTGAGGACGGTATTTGTTGTGGAATGGAGTATGACGTCCACCTTCTTCTTTAGAAAGGATATAAACAGATGCTTTGAATTTTTTGTGTGGCTTCACAGAGTCTTTCTTAGCGATAACCATACCTCTCTTGATGTCAGTTTTTTCAATACCTCTCAACAATAGACCTACATTATCACCAGCTTCACCTCTATCTAGGATTTTTCTGAACATCTCAACCCCTGTAATTGTAGAAGTTAATTTTTCATCACCCATACCTACGATGTCTACAGGATCACCAGTGTTGATGATACCAGCCTCGATTCTACCAGTTGCTACAGTACCTCTACCTGTAATAGAGAATACGTCTTCGATTGGCATCAAGAATGGCTTATCTGTATCTCTTGTTGGCTCTTCGATCCACTCGTCAACAGCATCCATTAACTGCTCAACAGTTTTGAACCACTTGTCATCAGAGTTACCTTCAGTAGCAGCAGTAAGAGCTCCTAATGCAGAACCTTGGATTACTGGAGAGTTATCTCCGTCGAATTCATAAGTAGATAATAAGTCTCTAAGCTCCATTTCAACAAGCTCTAACAACTCAGCATCATCTACCATGTCAACTTTATTCATGAAAACAACGATTCTTGGTACGTTTACCTGACGGCAAAGTAGAATGTGTTCTCTTGTTTGAGGCATTGGTCCGTCAGTCGCAGCACATACCACGATAGCTCCATCCATCTGAGCAGCACCAGTTACCATGTTCTTTACATAATCCGCGTGACCTGGGCAGTCAACGTGAGCATAGTGTCTTTTCTCAGTTTCGTATTCGATGTGAGCTGTATTGATAGTAATACCTCTTTCTTTTTCTTCTGGAGCAGAGTCAATTGCAGAGAAGTCTTTTTTCTCAGCAAGACCTTTGCTAGCTAATACAGCAGAAATAGCAGCTGTAAGAGTAGTTTTACCATGGTCAACGTGACCAATAGTACCAATGTTCAAGTGTGGTTTGTTACGATTAAACGTTTCCTTTGCCATGATTTAAAATTATTTATTTATTGTTTTTCAAATTTTCGGTGTGCAAATATAATGAATTTTTAAATACCAAAACCTTTTTATTAAAAAAAGTTTCAATATTCAAATCCAATGAAGTACAAACCTTATATTTCAATGTATTGAGATTGCAAATTTACACAAATTTCTCAATTTAGAAAATCCAGAATAAACCTTTTAGCCAAAATATAAACTATCTCTTTAATTATGAATGCAATAAAATAGATGAAAAAAATAATATTGAGAAAAAATGCAGTAATGCAAAACCATAATATATCTTTTATCGTAGATGGAAATATGAACCATTAAAATAATATATTATGAGAAAATTATTACATTTATGTACCGTACTGTTCAGCACCATCATCTTATTTTCATGTGATGATTCCGATGATATGATGTCCACAGACATGAATATGCCTGTTCAGGGACCCGATCTTATGGCTTACGGACTTACGGCGAACAACGAACTTGTAGCCTTCAATGCCAACAATCCCAAAATGTTTACTTCTAAAACCGCTGTTACAGGAGTAGTTTCAGGCGAAAAACTAATGAGTATCGATTTCAGACCTGCAACAGGAGAGCTTTACGCTTTATCCAGTGCAAGCAAACTGTACATCATCAACACCTCCAACGCTTCCGCAAGAGCGGTAAGTACATCGGCATTTTCACCGGCTGTTTCAGGAACAATTGCGTCAATTGATTTTAATCCTACCGTAGACAGAATTCGTTTAGTAAGCAATACAGGGCAGAATTTAAGACTTCATCCGGAAACAGGAGCGGTTGCTGCAACCGATATGAACATTAACGGAGGCGGAACGCCTGCTGTAACAGGAGTTGCTTATACCAACAGCAAATCCGGAGCTACAAGCACAGTTCTGTATGATATTGATATGACTTCCGGAAAGTTATTTAAGCAGGATCCTCCGAACAACGGAACATTGGTAGAAGTCGGAAGTTTGGGAACTACTTTTACAGGACAGGCTGCTTTTGATATTAAATATGATAACGGTGTAGCATTATTAGCTTTAAACAGCAACCTGCATTTATTGGATCTGAGTACAGGTAAAGCAACCAACATCGGTATGCTTCAGCAACAGATTATTGATCTTGCGATTCCTACAGAGCCGGTTGCTTACGCAGTAGATAATTCAAACAACCTTCAGATTTTCAATCCGAACAGTCCGATGCCGGTTTCAAAGGGAATTACAGGACTTCAGAGTGGTGAAAGTATTTTAGGAATAGATTTCAGACCTTTGAACGGACAGCTTTATGCTTTGGGAAGTTCAAGCAGACTCTATACAATTAACTTAGGAACAGGAGCTGCAACTGCAGTGGGAACTTCTCCTTTTGCAACGTTACTTGCCGGAACAGATTTCGGATTTGATTTTAATCCGACGGTTGATAAGATCAGAGTTGTGAGCAACACGGGACAAAATCTTCGTCTTGATCCTGTAACAGGCGGAATAACGGCAGCAGACGGAATGCTGAATCCGGGAACTCCGATGATCGGAGCGGCTGCTTATACCAATAATTTTGCAGGAGCTACTTCAACGACTTTATTCGTTATCGATCACAATACAGACAAATTGTATCAACAAAATCCACCGAACAACGGAACTTTGGTAGAAACAGGTTCTTTAGGAATCAATATTACCAGTGCGAACGGTTTCGATATCGGAAGCATGAGCCAAAAAGCGTATTTACTGGCAACAGTGGGAACTGCCACAAAAGTATACAGCATTAATACTTCTACGGGAGCTGCAACTGCGGTTTCAGATTTCCCAAATGCAGTAAGAGGTTTTGCTGTGGGATTAGGATTCTAAACTCATAATAATTATTTCAATAGCGAGAATCGCGGAAAACAAAGTTTTCCGCGATTCTTTTTTAACCGAATGTTTTTTAGCCGCAAAGGCAAAAGATTTCGAAAATATATTGATAGTTTATTATTAAGGTAAAGAAAAGAAAACATAAACTCTTTCTTTAAAGTTTTAGTTATCTTATTTAAATATCTTTTGCCACCTGTGGTTAAATAAAGGTTAAAGTAAAACTTGCCTAATTTTTTTTACCGCAAAAGATTGTAACCCTTTAGTTGTTTAAGTTTACTTCTTAAATGGAAAAAAGAGCACATAAGTTAAAAAAAATCAAAGATTTTTTCTCTTTGCAGACTTTTGAAATCCTTTAGATAAATTCAATAAAGTCTTTTGTCTCTTTTGCGGTTAAATTTAAAATGAGTTTAAAATATAATTGAAAGAAATGATCAGATCTGCTGAGATTTTTTAGTTCGGTTGAAAATCCAGAAAATAATCGGGAAAATCAGCAGGGTTAAAACAGTTGCCGTAATTAATCCTCCGATAATGACGATTGCCAAAGGTTTTTGGGATTCTGATCCGATTCCTGTGGATAAAGCAGCAGGCATTAATCCGATCGATGCCATTAAAGCCGTCATGATCACAGGACGCGTTCTGGATTTCACCCCATTCAGAAGTGAGCTGTCCAGATCCATTCCGTTTTTAACATTCTGATGAAATTCTGTGATGAGGATGACTCCGTTCTGAATACAGATTCCCAAAAGGGCAATCATTCCTACTCCGGCTGAAATTCCGAAATTAATTCCGGTAACGTGCAATGCGATAATTCCGCCAATTAAAGCAAAAGGTACGTTTGCCAAAACCAGTAAAGAATCTTTCATATTTCCGAAAAGGATAAATAAAAGGAAGAAAATTCCTAAAATACTGATCGGAACAACCTGCGCCAATCGTTTTGAAGCTCTCTGCTGATTTTCAAACTGACCGGTCCATCCTACAGAATATCCGTCCGGAAGATCAATTTTAGAAACCGCTTTCTGCGCATCGGCAATCGTACTTCCCAAATCACGGTCGCGGATGGAAAATTTAATCCCGATATATCTTTTAATATCATCTCTGTAAATAAATGCAGCTCCGTTGTCTTTTTCAATCGTGCTGATTTCTTTTAACGGAATTTTAGCACCGTCCTGCGTAGGAACCATTAAGGCTGCAATATCATTTTCATCTTTTCTGTACTCCTGCGAATAACGGAGACGGATCGGGAATTTTCTTTCGCCGTCAAACATTTCCGAAGCGGTTTTACCTCCGAAAGCCATCTCCAGAACCGACTGCGCATCATCGGGCATTACTCCGTAAGCCGCCATTTTATCTCTGTCGAGCACTACACTTACTTCCGGCTGACCGATATTTTTAATAATTCCGGCATCTTTTACGCCTTTAATATCCTTTACCTCCTTTAAAACTTTTTCAGCAAGTATATCCAAAGTCTGAAGATTATCTCCGTAAATTTTAATTCCGTTTTCTGCCTTGAAACCGGCAACTGCTTCAGCCACATTGTCTGAAATCGGCTGGGAATAATTGAATGTAATTCCCTGATAATTTCTTAATTTTTTATCGATTTCTTCAATCAGTTCTTCATAGGTGATGTTCCGTTTCCATTCTTCTTTGGGTTTAAGATTCACGGCAAACTGTACGAACCCAAAACCATTCGGGTCGGTTCCGTCATTACTTCTTCCCGTCTGCGCGAGAACATCTGTAACTTCCGGAAAACTCATAATGTCTTTCTTGAGAAGATCGGCTGTATTTAAAGATTCTTTTAATGATGAACTCATCGGCATTTCGGCGGTAATCCACAATGAACCTTCATTTAACTGCGGTAAAAATTCGGTTCCTAAAAATTTCCCTGAAAATAAAGTCACCGCTAAAAACGACAGAGAAACAATTAAGCTGAGTTTTTTATGTTTAAAAGTAAAATTGAATCCTTTTAAAACAATTCTGTCCCAGAAATTCACGAACGGATTATTTTTTTCCTTTACATTTTTATTTAAAAGGATGTGCGAAAGTACCGGAACGAGCGTTAAAGTGAAAATCAAAGCGCCCATTAAAGCAAAACCTAACGTAAAAGCCAATGGCGAAAACATTTTTCCTTCCACTTTCTGGAATGAAAAAATGGGGATCAGGGAAGTAATGATAATCAATTTTGAAAAGAAGATTGCCTTTCCAAGACCTGTTCCCGTCTGTTTGATCCAGCCTGCTTTTGCCAGTTTATTGAATTTTTCATCACCGTATTTGTGGGCTTTATGGTCGAGCATCACAAAAAGTCCTTCTACCATGACGACCGCTCCGTCAATGATAATTCCGAAATCTACCGCGCCGAGTGAAAGTAAATTTGCGCTCATTCCCGCGAGTTTCAGACATAAAAAGGCAAATAATAAGGATAAAGGAATGATGATGGAAACGATAAGCGTTGTTCTCCAGTCTGCCATGAAAATCAAAACAATTACCGTAACCAGAACAATTCCTTCAATAAGGTTGTGCATTACAGTGTGCGTGGTGAAATCCATCAGATTATCACGATCGTAAAAAGTGACCATTTTTACATCTTTCGGCAGCACTTTTTCGTTGAGTTCTTTAATTTTTGCTTTTACGCCGACCAAAACTTCACGCGGATTTTCTCCTTTTCGCATCACGACAATTCCTTCAACAGTATCTTCCTGATGATTGAGTCCCGCCTGTCCTACTCTCGGCATCGAGCTTTCGTGTACTTCTGCAACATTTTTAACAAGAACAGGGTTTCCGCTGTCGTTCTGGATGGTAATATTTCCGATATCGGCAACAGATTTTACCAGACCGATTCCACGCACCACGTAAGCCTGTCCGTTTTTCTCAATAACATCACCACCGACATTCAAATTACTTTTTGTGACGGCATCATACACCTGAAGCGGCGTTAAATTGTATTTATCTAAAGCTCTCGGATCGATGCTTAATTCGAACACTTTGTCCTGACCTCCGAAAACGTTGATGTCTGCAACACCGGGAACTCCTCTCAAAGCACGGTCGATTACCCAGTTTTGTAAGGTTAACAGTTCTCTGGAATCTTTGGTTTTGCTCTGTAAAGTATACCTGAAAATTTCCCCGGTCGGTCCGTAAGGCGGCTGTACTTCGGGATCCACTTCATCAGGAAGACTCACCGTCCGAAGCTGATTATTGACCTGATTTCTGGCAAAAATATCGTCTACTCCATCGTCAAAAAGAATCTTAACAATGGAAAGTCCGAACATCGTGGTACTTCTTACACTGGTTTTCTTCTGAACCGGACTCATTGCGAGTTCAATAGGTGTGGTAACGAAACGTTCTACTTCTTCGGCACTTCTCCCGTTCCATTGGGTAATGATGACAATCTGGGTATTGGTAACATCGGGAAAGGCTTCAATGGGCATATTTTTGAAACTTATGAATCCCGAAACCGCCAGAATCGCCACCCAAATAAAGGTGAATGCTTTATTTTTTAACGAAAAAGCAATGATATTTTTAATGAATTTGTTCATGATGGATTTTTTTTGACCTAAAAAAGTCGTTGAATTTGTTTTCTTTTGTTTTTAACGCAAGGAGCGCGAAGCTTTTTGACAAACCATATGTTTTTTTACGTTTGCAAAGGTGCTTCGACAAGCTCAGCATAAACTATTCACTCAGCGAAGATCTTTTGATTTTAACCATTAAGGATATGTAAGGAGTTAAGAATTATTAAGTGACTTGTAAACAATTTTAAAAACCGATATCTAAAATATCTTCAGATATTTCTTAATTCAACGTAACTTCTTAATTAAAATCTTAATGTTTTAAATAAAATCAGCTATTCAAAGAGCGATAAATCAACAACTGATTGTTTGTGATTACCTGTTCTCCTTCGGATAACCCTTCGGAAACGTAGGTAATGTCTCCTACCTGTTTCAGAACTTTTATTTCTTTCACTTTTACATCGGTTCTGGATTTATAGATCACCACAAAACTTCTGTTATCATCAAAAATCACGGCTTTGGAAGGAACTGTAAGTGCGGTTTTATTCTCCGAACTTGTTACCTTTATCGTTGCTTTGCTTTCCGGAATCAATAATCCATTCTGATTATCAAGTACTACTCTTGCCTGCATCGCATTGGTTTGAGGATCAATGATTTTAAAAATTTTATCAATTTTCCCATCAAAAACCTTATCCGGATACGATAATGTGGAAACCTGTGCTTTCATTCCGAGACTGATTTTATCAATATCAGATTCATTCACGTTCATGATTGCCCAAACGTTGGTGGTATTGGCAACATCAAAAATATTATCGCTTCGGTCGCTTCTGAGCTGCATATCTTTATTGATGTTTTTCTGAACAATGTATCCGCTGATTGGCGCAACCACACTGTAAATATTTCCTTTTTTTACATTATACACTGTACTCACTGCACTTGCCCGCTGCAACTGATCCTGTGCTTTCTGAAGCTGGCTTTTGGCTTCCAAAACGTCTCTTTCGGTATTCAATTTTCCTTCATACATTTCTTTGGCAACGCGAAGATTGTTCTGGGCAACGACCAAATCTGTTTTTGCATCGCTCACATCTTTCTGCACTTCCGCCAATTCTGTACTTCGTATAGTGGCGAGAACCTGACCTTTGGTTACATGATCGCCCAGTTCAACATTAACGCTTAAAACATTTCCGCCGACCAAAGGATAGACATCGATGTAGCTGTTTTTGTCTGCCGAAATCTTTCCGTAGAAATTATAATCATCTTCTATATATTTTTTTTCAACTTTTGCTAAATCGATTGAATTCAGCATCGTGTTGCTCAGTTCAAATCCTTTTTTTGCCTGCGGTTTTGCTTCTTCCTCTTTTTTGGAGCAAGATAAAACAGACAGGGCAATCATTACCGGAATTATATAATTTTTCATGTTTAATAGAAGATTTTCGTTTGTACTAGTTGATTCAATTGTTCTGCAGACTGCATGATCCCGTTTTTCATATCATAAATCTGAAGTGCCGTTTCGCGGTAACTGTCCATAAAGTCTGTAAATTCAATAAGACTGATGTTGCCTTTCCTGAAATTATTCAGCATCCCGTTGTAGACCAGTTCCATATTATTAAGATCGGTAGATTTAATCTGGCTGAGCTGATCGTATTGTGTTTTCCATATTTTGTAAGCCGACTGTACTTTTGTTTCGAGGTTCAGCTTCTGAAATTCTGCATTTTTCTGGTTCTGCTGAATGGCAAAATTGGCTTTATCCACATTTCCTTTATTGGATTTCCAAAGCGGAAGAGGAATTCCGACCATCAGATTGACTTCATTTTTGAAGGTTCCGCCATTCTGGTCCCACCCTGCTCCCAGATTAAGATCAGGAACGTTTAAAGATTTCTGCCATTGCGCATATAATTTACTGTTGTCGATTAATTTTAAATTATATTGATAATCGGCATTGTTTTCGAGTGCTTTTTTCTGAAGTTCCGCTTCATCGCCGAAAGGCTGAGCGGCAAGAATTTCTTTCGCTTCGGAATCGGAAAGCTGCGGTTCTATATCTTCAGTAACTCCTGTAAGAAGTTTCAGAGTCTGTTCAAATTCAAGAATATTTTTATTGATTCCTACTTTATCGTTATTTAACTGAATGACAATACTCTGTAATCGCACTTCATCTTTCAGCGAAACATTTCCTTTGGCAGACTGTATTTTGTAGGCAGCCAGAAGATCGTTCATGTAACCCAATTGCTTATTGGTATTGTCGAGTTTTAATTTTTCGTAGTAAAGTTCAAAGTAAGTGGAACGAAGCTGGGATTTGAGATCTACCAAAAGCTGTGCAAACTGAAGCTGCGCCAGTTCTTTATTGGATTTTGCGAAGGCAATTTCATTCTTTTTTTTGCCTCCCATGTAAATTAATTGGGTTACCTGCGCTCCTTTTGCGTGTCCCGCATCGAAAACTTTTCTGTCTTCGGGATTAAATGCATTGATTTGCCCGCTCAACTGCGGAAGTTCCCAGATTTTAGCCTGCAAAATATCTGCATCAGCCATGTTGATGTTGTACTGTTCGGCGAGCAGTTGTAAATTGTTCTTCTGGAAAGCTTCTTCGCAATCCCGAAGCGACATTTGCTGTTGTGCCGTCATGAATGAGGAAATGACGATGAACAGCCCTGCAAATTTGTTCATTTTATTGATTTTATGATACAAAAATGCCTTTCTGCTATTAAAATGCTCTTAAAGAATGCTTAAAAAAAAATTAAATTTGTTAAGCAGCAACATATAATCATCTCATTTAAATTAAGTTACGAGTTGATTATAGTATTAATTCAATTCGTGTAACGCTAAGTCTGCAAAGATTTATTTAAAGTTTTTGAGAATATTTTTCGTTCGCAAGAGCTGAATTACGTAAATGTTTTAGATTAATTTAAAAAATTATTTCACAAAAATCACACTGAACTTATTAAGGAGATCTGCCGGTGAAGTATAAATAATTTGTGCGCCGTGATATTCGAGAATCCGTTTAACGATTCTTAAACCCAATCCGGAACCTGAAATATTCTGAGAATTTTTTCCTCTTTTAAAGGCTTCAAAAAGTTTTGCCTGTTCTTCTTTCGGAATGGTATTTCCATGGGAAATGACATCGACAATCAGATGTTCGTCATTTTCTTTAATCAATACATCCACTTCCACATCATCGGAATAGATGGCTGCATTTTTAAATAAGTTGATGAAAACAATATCGAGTAAAGACTGGATTCCTTTAATGGTTAAAAGTGCATCTTCAGAAGTATCTTCGGAAATCAGAAAATCCAGTTTTAATTTGGGATAGCTTTTTTCAACCGCTTCAAAGGATTCAAAAATGACTTCATCAATCCTCACTTCTTCATAAATGCTCTGGATGTTTTCCCTGTCGAATTTGGTAAGCAGCAAAAGTGAATTCGTAAGATCTGATAATTGATACACATCCCTTTGAATCTGCTGTAAAGATGATAAAGTTTCAGGAGAATGTTCTCCGAATTTTATTAAATTTTCAAGCTGAAAAGCCATTCTGGTGATGGGAGTGCGTATTTCGTGGGAAGCACTTGCGGTAAAATCTTTCTGCGACTGGAAAACGTCGTCCAGCCTCCCAATCATTGTGTTAAACGATTTTGCCAGAACATCAATCTCATCATTAGAATTACGAACCGGAATCTGTGTTGTTAATTTATGTGCCGTAACTTCAGAAATTTCCTGATTAAGATCTTCCAGAGGTTTTAAAAACTGTCCCATGAAATAATAACTGAAAAAACCGATGAGAAGCGCACTCATCACATAAGCCGTTATTAAAAGATATTTAAGATATTCCAGCTTGGATTTTCCGTTGGAATCTAAAGCACTTGTTAAAATATAATATTTTTCGCCGTTGATGGTTCTTAATGCCGCATAAATTTCAGGTACCGTCTTTTCGGAATAGATTACTTTTTTTTCGTCGAGTTCTTTCAGAAGTTCATTATCCCAGGTTACATTGCGGTCTTTAATGGTGCTGTAGATCAATTCTTTCTGCCCATTAAAAATTAATATGGTTTCATTTAAAAGAATGTTATCTGAATTTTCATTAAAAAAGACAGGTGCTTCTTCTTCAAAATCTTTAGACTTGGCAATGAAATGAGAGGTAAACTCCAGTCTTTGCCTGAATCTTTCTTTGAATTCTTCTCTGCGGAAATCATTAAAAGACATATAAATAACTACCATTACAATAGCAAAAAGCAATGAAAAGGCAATACTGAGATTGAGCGCGATCTTCCTTTTTAAAGACATTCTATAACGGGCTTAGATAATATCCGAAACCGGAACGGGTGTGGATAAGTTTTACTTTAAAATCTTTATCGATCTTCTTTCGTAAAAAATTGATGTAGACTTCCACGGTATTGGTGTTCGTATTAAAATTATGTTCCCAAACGTGTTCCGTGATCTGCTGCTTGGAAACCGTTCTTCCCTGCGCTTCGGCAAGATAAACCAACAACTGAAATTCTTTCAGGGTAAGATTAATTTCATTTCCGCCACGATAGACTTTCTGTTCGGTTTTATTTACTATCAGATCATCGATTCTTATAATTTCCTGATCCATGTTCTCAGAAGGTGCTTTTCTTCTCAGCAAAGAATTGATGCGCAATAATAATTCTTCAAACTGAAATGGTTTTACCAGATAATCATCCGCCAAACGTGTAAAGGCATCTTTCTTATCGGAAAGATCTCCGTAAGCCGAAATAATGATGATGGGCGTATTTTTATCGAAAGAACGGATGGTCTGACAAACGTCCAGTCCATTAATTTTCGGAACATTGATGTCCAGAAGATATAAATCGTAGGAACTGTTCCTGATCTGGCGAAGAAATGTTTCACCGTCGTAGATTTTATCGCAGGTAAAATTATTTGACTCCAGAAATTTGCAAAGTTCCGCTGAAAGAATTAAATCGTCTTCCAATAAAAGAATGTTCATCGAAAATTATTTTATACGAATGTAACGAAATTTTTGGTGATTGTAAAGAAATTGAATGAGGGAGGAATTACTTTTAATTGAATTTTAAGATTTGTATTGAATGCTTCTGAAAATTTTTATCCTGAAAAATCAAATGAATTCGAATTGTTTTTATGGGGAGTGTTTAACAGAATCGGTAAGGTAAGCCTCGCTATTTTTAGGTTTTATGAAAGTTTTTAAATATTTCAGACAAAATT
>NZ_JAULSJ010000002.1:0-258167 GCF_030518295.1 Chryseobacterium urinae | reverse complement strand
GCGGTGTCACTCTGAGCCTGTCGAAGAGTCTCTTATAACCATTATTGCTAAGATACTTTCAGGATGACAAAAATGCTGGAAATGCATTTCATTAAGATTTCGCTGAGTGAAAAATTTAAAAACTACTTATTGGTATTAGAATACAGTCTGCTTAAAGTTTCCCTGCTTACGCCAAGATATTCTGCGATATATTTTTTAGGAACTTCCGAAATCAGATCAGGATACAATCTTACAAATTCTTCATAACGCTGTTGCGGTGTTCCCGACAAAAGCATCATAATTCTCTGTTGAAGCGCAATATAACCGTTTGTTAATTTAATTCTGAAGAAATGATCCATCTTATGAAGATCTGCTGCAAGTTTATTTCTTCCTTCAAGGGTAAGACTTACCACTTCACCTTCTTTCAGGCATTCGATAAACATTTTGGAATTTTGCTGTTTAAAAAATCCTATATAATCGGACATCCACCAGTCTTTTTTGGCAAACTGAAGAATATGTTCTTTGCCGTTTTCATCAATATAATAGACTTTATAAATTCCGTCAAGAACAAGAAATTCATATTTAACTTCGTCTCCGTCATGAATCAGGAACTGGTTTTTACGGACTTTTCTTAAAGTGAAAAAAGTTTTGACATATTCAAACTCTTCGTCTGTAAGCGGTGTAATGGCTTCGATATGTTCTCTCAGTCGGTTCATGATAATGCTTTATCCGGTGTAAAAGTAATTAAAATTCTGAAGAATCTGAATACAGAAATTGTAAGTCTGTTTACACTTTTATTTAACCGCAAAAGCCACAACAGATCTACTAAATTTTTTATTAAGTTGATCATTATCAATGAAAAGCTCACCATAGTTTTTAAAAATCTTTGATTTTCATTCTTTTGAGTGCTTTGATTATTACAGAAATTAGCTTTACCATCATTTTTTTTCCCTTTTGCGGTTAATTCTGAAATTAATTTAAACAAGTTTTGCTTTAAAAAGACTAATCTTATTATTGTGAAAAATTACAATAAGTAATCAGAGATTCATGAAGAGTAAATTTTTTGTGGTACAGTTGTCATAATAATTTTCTAAGACCATTAAAAAAACAAATGGCTTCCGAATAATTTCGCATCATTTTTGTAAGGATAAACTAACACTTTTTAACACTGAAAATTGCCAAAATTTCCGTAATTTTGCACATCGTGATTTTCAGGTAAAATCACCCCAAATTATGAGTAAATCAACAGAATATATAGAAGTTTACGGCGCACGTGAACATAATCTTAAAAACATCAATGTAAAAATTCCACGCAACGAACTGGTCGTGATTACAGGACTTTCGGGAAGCGGAAAATCGTCATTGGCTTTTGATACGATTTTTGCGGAAGGTCAGCGCCGTTATATCGAAACGTTTTCTGCGTATGCAAGACAGTTTTTGGGAGGTCTGGAGCGTCCCGATGTCGATAAAATAGAAGGTTTGTCTCCTGTAATTGCCATCGAACAGAAAACTACCAACAAAAACCCGCGTTCTACGGTAGGAACCGTGACGGAACTGTACGATTTCCTTCGTCTTTTGTTTGCCAGAGTTTCTGATGCGTATTCTCAAACCACAGGAAAAAAACTGGTAAGCTACACCGAAGAACAAATTTTAGAAACCATCAAAGAAAATTATAAAGGGGAAAAAATCATGCTGATGGCGCCTGTGGTAAGATCCAGAAAAGGACATTACCACGAACTTTTTGTGCAGATGGCAAAAAAAGGATACGGACAGGCAAGAATTGACGGTGAACTGCAGGATATTGAATATGATCTGAAACTCGACCGTTATAAAACCCACGATATCGACATCGTCATCGACCGCTGGATTATCGGGGAATCTGCTTCTGAAGCGAGAATGGAAAAATCTCTTCGTACGGCGATGGAAATGGGAGAGGGACTGATCGGAATTCAGAAACTGGGAACGAAGGACATCGAATATTTTTCTAAAAATTTAATGGATGCCGAAACCGGTCATTCACTGGCTTTGCCGGAACCGAATACGTTTTCTTTCAACTCTCCGAAAGGAAGCTGCCCGAGCTGTAAAGGTTTGGGAACCATTAAGAAAATCAATACGGATTATTTTGTTGAAAATCCGAAATTATCCATCAATCAGGGTGGTTTATTGCCATTGGAAGACTTGAAGTCTAATAAATGGGTACTTTCTCAGATCAAAAATATATTAGAAATTTTCGGATTAGGAATGGCAACTCCGATTCAGGATATTCCGGAAGAAGCGTTAGACTATATTTATAACGGCTGTCATAAAGAATTCAACAAAGATTTAAAATACGCCGGAATTACCAAGAAAATCAAGATCAGCTTTGACGGTCTGATTCCTTTCATGGAAGAAATTATCGAAGAAAGGGAATCTTATGAAGCGATTCTGCTGGAAAGACATTTTACCACGGAAGAAACCTGTCCTGAATGTAAAGGAACCCGTCTTCAGCCTTCGAGTTTAAGCTTTAAAATCGACGGAAAGAATATTGCGGAAGTTAATGCTTTAAGTTTAATTGATTTAAAGGACTGGCTTGCTGATGTTAAGGATAAATTTTCTGAGAAAAATGCCATCATTGCGCATGAAATTTTAAAGGAAATTGAAACCAGACTTCAGTTTTTATTAGACGTTGGTTTAGATTATTTAAGCCTGAGCAGAAGTTCAAAAACGCTTTCGGGTGGAGAATCTCAGAGAATTCGTCTGGCTACGCAGATTGGTTCTCAATTGGTGAATGTTCTCTATATTTTAGACGAGCCTTCTATTGGACTGCATCAGAGAGACAATGAAAGATTGATTAATTCTTTAAAGAATCTTCGGGATATCGGAAATTCTGTTTTGGTGGTAGAGCATGATAAAGATATGATTCTGGAAGCCGATGAGGTTTTGGATATCGGTCCGAGAGCCGGAAAATTTGGCGGAGAAATTATGTGGCAGGGAAAACCGAAGGATCTGGTAAAAGCAGATACGATTACGGCACAATATATTAACGGGAAAAGAAAGATCGAAGTTCCTGCGGAAAGACGTAAAGGAAACGGAAAAAATATTGTTTTAAAAGGAGCAAGCGGAAATAACCTGAAAAACGTAACACTGGATATTCCTCTGGGAAAACTGGTGGTAGTTTCGGGGATTTCAGGAAGCGGAAAATCGTCGCTTATCAACGGAACATTGTATCCGATTTTAAACAAACATTTTTACAGGGCGGTTCAGGAACCTTTGCCGTATAAAAAAATTGAAGGTCTTGAACACATCGATAAAATCGTAGATGTAGACCAGACTCCGATCGGAAGAACGCCGCGCTCGAATCCTGCAACCTACACCGGAATGTTTACCGACATCCGAAATCTTTTTGCAGAATTGCCGGAAAGTAAAATCCGTGGTTATAAACCGGGAAGATTCTCTTTCAATGTAAAAGGCGGAAGATGCGAAACTTGTCAGGGAGGCGGTTTGAAAGTAATTGAAATGAACTTTTTACCGGATGTGTACGTTCACTGTGAAACCTGCAACGGAAAACGTTTTAACAGGGAAACTCTTGAAGTGCGTTACAAAGGAAAATCGATTTCCGATGTGCTGGATATGACGATTGATGAAGCAGTGGAATTTTTCCAGCCGATTCCGAAGATCTTTGCGAAAGTGAAAACGTTGCAGGATGTCGGTTTAGGTTATATTACGTTGGGGCAACAGTCGACCACACTTTCGGGAGGAGAAGCGCAGCGCATCAAGTTAGCCACAGAACTGGCAAAAAGACAAACCGGAAACACTTTATATATTCTCGACGAACCCACAACAGGACTGCATTTTGAAGATGTAAAGATTTTGATGGATGCGATTAACCAATTGGTAGAATTAGGAAATTCCTTCATCATCATCGAACATAATATGGATGTGATCAAATTAGCCGATCATATCATCGACGTTGGTCCGGAAGGCGGAAAACACGGCGGACAGATCGTTGCACAGGGAACGCCCGAGGAAATTGTGAAGTCGAAGAAGAGTTTGACGGGGAAGTTTTTGAAGAGGGAGTTGGAGTAAAATTATATAAATATCTTATGGAAAACCGCAATTTATGTTGCGGTTTTTTTATTTACTTTTGGGGAAACGAATAACTATGAGCTTTAAACTTTTAGCAATTAGACCTTTGGATGGTTGTAATCCGAAATTTCTTAAGAATTTAGAAGAAGGAAGAATTTATAAGTTTTATAATGACTATAAGTTTTTCAATGGAGAAGATCGAATTGATGATTTTAATTATAAAATAGATATTAAATCAATTAAAGATATTGAACGAATTGAGGTTAAAGATACATTACCAAAAGATTTTTTTGGGAAGAATATTAATGTTTCTGCGATTGTTGGACGAAATGGAAGCGGTAAAAGTACTCTAATAGAAGTTCTAATTGCTTCAATTGTAAGTTTTTCCTTGAAAATAAAAAGAGATTTTATTATTCCAGAAGACCTTTATGATGAAAAGAGTCCTAATTTTTTTGATAATGTCAGCAAAATTAAAAGTAGTTTAAAAAATGATTTGTCAAAAATCAATATTGAATTTTACATTTTAACAAATACTAATAATCTTTATGAGGAAAATAAAAAAATAAAATTTCAAGGACGAACCGAAGTTATTAGACAAATGAGAATAAAAAATGGTATATTCTCTTTCGTTGATTATAGTAAAAATCTTAATCAAAAATTTTTGAAAGGAAAAGAGTTTGAAATAGATTTATTAACAGACGATGAATATAAAAATCATTATTCGAAACATCATTTTTTAGAAGACTTTGTTTATTCATTAATTATTAACTATTCACATTATAGTTTTAATAATAGTGAAATAGGGGAATGGATAAAAGGAGTATTTCATAAAAATGATGGATATCAACTTCCAGTGGTTATTAATCCCTATAGAAATAATGGAAATATTGATATTAATATTGAGAAGGATTTATCAAAATCACGTTTTTTAATAAATATATTAAAAGAGAAAGCATTGAGAAAGATTAATGATACGAAAGAAATTTCTCATGTGTATATAAAATTCAATAAAAAGAAATTTTTACTAAGTAAAGAAAAACAAGGTGATTTAAGAATTGATATATCATACTTAGAAAAGATCGAAATTTTAAAAATAATTTTAGATATCTTTTTTCAAGATGAAGACAATAATATATTAGAAATTCAAGATAAAAATTTTTTTGCCTATAACTTAGACTACATATTGTTAAAGTTAAAAAAAATGACAAATTATCTAGTATATGAAGATTTTAATGATTTATTTATTGAAAATAATAAAAATGAAATTGTAACATTTAAAATTAATTTTAAAAAAGAAAAGTTTAAAAAGTATTTAAAAGCATTATATAGAGATAATAGTCATAATACGGATAAGTTTAATCAAGCACTTTTTTTTATTAAAACTAATTATATAAATGAAGATAAATTAGTGTTAGAAATAGATGATTTGGTAAAACTAATTATCCAAGGCGGGAAAGATGTGTATAAAAGTACTAGCCAAAAACAAAATGAAAATTTTCGAATCGATTTTAATTACAATATAAGACATATTTTACCTTCCTTTTTTGATTTAGAATATTTATTTGATAAGGAATATTCTGATAATAATTTTTCAAATTTTAGTTCAGGAGAAAAACAGATTATTTTTTCAATACACTCTGTATTATACCATTTGAGAAATATAAAATCTGTAACTTCATTACACGGTGATTTGGAAAGCGAGCCAAAGGAATTTAAAAAACTTATATATTATAAAAATGTAAATTTAATATTTGACGAAATTGAAATTTATGCTCACCCTCAATTTCAAAAAGATCTTATTAAAAGGTTCTTAGATAGTTTAAACGCTATTGATTTAAGATATGAATTTTTAAATGTTCTATTAATAACTCATTCTCCTTTTATTTTGTCTGATATCCCGAAACAAAATGTTCTTTTTCTTGAAGTTGAAAATAATATTTCTATTCCTAAAGATTTTAGTATGAAAAACACTTTTGCAGGAAATATTTCTGAACTATTAGAGGATAGTTTTTTTCTAAATGGTTTAACTGGTAGTTTTGCAAAATCCAAAATAGAAGAAGTAATAATTTGGTTGAATAATCAAGAAGATAAAAAAAATAAAAAATTAAAATTAGAACACTCAGTTAGAGAAAAGTATAAAAAAATTATTGAAATGATAGACGAACAAATCATTTATTATAAGTTAAGAGAAAAATATTTTGAACTATTTCCAGAAGATTTTGAAGAAGACGGAAAAGAAAGAATTTTTAAAGAATTAGCTAAAGAATTAGGATACAAAATTGAGAAATCATGATCTACGTAAAATTTAATAAAAGTGCTTTTGATTACCACAAAATAATTGTAGAAAAAGTTTTTGATACTATAGTCAAGATAAAGTATATAGAAAGAGGAGATAAAAAGAACAAAAATAAAATTTATTTGAATACAGATTTTTTAGATTTTTTAAATGATAATAAAAAAGAATTAATTGGAGGCATTCCTATTGAGCTATATAATTTAGATAAAGACTTTAAAAATTTATCGATTAATAAAAATGAACTTAAAAATATTAAAAGCTTTTTATTAGAAACTGGCTATAAAAATTTTCAGAAGAATCACTCAAAAGAATTTTTGAATTTAATAGGAGTAGACACATGTGTCTACTGCAATAGAAATTATACATTAAATATCAGTAAAACTCATGCTAGAGCAGAGTTGGATCATTGGTACCCAAAGAATGAATTTCCACTATTAGCATTATCTTTTTACAATTTAATACCTAGTTGCCATTCTTGTAATCATATCAAAGGGAAAGCTGGTGATTGGTCCAAAGCATTAGATGAATATGTTCATCCATACTTTAAAGAACATAATGAAGGGTTTAATTTTAGTTTCTTTTACAATAAAAAATTAGATTCATTAAAAATTGAAGCTAAAGCATACAAAAAAAGTATAAAAACTGGAAAAACTTTAGAGTTTAATAAGATAAATGAAAAATATAATGCTAACGCTGAAAAAGAATTAAGAGATTTATTAGATTTGAGATATAAGTATTCAAGCAATTATATAAAAATTTTGACACAAGATACATTTCAGGGTCTTAGAATTAGTAAGGATGAAATTTATAGATTAGTTTTTGGAATAGAAATAAAAGAAGAAAATTACCATAAAAGACCGTTTAGTAAGTTTAAAAAAGATATTATTGATAAAATATTATTAATTGATGATATTGGTTATAAAAAGAAAACTTAAATTTCTTAGCATAATATAACTCCCAATATTAAATTTTCAAAAAATTTTCAAATTTTATTCACCTGAAAATCAATAATTTAAATTCTAATGTTAACTCAATGTTAACTCAATGTGAAATTATTGTAAATTATTTTATATATCTTTGGTAAAGAAATAGTAAATAAGTTTAATATAACATTTAAAACCAAAGAGTTATGAAAAATAAAATTCAGATATTAATCGCTTCAGTTTTCGTTTGTGGATTCGCAACAGTAATGAATATGGCAAAAGCACAGACTGCAAACAACAATACCATTCAGGAAGTACAGTTGAATAAGAATGATGCTTTCAATGAAATAAGAAATCTTTTGATGGCGAATTTTGACTTTACCAATCAGGATTATAAGCAGGGAGTTGTAAACTCGGAAGTGAAATTTGATATTGCAGAAAACGGAAAAATCGTAAATGTTCATTCCAAAGGAGACTGTAAGAACGTAAGTAAAGAAATCGAAAACGTTTTAAGCAAGCTTCATTACAGAGTAGACAGCAAAAAATTAAACGAAAATATGATTGCTTCTACCTACGTTATGCCTGTAAGAGTGGATATTAACAACAGATAACATTCATAAAATCTTTTATACTGAGCCATACAAATTCTGTATGGCTTTTTTATTTTAGGTGTAAATAATGAAAATTTTAAATATAAAGTTGTAATAACTAAGAAAAATATTCGTTATATATTTGAATGAGACAAAATTAAAACAATATGAAAAATTTGAAGAAGCTAAGCAAGACAGATCTGAAATCAGTAAACGGTGGACAGCCAAAACAATACTGCGTTTTCTGCGAAAGAATCAACAAGCTTGTTTGCAGTGAAGCTCAGATTTCACAATGTCCTTAACAATTCAGACCGCTTTTTAGAAGGCGGTTTTTTTTATGCTTCAAAAATTTTTAACACAAAGTTCGCAAAAGTTATTTTGAAATCATTGGAAATATTTTTTTTGTTCGCAACGGTACTTCGGCAAACTCAGCATAAACTGTTCACTCAGCAAATGATAGCTGAGTCTATTGATTTTTTTAATCGAGCAATTTTTGTTCTTCAAAAGACTTGTAAAATGAACGTTCTTAAGATAGCGTTCCTACGGAACGCCGAACATCTTGCGATAAAATTTCTAAACATATAAATTTCATAAAGTTTTCTACCTTTTTGTTTTAACAGCTTCAGCAAATGCCCTTTGAGTAAATCTAAACTTTTTATTTCCAGCTTCTCAAACAGACGGTAAAAATTTATACATTTGATCGTATAATAAAAACTGTTGTGAATCCTATTTTAGATGTTGTTCTGCGTTCGCTCTGTGTTTATCTTTTCATGGTGATCGGAATCCGTGTTTTCGGGAAGAATCAGCTTTCGCAGCTTAACGCGGGAGATGTTGTTCTGCTGCTCCTGATTTCCAATGCTGTTCAGAATGCCATGGTAGGACAGGATACCTCGCTTCAGGGAGGTTTAATTGCTGCTCTGGTTCTTTTTGCGGCTAATTTTACCTTAAAAAGATTCATGTTCAGAAGTCCTGCTTTTAAAAGCTTCATGGAAGAAGATCCCGTTATCCTTATTAAAGATGGAGTAGTAGACGAAAAAGCTTTAAACAAAGTAAAAATAACTTCCGATGAACTGGAAGAAGCCGTGAGAGAACATGGTGTGGGAGGAATTGATGAGGTAAGACTTGCGGTATTGGAAGTGGATGGAAACATCAGTGTGGTTTCCGAGGATAACAAAAGCAAGCAGACCCATTATTCCAGAATTAAAAGAAAAAACAAACGAAAATATCATTAGCCATGAATTACGAGCTTAGAGAAATGCTTCCGAAAGATGAAGCCAGAGTTTTAGAGATTTTCAGACAGGGAATTGAAGGTGGAAAATCAACCTTCGAAACGACCGTTCCCACTGCCGAAGCATGGAATATGGATTATTATAATGACTGCCGCTGGGTTTTGGAAAATGAAAACAACGAAGTTGTTGGCTGGTGCGCGCTGAAACCCGTTAGCAAAAGAGAAAGCTACAAAGGCGTTGCTGAAGTAAGTGTGTATTTCGATAATGATTATCAGGGAAAAGGATTAGGCTCTGTTTTGCTAAAAAAGATGATTCTCGACAGCGAAGATCACGGCTTCTGGACGCTGCAGGTAAACATATTTCCGGAAAACGAAGGCGCTCTGAAAGCACATCAGAATAATGGTTTCCGGATTGTAGGAACAAGAAAGAAAATAGGTAAGCTGAATGGTGAATGGAAAGATGTAATTATGCTTGAAAGAAGAAGTGAGAAAGTATTTTAACATAAAAAATACTAAAGTTTCTTAAATATTCACATAAAAGTAATAATAATTAATTATTGGCATTTGGATTGTAATTTTTCATGATGTAATTTGAAAAATATATATTTATGAAGATGCTGACTAAAATTTTGGGAATATTCCTGATTGTTTTTTCCTTTGCCCTGTACAATGCTGCTCCTTTACAGAGAGGTCATGGTCACGGAAGAGGACATGGTTATGGTCACGGTCCAAAAAAACATTATTATCACGGACCAAAAAGAACTTACTACAGAACGGTATTGTATCACAAACCACCGAGACATTATTATAAAAAACATTATTACAGACCTGCAAGAAGGATATATTATGCTCCAAGACCGCAAAGAGTATATCCGGCAAGACCTGTAGTTATTGTTAATTTATAAACAGAATATAAGCATTGAAGAAATTTCAGTGCTTTTTTTATTTTACAGATGTTAAGCTTTGGCAAATCGTTCATTCTCTTACATATTTAATTTTTGAACGTTCATCCATTAAAAAAGAGTTTTAATAATATACATAAAAAAGGCTGTAACGATAATGATACAGCCTTTTTTATTAAATCTCAATCTCAATCTCAATCTCAACCTTAATCTTTACAACCTCGATTTCTTAGGATTCAGGAAAGTATTGAAAATTATAACTTCCTGTCCGAATTTTGCTTCAATTCTTTCAGCAATATTTTCCATTTCGCTTTTGATGAAATCTTCTCTCAGCTCGTCATTATCAAAAATAAGAAGGAGATTATAATTTTTTCCCTCTTCAATATAATCGCTGTGTACTTCAGAAAGGATATATTGGTTAACGTCCATCAGATTTTCCGTCATTAAAACCAGGGTTTCATCCATGTAATTTTCCCAAGCTTCAAGATTATTTTTTGTGCAGTGGAACGTTATGCTTAATATGCTCATATTTTATGAATTTTTAAGATTCTGTAGATAAATTTTACCGCAAAAATCGGCAAATTTTTCGTAAATTAGCCCGTTAATAAAAATACAAAAAAAATAATTTTCAGACGTATAACTAAGGGTCTGACTATCATTATAATAAAATTGTTTATGCAAAAAGAAGGAGAAAGACTGATTCCTATCAACATTGTTGATGAAATGAAGTCATCTTATATCGATTATTCGATGTCGGTTATCGTTTCGAGAGCGTTACCTGATGTAAGAGATGGCTTGAAACCCGTTCATAGAAGAGTACTTTACGGTATGTATGGATTAGGGGTTTTTTCTAATCGAAAGTATTTAAAATCTGCGAGAATTGTTGGAGACGTTTTAGGTAAATATCACCCGCACGGAGACTTCTCTGTATATTATGCAATGGTAAGAATGGCTCAGGACTGGAGCTTGCGTTATCCGCAGGTAGACGGACAGGGTAACTTCGGTTCCATGGACGGAGATCCGCCTGCAGCAATGCGTTATACAGAAGCAAGACTGAAAAAAATCTCTGATGAGGTTCTTTCGGATCTGGACAAGGAAACGGTAGATTTTCAGAATAACTTCGACGACAGTTTACAGGAACCGACAGTTTTACCTTCAAAAATTCCGAATCTTTTAGTCAACGGAACTTCCGGTATCGCAGTAGGTATGGCGACGAATATGGCTCCGCACAATCTATCGGAAGCTGTAGACGCAATCTGCGCTTATATCGACAACAGAGAAATTACGATCGATGAACTGATGCAGCACATCATAGCTCCGGATTTTCCTACAGGGGGAATTATCTACGGATACGACGGCGTTAGAGATGCGTTCCATACAGGTCGCGGCAGAGTAGTTCTGAGAGCAAAAGTAGCTTTTGAAGAAATTGGAAACAGAAACGCAATTATTGTAAACGAAGTTCCTTATCAGGTAAACAAAGCGGAAATGATTGCAAGAACTGCGGAACTCGTAAAAGAAGAGAAAATTCCGGGAATCTACGAAATCAGAGACGAATCGGACAGAAGAGGTCTTCGTATTGTTTATGAACTTAAAAATGATGCGATCCCGAATGTTGTCCTGAACTTACTTTATAAATATACAGCACTTCAAACCTCTTTTAGTGTAAACAATATTGCATTGGTTCACGGAAGACCGGAGCAGCTCAACTTAAAAGACATCATTCATCATTTCGTAGAGCACAGACATGAAGTAATCGTAAGAAGAACCCAGTTTGAGCTTAGAAAAGCCAAAGAAAGAGCTCACATTCTTGAAGGTTTCATGAAGGTGATCGGTTCTCAGGATTCTTTAGATAAAGCGATTTCAATCATCCGTCACTCTGCCAATCCGCAGGCTGCGAAAGAAGGATTGATCGAAGCTTTCGAGCTTTCTGAAATTCAGGCTCAGGCAATTCTAGATTTACGTCTTGCCCGCTTAACAGGAATGGAGCTTGACAAGATCCGTGATGAGTATGATGTAATTATGAAAGAAATTGCAGATTTGGAAGATATTCTGGCAAACGAACCAAGAAGATTCCAGATCATCAAGGATGAATTAACTGAAGTAAAAGAAAAATACGGCGACGAAAGAAGAACCGAAATCGATTATTCAGGAGGGGAAATGTCTATCGAAGATATTATTCCGAACGAATCTGTGGTTCTTACCATTTCCCACGCAGGATATATTAAGAGAACTTCATTATCAGAATACAAAATCCAGAGCAGAGGGGGTGTAGGAAACAAAGCCGCAACTACAAGAGATGCAGATTTCCTTGAATATATTGTTTCGGCAACCAACCACCAATATATGCTCTTCTTTACAGAAAAAGGAAGATGTTACTGGTTAAGAGTATTTGAAATTCCGGAAGGCTCCAAAACAGCAAAAGGAAGAGCGGTACAGAACTTAATTAACATTGAGCCGGACGATAAGATCAAAGCTTACATCAGAACCAATAACCTAAAAGATTCTGAATATGTAAACCAGATGAGCGTTGTGATGGTAACGAAAAACGGAACCATTAAGAAAACTTCGCTGGAAGCATATTCAAGACCTAGAGTAAATGGGGTGAATGCAATTGAGATCAGAGACAATGACCAGTTGTTAGGCGCTTATTTAACGAACGGTACTTCACAGATCATGATTGCTACGAAAAACGGTAAATGTATCCGTTTCCCTGAAGAAAAAGTAAGAGAAGTAGGAAGAGGGTCGATCGGAGTTCGTGGTATTGCCATGGAAGAAGACGATGAAGCAATCGGTATGATTGTTGTAAATGATGTGGAAAAAGAAACAGTACTTGTAGTGTCTGAAAAAGGATACGGAAAGAGAACTGCGGTAGAAGATTACAGAATTACCAACAGGGGAGGAAAAGGAGTAATTACACTGAATATTACTGAAAAAACAGGTAATCTTATTGCTATTCAGAACGTAACAGATGAAGATGGATTGATGATCATTAACAAATCGGGAGTTGCCATCAGAATGGGAATGGACGAAATGAGAGTGATGGGTAGAAATACACAGGGCGTAAGACTGATCAATCTTAAAAAGAATGACGAAATTGCTGCGATTGCAAAAGTAGAAATGGACAAAGAAGTAGAAGAAGAATCTGAAGAAAATGAGGAAGGGGTTGTAGGAACGCTATTTGATAACCAGGAAGACAATACAGATGCTCCTCAAGCTGAAAATGAAAATCCGGCAGAGGAAACTGAGAATTCTGATTCGGAAGAATAATTAATATTGTACAATTAATATAAAATAGTGATTATGAAAAAGCTAATTTTAGGGATAGCTATCGTGGCATCTGCTTTTGTTTTTGGACAAAAAGAAGATACTAACGCTAAACTTCAGGAAGCTAATAAAGTTGCAATGGATGCTTATAATGCAAAAAACTATGCAGCGGCAGCGCCTAAGTTTATGGAAGTTTACAACTTGTTGAAAGCTAACGGACAGGACAATAAAGTATATATGTATTACTCAGGATTGAATTATGCGTTAGCAAACGATATTCCTCAGGCTACAAAAATATATACAGATTTGATCAGTTCCGGTTATACAGGTGTTGAAACAACTTATACGGCAAAAGACAACAAAACAGGTCAGGTTGCCAGTTATGATAAAAATACCTGGGAATTATTAAAGAAAACATCATCAAAAGACTATTCAGATTTTAAAACCGAACAGTCTCCAAGTGTTGAGCAGGATTTATATGAAACTTTAGCCACTTTATTAATCAATGCAAAGAAAAACGATGAAGCTTTAGCATTAATTGAAAAAGGACTGGCTAAATTTCCGAACAGCTCAAAACTGAAAGAATATCAGGGAAGTGCACTGTATGCATCCGGAAATACAGAAAAATTCATGGCAAATTTAAAGGAACAATTGGCTAAAAACCCTAATGATGCGACCAACTGGTACAATTTAGGAGTTCTTCAGGCAAAAGATCCTGCAATGTCAACAGAAGCCATCGCATCTTTCCAGAAAGCAATTGAATTGAAGCCGGATTTCGCTAATGCTTATCAGAATTTAGTATACACAGTAATCGGAGACGATGAAAAAGCTGTATCTGAGATCAATGCATTAAGAAAAACAAAACCGGACGATGCTACAAAATTAATTGAAGCAAGAAAAGAAAGGTTTACAAAAGCAATTCCTTACGGGGAAAAATGGCTTCAGGCATTACCAAACGATATTACAGCTGTTCAGGTAATGAAGGATGTGTACAATACATCTAAAAATACAGCCAAGTATAACGAAATGAAAGCTAAAGAAGCTGAATTGGCAGCAAAGCAGCCAGCTAAATAATTTCAGATACTTACAATTAAATATAAACCGGAACATCCTTGTTTCGGTTTTTTTATTCAGTAGAAACAAATATTTTCTTGCTTTAATAATGTAGTATTAGATAGCTGTCATTCCGAAAGAAGCGAAGTATATTGAAGAATCTGTTTCTATTGCCCAAATTTAATCTTCAAAAAAAAATTCGGGTTTTGTATTTTAGTTTCCAAATATTCAGCATTATTCAATTTTTTCAGCCAAAAAGTATATAATATTAACCTTAGTTCGGATAAGAAATAAATTTAAATAGTCGATTTATCGCATTATACTAATTTATTGCAAAGAAAAACAAAAGATTTTTTACTTATTGAAAGTTGGTAAGCTAAACAAAAGCACTTCGTTTATTTAAAAAAGACAAAAATAGTATTACTTAGATAAGTTTTACGCCTTTGTATATCTTAAAAGCTTAATTCCTGATAATTGAATCTCTTTGTTTAACGTTGCGCTTAATAAGACTTATCCCGAACTCAGGTTAAAATAATTTCAAGCATAAAAACAGCTAATATTAGAACCAAAATTCCAACGATTATCATCAAAAATCAATGTTAAAATTCTCTGCAATTCCGTATCTTTGAGAAAAATTTTTACAAAAATGATTGAGTGGAAAACCGCCAAAGAATACGAAGATATTACGTACAAAAAATGTAATGGGGTAGCGAGAATTGCTTTCAACAGACCGGAAGTTCGTAACGCTTTCAGACCAAAAACAACCTCAGAATTATACGATGCTTTTTATGACGCTTATGAAGACCCGAAAATTGGAGTTGTCCTGCTTTCAGGAGAAGGGCCAAGTCCGAAAGACGGAGGTTGGGCATTTTGCAGCGGTGGAGATCAGAAAGCAAGAGGACATCAAGGGTATGTAGGAGAAGACGGAAGACACCGTTTAAATATTCTTGAAGTTCAGCGTCTCATCCGTTTTATGCCAAAAGTCGTAATCGCGGTAGTTCCGGGTTGGGCTGTTGGTGGAGGACACTCGCTTCATGTGGTTTGCGATTTAACTTTAGCGAGTGAAGAACACGCAATTTTTAAACAAACTGATGCCGATGTTACCAGTTTCGACGGTGGTTACGGATCTGCTTATCTTGCAAAAATGGTAGGACAGAAAAAAGCCCGTGAAATTTTCTTTTTAGGCAGAAATTATTCAGCACAGGAAGCTTTCGAAATGGGGATGGTAAATAAAGTGGTTCCTCATGCAGAACTGGAAGATACAGCTTATGAATGGGCACAGGAAATTCTTGCAAAATCTCCGACTTCCATCAGAATGCTGAAATTTGCCATGAACCTTACAGACGACGGAATGGTTGGGCAGCAGGTTTTCGCAGGTGAAGCAACGCGTTTAGCATACATGACGGAGGAAGCAAAAGAAGGAAGAAACGCATTTCTCGAAAAAAGAAAACCGAATTTCGGAGACGATCAATGGATATCTTAACATAAGTAATTGGCAATGAGTAATGAGCAATAAGAACATTACTTATTACCAATTACTCATTACCTATACATATGAAAGATTGGATAAAAGCCGCAAGGCTTAGAACGTTGCCGCTGTCGCTCAGCGGAATTATTATGGGAGCTTTCATTGCAAAATGGAGGCTTTATGGTGAAGGCGGAATCTGGGACTGGAGAATTTTTGCTTTGGCATTAGTCGTAACTTTATTATACCAGATTCTTTCAAACTACGCCAATGATTACGGAGACGGAATAAAAGGAACCGATGCCAAAAGAGCGACAGAAGCAGAAGCAAGAGCAGTAGCCTCAGGAAAAATTACGGCAAAACAGATGAGAAATGCAGTTATTCTTTTCTCCGTTTTATCATTTATAGCAACAGTAGCCCTTTTATATGTGGCGTTTATTCCCAATTATATGAATGAATTTTACATATTCATCGGTTTGGGAATCTTAAGCATTTTAGCGGCAATTGGTTATACGGTGGGTAAAAAGCCTTACGGATACATGGGATTGGGAGATATTTTTGTATTTATTTTCTTCGGTCTGGTTTCTGTCTGCGGAAGTTATTTCCTGTTTACCAAATCGTTCAGCTGGGATATGTTACTGCCCGGAACGGCGATCGGAATGATGAGCATGGCTGTTCTGAACCTGAACAATATGAGAGACATCGAAAGCGATAAACAATCAGGGAAAAACAGCTTTGCACTGAGAATCGGTTTCAAAAATGCAATGATTTATGAAATAATTCTTTTACAGCTTCCTCTGATCTTAATTTTGTTGTTCTTAGGAGTCAATGGTTTTTTCCAGACGCAGAATTACAAAGTGTTTATTGTGATGATCTTAATGATTCCTTTAATGAAAATCAGAAGAAAGATTATGACCGTAAAAAATCCGAGAGAACTGGATCCTTTCCTGAAACAGGTAGGAATCATGACCTTTATGATTGCAGCTCTTACCGCAGCAGGACTTAATCTGTTTGGTTAAAATAATAATATGACAGCTTTAAAAATTACCTCCTGTTTATCCGTAGCAGCAGCATTCATTATAATTTACAGTTTAATTAATGAAATGCAGGATGGGGCGTCTTTCTCAGAGATTGCCTTTCTGCCATTTTTAATCCTGATTGCTGTTTTGGCAAACGCGGTTATGGCGGTGCTTTTTTTAGCAGGAAAAATAAAGCTGATAAAGGAATTCCTTATTATCCAGATTTTTATCTTGATGCTTACCGGCTTCATGATATTTCAGATTTTATTTAATTCAACAATTTCAGACTAAATCAAAATATAATTTTTAAATAAATTAAAATGAAAATACAATACTTAGGACAAAATTGCTTTTTGTTCACCTACAAAGACAAAACAATATTATCAGATCCATTCTACAACTATAAAAAGGCGGAGTCAGGATTCGATATTTCTGCACAGAAAATCGATTATATTTTATTGACTCACGCTCATGGAGATCACATTGCGGATGTAGAGGAAGTTTTACAGCATCATCCTGAAGCAACACTTATTGCAGTTCCCGAAATCTGCGGATACTTTAAAAATGCAAAAAATACAGACGATGTCAACTTAGGAGGATCAGCAAAAATCGATGATCTTAAAATTTCTATGGTTCCGGCTCATCATACAAGTTCGTTTCCGGACGGAAGCTATGGCGGCGTTCCTGTAGGCTATATTTTCAGACTTCCTGAAGGTAAAAACCTATATATGGCAGGAGATACCGGAGTAATGGCAGATATGGAGCTGTTTCCAAGGTTATACGGTAATTTAGACCTTTCCATCCTTCCGATCGGAAGTCACTACACAATGTGCCCGAGAAAGGCAGCATTTGCAGCATCAGAATTATTAAAAACTCCAAAAGTAATCGGATGTCATTTTGATACTTTCCCTGCTATTGAAATTAATCATGAAAGTGCATTAAAGCATTTTGAAGATAAAAATGTAGAACTTGTTTTACCAAAACTGGGAGAGACGTTCGAATTTTAAATAAATGTTGGGAGGTAATTTGAAAACAAGAATCAAAATGTTGAAGTATATAAAAACAAAAAAAGATAATTATCAAATTACCTCTCTTCAACTTAAACCAATAAAAAATGGCAAGCTACCTAAATCACACCGCTACGACCAATTACCTTTGCTGCGTTCCCACCCTGGAGGATTCTCAGGAGCTGGTTGTTTAGGACTTGCCGTTGCAAAGGTAGGAATATTTTGCAAAACTCAAAACTTTATTAAAGAAAATTAATGGAAAAAATTGGCTTGCAGAGGTAGTTTGCTGAAATTCAGACCAATAATTTTTCAAAAATTTTCAAAAAAATTAGATATGACGAAGAGCCCTTCCACATTAGGAATTTTACTGTTTGGCGCTACGATGATTGTTTTTTTCGTGGTGTATTACTTCTTTTCAGGAGTTAATTATTTTGATATTTCATTGAAAGCCAATGCTTTCGTTTTGCCGATTCTGTATGCGGGAGCCGCATTCTGGTCGGTAAAATCATACTGGAGCAGCCATAGAACGGTGAGCTTTAAAGAAGCATTTAAAAGAGCTTTCGTTCCCATGTTTATCGGGGGAATTTTATCCATTTTCAGCATTTATGCTTTCTTAAATTTTGTGGATACAGATGCAAAAAAGCTGCTGAATTATCAGTATGTGACAAGACAGAAAGCGGAAATGGATAAAGAATATTATTCCGCAAGAAAAGTTTTAAAGCACCAGAAAGACATTGATGAACTAGATAAAAAGTACAAAGAAAGGCTTCCAAGCTTCTCTCCGGAGGCGGTGAAAGGAAAAGATATGCTTACTGCAAGTCATTTTTCAGGATATTTTGCGGCAATTCTTATATTTTACGTAGTTTTGTCAGTGTTTTTCGGAGCGTTTTTCAGAACAAAAACAATCTATCAGGAAGAACAAAACCAAGAATAATTTTTTATTAAAATTAAATGAATTTATCTATAGTTATTCCGTTACTGAATGAGGAAGCCTCACTGGAAGAGCTTTTTTCGAGGATTGATAACGTTTGTAAATCAAACAGTTTATCTTATGAAATCTGGTTTGTAGACGATGGTAGTACGGATCTTTCGTGGAGCATTATCGAGAATCTGAAAGTACAGCATCCTCAGATCCACGGAATTAAATTTTCTAAAAATTACGGAAAATCTCAGGCGCTTCATGCTGCTTTTGAAAGAACAAACGGCGATGTCATCATCACCATGGATGCTGATTTACAGGATTTTCCGGAAGAAATCCCTGAATTATACAATATGGTTGTTCAGGATAATTACGACATTGTTTCCGGCTGGAAAAAGAAGCGTTTCGATAATGTAATGACGAAAAACGTACCGTCGAAATTATTCAATGCGGCAGCCAGAAAAGTCTCCGGTGTTTATCTTCACGATTTCAACTGCGGACTGAAAGCTTACAAAAAGCAGGTCGTAAAATCTATTGATGTTTACGGAGATATGCACCGTTACATTCCTGTTTTGGCTGCCAATGCAGGATTCAGAAGAATTACAGAAAAAGAAGTACAGCATCAGGCGAGACCTTACGGAACTTCAAAATTCGGAACCGAAAGATTTATCAGAGGATTTCTGGATTTAGTAACGCTTTGGTTTGTAAGTCGTTTTGGAGGAAGACCGATGCATTTCTTCGGAGCGGTAGGAACTTTAATGTTTATCTTTGGTTTTCTCTCTGCACTTTGGCTGGGTGTTTCAAAGCTGATTGATGTGGCAAGAGGAATTTATGGTCATTTAATTACCAATAATCCGTGGTTTTTTATCGCTTTAACCATGATGATCATGGGAACATTGCTTTTTATTGCAGGATTTTTAGGTGAAATGATCATAAGAACCAACAGAGAACATAAAAATTATAATATTGATGAAGTAATTTAACAGAAAAAATAGATGTAATCATTCAATATGAATAAAAAGCGTTGTCTGAACTGTGGTCATTCGGTTTCCGATGAGTATTGTGCTCATTGCGGACAGAAATCTGACACGGCAAGAATAACCCCGGTTTTATTCATTAAAAATGATGTTTTAGGCTCTATATGGCATGTCGAAGCAAGGTTTTTGAATACGTTGAAAGAAATTTTAATAAAACCCGGAATAACCGCAACCAATTACATCAGTGGAAAAAGAATAAGGTATTATAATTTTATTTCGCTGTTGCTTATTCTTTTTGGGTTTAACGTTATAGCCTTTCATCTGTATGTTGATACTGCTAAAATAGATCTAAAAGCAGAAGATTCTAAAACCATAGATTTTTTCACAAAATATTCAAAAGCAACATTATTGCTTCTGATTCCTATTCTTGCCTGTAACGGGTGGATTGTCTTCAAAAAAATAAAATTTAATCTTGCAGAACATTTTGTAATTGCTACTATAAGTTTAATCGGGATTCTTGTTTTTTTTCTCACGGATGATCTCATCAGTATCATGGGAACTTACAAACCTCTTTCAGGAATTTCTGATGGTATTGACAGGGTTTTGGAAACTGCATTTATTTTCTTTCCTGCATTCGTTTATATAAATGCATTCAGGAAAAAATACTCTTGGGCAGGATTGGCTTGGAGACTTCTCGTATTTTATATATTAGTTCTTTCAGAAGTTCTTTTTTTAATGTTGTTTATTGAAAAATTCCTATAATTTAAAATGAAAAAAATATTTTTAATCATCATAATAGCTTCTGCGGTTTCCTGCGGAAAAGTTTCTCCGAAAGGAAATATTGAAAGGAAGGACGTAGATGTTTCAGAATTTGTAAACCTTGATCTGGAAGGGAAATTCCGTGTTTTTTACGCAAGGGGAAACAAAAATTTTATAGAAATCGAAACCTATCCTAATGTCGCCGATAATCTTGAGGTGGATGTAAAAGATAAAACCTTAACCATCAAAGAAAAACGAGGAACAAAAGGAGTTGATTTTTATAATGTAACGATCTATTCAAAATACAATCTTGAAAAAGTTACCGCTTCGGATTCTGTAGAAATGAACATTTCAAGCGAAATTAAGACCGATAATTTTAAGCTTAATTTAAAAAATTATGCTACATTTATGGGTTCGGTAAATACAAGAAGAGTAGAAGTGGAAATGATGAACCGAAGCAGAGCCAATTTTCTGGGGCAAACCAAAGATGCTGTCATTAAAGTATCTGATACAGCAAGTTTAATCGCTCCTTACTGGAAAATTGAAAACCTGAATATCGATTCTAAAAACGGAAATTACGCCGAAGTGAATGTAAAAGATTCCTTAAAAGGACATATTCAGAATACAGCAAAATTTGTGTATTATAATGATCCGATTAGGGCGTTTAAAATTGATAAAAGTACGAGAGTGGAAAATAAGAAATTAGACTAATTAGGAAGTTGGAGGCTGGATGATGGAAGTTTAGAGGATTTGAATTTTTCAATCTGTTAATCAACATAATACAAATGAGTTTTAAATTTGAAAAGTTAATTATTTGGCAAAAATCAATGGAGTTTGGAGAAAGTATTTTTTAGCTTACTTTGCAATTTCCTAAAGACGAAGCCTTTAATTTAACTTCTCAAATCAGAAGAGCTTCTGATTCAGTTGCATTAAATATTTCTGAAGGGAGTATTTTACAGTCTAAAGCAGAGTTCAGAAAATTTTTAGGATATTCAATTCGTTCTTTAGCAGAAATTGTAACCTGCCTTTATAAAGCAAAGAATAGAAATTATATTTCAGAAGAGGATTTTAATAAATTATACAATGAGAGCTATAATCTTATGAATCAGATAATAGCTTTTAGAAACCAAATAAAAGAATAATAAATGCTGGAAAGCTTATGCTGGAAATAGACTTCCGGCTTCTAACTTCCAGCATCCAGCTAAAAAAACATACAAATATGACAACATTAGAAAAAGCAAAACTTTGGTTGGGCGAAACATTTGATGAGGAAACAAGAAACGCTGTTCAGGAATTAATCGACAGCAATTCGCCTGATCTGGAAGACTCTTTTTACAGAGAACTGGAATTCGGAACAGGAGGAATGAGGGGAATTATGGGTGTCGGAACCAACCGTTTAAATAAATATACATTAGGTCAGGCAACACAGGGACTTGCCAATTATATGTTAAAGCAGTTTCAGGGAGAAGAAATTAAAGTGGCAATTGCTTATGACGTAAGAAATAACTCGAAAGAATTCGGAAAACTGGTGGCTGATGTTTTAACGGCAAACGGAATTAAAGTCTTGCTTTTCAAGGATCACAGACCGACTCCTGAATTGTCATTTACCGTGAGAAATAAAAAATGTCACGGAGGAATTGTTTTAACGGCTTCCCACAACCCGCCGGAATACAACGGTTACAAAGTATACTGGAACGACGGTGCGCAGATTGTTCCGCCACATGATGAAGCAATCATCAATGAAGTTTATTCTACAAAATTTGAAGATATTAAATTCAACGGAAATGATGATTTAATCGAATGGATCGGGGAAGAGCAGGATGATGTGTATATTGATGCATGTATCGAAAATTCTACCTATCAGAATGTTGGAAAAGAAAATTTAAACATCGTTTTCACATCCATCCACGGAACAACTTATACAACCGTTCCGAAAGCATTGGAAAAAGCAGGATTCAAAAAAATTGATCTGGTAAGAGAACAAATGATCCCAAGCGGAAATTTCCCAACGGTAGACTCTCCAAATCCTGAAGAACCGGCCGCTTTGGAAATGGCAATGGATCTGGCAAAAATTACCAATGCAGACATCGTGATCGGAACAGATCCGGATGGTGACAGACTGGGAATTGCAGTAAGAAATCTTGACGGTGAAATTGAATTGTTAAATGGAAATCAGACCAATACGATCCTTACGTATTATATTTTAAACGAATGGAGAAAGCAGGATAGAATCACCGGAAAAGAATTCATCGGTTCTACCATTGTAACTTCAGATATTTTCTTTGATATTGCACAGAAATTCGGTGTTGACTGTAAAGTTGGACTAACCGGATTTAAATGGATCGGAAAAATGATCCGTGATTTCGAAGGAAAAGAAAAATTCGTTTGCGGTGGTGAAGAAAGTTTCGGTTTCATGACGGGAGACTTCGTTCGTGATAAAGATTCTTGCGGAAGTATTGTTTTAGCCTGCGAAATTGCAGCGTGGTGTAAAGCCAACGGAAGAACGATGTATCAATACATGATTGAAATTTATCAGGAATTGGGAATGTATTATGAAGGATTGGTAAATCTGGTAAGAAAAGGAAGAGACGGAGCAGAAGAAATCCAGAATATGATGAAAAACTTCCGTGAAAATCCTCCAAAAGAATTGGCTGGTTCATTGGTTGAAGAGGTAAAAGACTTTAAAGAACAGACTAATTTCATTGTTTCAAAAGGTGAGAAGCAAGTAATGAACGATATTCCGAAATCGAATGTATTGATTTATTACACTCAGGACGGAACCAAAGTCTGCGTAAGACCTTCCGGAACAGAACCGAAGATTAAATTTTATATTTCTGTAAAAGATTCTATTACTTCTGAAGCAGATTTCAGAGATAAATTGAAATCTTTAGAAGCAAAAATAGAAGAAGTAAGAAAGGATTTGAAATTAGATTAATTTCATTCGATCTTCATGATAAAAAGAATTTTAGCGGCTTTTATTCTGTTGATTTTTATTTTTTCCTGCAAAAAAGAAGCCCCAAAAACTTCTGTAGGAAAGATAGAAAAAAACACCGTTTCAAAAGCAGAAACAAAAGAGGATTCGTTTAAGCCTATTGATACTGTCTGTTCTTCCAAGAACAAGACGGAAGATTATATTTCAGCTTTTCAGTGGTATCAGCAGAAAACTGAAAAAGAAATTACTCAGAATTCACCTGAACAGAATGATAAATTATACGAAGATTATATCAGGATTCGTGAAAAATATACAGACTGTTTAAGCGAAAGTCTGAATAAGATCCTTGAAGAATATGTGAATTATTATGATTCCGAAAGCAACAGTTACAAGTTTCCTGAAAATATAAAGAAACTGATTGCCGAACTGAAGAAAGCTGATCTTGAATTTACAGAAGTAGGAGAAGGATATACCGAAATACATTCGGTGCCGGATCATTATTTTTCTGTATTTAAAGACAAAGTAACTCCGGATTATAATACGTATATCGGGCAGTTAGCGAAAGAAAGCGAAGGTCTTTATTCGGCGGATGCAGGATTGGTAATTTCATGGAAAGAGTTAGGAGAAAGAACTGTTTTCTGGGAAAATTTTATAAAAAAATATCCTAAAAGTTCATTGATTTCCAGAGTAAAAGAAATATACAATAATTATTTGTATGATTATTTATTCGGTATGGAGAATACACCAACTTACGAGTTTTTGGATGGAACGATATATGACGAAAACAGGAAAGAATTCAATAGGATCATAAAGAAATATCCGAATTCTGCTGTAGCTAAAAAGGCAAAAGAATTAATCAGCCTTCTGGATGCAAAAGTTCCTGAAGAAGAAATTGTAAGAAAAATAAATATTAGAAGAGAATATTAAATAAATTTAAATAAAATAAAGTGAAAGTTTCAAAATTAGCGGCGAACCTGATTGGTTCTGAAATTGTAAAAATTGGTAATGAAGTAAATGATTTAAAGGCAAAAGGAGCAGAAATCGCGAATCTTACGATTGGTGATTTAAATTCTAATATTTATCCGATTCCGGCAAAATTGAAGGAAGAAATTCAGAAAGCATATCAGAATAATCTGACAAATTATCCGCCAGCAAACGGACTTTTATCTTTAAGAAAAGAAGTTTCCAAAGATTTAAAAACCAGATGGAATTTAGATTATTCTCCCAACGATATTTTAATTACGGCAGGTTCAAGACCTTTGATCTATGCGGTATACAAAACAATCGTGGACGAAGGGGATAAAGTAGTGTATCCGATTCCGTCCTGGAACAATAATCATTACGCTTACCTTACTTCTGCCAATGCCGTAGAAGTAAAAACCACTCCGGAAAACAATTTCCTTCCGACTGCAGATGATCTTAGACCACATCTGGAAGGAGCAGTTTTATTGGCACTTTGTTCACCTTTGAATCCTACCGGAACCATGTTTACAAAAGATCAGCTTGCAGAAATCTGCGAACTGGTTTTAGCGGAAAATAAGAAAAGAGGTGAAGACGAAAAGCCTCTATATTTAATGTACGACCAGATTTATTCTAACCTTACTTTTGGGGCAGAACACGTAGATCCGGTTTCTCTTTTCCCTGAAATGAAAGAATTTACGGTGTATATCGACGGTATTTCAAAATGTCTTGCGGCTACTGGAGTTCGTGTAGGATGGGGATTTGGTCCGGTTCATATCATGGACAAAATGAAAGCTCTTTTAACGCACGTTGGAGCTTGGGCGCCAAAACCAGAACAGGAAGCAACAGCAAAATATTACGAAAATCCTGAGGACGTAAATGAATTTGTTGAAGATTTTAAAGGTAAACTGGAAGCCAGCCTGAAAGTTCTTCACGGCGGAATTCAGGATTTGAAAGGAAAAGGACTTTCTGTTGACAGCATCGAGCCAATGGGAGCGCTTTATCTTACCATTAAATTAGATTATATAGGAAAAACAAAACCGGACGGAACAGTAATTGAAAACTCTTCAGATTTGGTATTCTATTTAATCAATGAAGCAGGTGTTGCTTTGGTTCCTTTCTCTGCTTTCGGGGAAGAAAAATCAGAACCTTGGTTCAGAGCTTCTGTAGGAGGTTTGGCAATCGACGAAATTGAAGTCATGATGCCAAAACTGGAAAATGCTTTGAACGCTTTAAAATAAAATATTAAATATAATAAACAGCTTCGTGAATATACTTTGCGAAGCTTTTTTTGACTTATAGCCTTAATGAGATTACCTAAAAGATACTTTCTCGAAACTCAATTTTTGAGCTATTCCACATTAGGAATTGTTATTTTAGTGGTTTTAAGTGTCTGGATTTCCGGAGTTGGTTCTCACAGATCTTTGTTTCAGAACTCTATTTTATCAACTTCAATTTTAGCCGTTGCCTTTTTTCTTTTTATAAGTTTAGGTTTGTATTTTGGCTTGAAGCTTAAAGAAAATGTGGGAAATATTCTGAATAAAAAAAGAGTAAAGACGGCAGCAGATAAAATGCCCTTACTGGATGGGTTTGAATTCGATCCGCCTGATGTCGGCGATGGAATAGGGGGAATTATTCTTTCGATTATTTTGTGGTTAATTATTACCGTTCTTTTTACTTTTCTCCTGTATATTCTGGGGGTCTTTTTCTGGGTTGTTATTCTACTGTTTGCAGCCATGCTGTACTGGATTTTTTTCCGTGCTTTGCGGTTGGTATTTAAAAATTCAAAACATTGCAGAGGAAATCTTTTGAAAAGTTTCGGTTTCGGATTTTTTTATTCGTTTCTTTACATTTCATGGATCTACGGAATTATTTTTTTAGCTAATTACTTAAACTAAATTTATCACAATATCAATGAAAATTATCGCAGTTATTCCCGCACGATACGAAGCAAGCCGTTTTCCGGCGAAACTGATGCAGTTGCTTGGAGATAAAACCGTTATCACAACCACTTATCAGAATGTTGTAGAAACAGGTCTTTTTGATGAAGTTTTTGTGGCAACAGATTCTGAAATTATTTTTGATGAAATCATTCAGAATGGTGGAAAAGCCGTAATGACCGGTCAACATGAAACCGGAAGCGACCGTATTGCCGAAGCGGTGCAGAATATCGACTGTGATATTGTGATCAATGTTCAGGGAGATGAACCTTTTTTAAAATTAGAACCTTTACAACAATTAATTGAAGTTTTTCATCAGGATGACAATCAGGAGATTTCTTTGGCTTCATTGAAAATAAAACTCACTGAAAAAGAAGAGATTGAAAATCCGAATAACGTAAAAGTAATTACCGACAACAATGGTTTTGCACTGTATTTCAGCCGTTCTGTGATTCCTTTCCACCGTGAAATTTCGTATAATGTTGATTATTTCAAACATATTGGGGTCTATGCCTTCAGAAAGCACGCTTTGATCCAGTTCTCAAAACTGGAAATGAAACCTTTGGAGATTTCAGAAAAGATAGAATGCATCCGCTATCTCGAATATGGTATGAAAATCAAGATGATAGAAACCAATTTCGTTGGCGTAGGAATAGATACGCCGGAAGATCTTGAAAAAGCAAGAAGATTAATTTAAAAGCGTGATGTAATTCACATTTTCAAATTGCTTCATTTTCAATTTTTCAAATTAAAAAAGCCTTATATTTGAATTGATAAAATAAAATTAATGAAGAAGTTACTTTTAGTATTCGTCCTGATTATTTCACAGTCCTTTTTTGCGCAGACCGCCAAAGAAATTATTGATAAAAACATTGAATTATCCGGAGGATTAACCAATTGGAAACTATTAAATTCAGTATTGCTGCAGGGAAGAGTTATTCTGGGAATCAAGGATGAATATCCTATCAAAATTTATCAGCAGCGTCCGAATCTTACCAAAACCGTCATTACCATTAGCGGAAAAGATACAGCCATTGAAGGCTACGACGGATCAAAAGGATATGCCATGAATTATGCGACCAACAAAGTTCAGGAATATGCAGGATATGTCGCAGAAAGCTTTGATAATGATTTCATAGACTGGGAAAATAAAGGTTTTGAGGCGAAATATTTAGGCAAAGAAGTGGTAGGAAATATTTACTGTCATAAAGTGGAATTAACGAAAAATGTTAACAAAAACATCTATTATTTTGACACAAAAAACTATATGTTGCTGAAAGAAGTAAAAAAAGATGAAACTTTATCGTATTCAGATTATAAAAAAGTCGGAAATTTATCCATGCCTTTCAGGATAGAATCTTCCAGTGCAAAGAAAGACGGAGATTACGTAATGCTCATCAACAGGATTGATATTAATAAGGTATTTCCTGCCAATACATTTAAATTTTAAATCAGATAATAAAATTGAGTTATGAAAAAGTTATTTTTAATGTTCTTATCAGTTGTTGCATTTTTCAACAGCTGCGCTCAGAAAAAAAGTGAAGAATCTAAAGCCAAAACCAAAGAACTTATGGGAAAATCTATATACGATTTTAAGGTTGATGCCTTGGAAGAAGGAAAGCAGATTAACTTTGCAGATTTTAAAGGAAAGAAAATCCTTATTGTAAATACCGCTTCAGAATGTGGATTCACTCCTCAATATGCTGATCTTGAAAAAGTTGCTGAAGAGTATAAAGACAAATTGGTAGTGGTAGGATTTCCTGCTAACAATTTTGGAGGTCAGGAACCGGGAAGCAATAAAGAAATCGGAGCTTTCTGCCAGAAAAATTACGGAGTAACTTTCCCGATGGCTGCTAAAGTTTCAGTAAAAGGAAGTGACACTGCTCCAATCTTCCAATATTTAACTGAAAAAGATTTAAACGGAGTAAAAAATACAACGATCCTTTGGAATTTTACTAAATTTTTGGTAGATGAAAACGGAAAACTAATCGATTCTTTCGTAAGTACAACAAAACCAACGGACGAAGCGATTACTAAGTATTTGAAATAATATCAAAAAAATATATTTTTGTAAAGTGGATTTTGATCCACTTTTTTTATTTTTAAAATTTATGAAAAAACTACTAACCATTTTTATTCTGATTTTTTCAGTTAAAACATTTTCACAGGATTTTTATTTTTCCGGTAAAATGAATTACTGCACTCCGGAACATGCAGATTCTAAAAAAAACTTTGAGACCGCTTTTTTAGGATTAAAATACCCTCAGTATTATGGAGGAATCACGGCATTACTTCTGAAAATAATAGAAAAAGATCCTAAATACTGTGATGCTTATTTTATGGCTGGATATTTTTTCAGACTGCAGGAAATGCACAAAGAAGCACTTGCTTTATATTATGTTGCAGATAGCCTCGCTCAAAATAAGGCTCCGATTTTCAAACAGAATTTAGCCATAGAATTTATGAAATTCGGAAAGGTGGATAAGGCTAGACAAAAGTATGAGGAAATAATAAAATATTTCCCCGAGAATCCTGAAGGCTATTACGGAATTGATAATACTTCTATTGTCATGGGAGACTATGATAATGGGTTAAAAAATCTGAAGCAAGCCGAAAATTTATACAATACTTCAGGAAAAATTAAAGATGATCTTATTTATATGTACGGAATGTTGTACACCTTAAAAGAAAACTACGATGTAGCTTTACCATATCTTGAAGACGTTTACTCAACATATAAAAAAGATGACGGATATCTTTCTTTATATGCACTTGCACTGATAAAAGTAGGCAAAAGTAAAAATGATGAAAAACTTATCAAAAAAGCTCAAAAAACTTATGATAAGGTAAAAGATAAAGTGATAGTTCCGAAAATCAGAAAAAAGTTAAATTCAGAGTTTGGTTAATTTGTATAACTGATTCAAAATGTATTCGGCTCTATTTGGTTAAAATATAGTTAAATAGAGTCGAAATCAAAAGTTAATCATTACTCTTCTCCGCAAAACAAAAAATATTTCCCAATTTTATACTGGAATATCCATTGCTTTTAATCTTGGAAGAATTAATCATTGCTTTTGCCAAAACATCTGTAGGTAAAGGTTTCTGACTTTCTAACAGTCCTAGTTTATTGGCAAATTTAATAATACGGCTTCCCAAAACTTCTCCCGTTCTGTCGGAATCTTTTCTTTCCAGCATTCCCGGTTTGAAAATGGTTATTTTATTGAAATGGAGCTGTTTTACAGCATCTTCCAGTTCACCTTTCATTTTAGAATAGAAAATTTTAGATTGGGGATTCGCTCCGTAAGCAGAAACCAGAATATAATCGTCTACATTATTTTCTTTGGCAGCTTTTGCAAATTCGTACTGGTAATCAAAATCTACTTTTCTCTGTGCTTCCTTGCTTCCGGCAGCTTTTAGAGTTGTTCCGAGACAGGAAAATGCAACATCACCTTTTACTTCACTTTTCCATTCTTCAGGTTTTTCAAAGTTGACGATATGCACTTTTAATTTATCATTTTCAATTTCAAGAGGTTTTCTCACAAAAATATTTACTTCTTCAAAATCTTTATCCTGAAGTAACTGATTTACAAGGTCTTTTCCTGTAGCACCTGTTGCGCCGATAACTAAAGCTTTCATAAAGAATTTGATTTTAATTAATAATTGAAGAATTTCCCTACTAAATTTACAAAATTTTAATAATATTGAACTCTCAATTTTTAAACCAATCTGCATGGACGCTAACGAAATTCTGGACTATTGTTTATCGAAAAAAGGAGTAACCGAAAGTTTTCCTTTTGATAATGAAACACTTGTACTAAAAGTAGGAACGAAAGTATTTTTATTGATGGGTCTTGAAAGACAGCCTCTCGGAATCAATGTAAAAACCGATCCGGAATGGAGCGCAGAACTTCGCGAGCAGCATCCTCAGATTACGGGCGCTTATCACATGAACAAAACCCATTGGAACTCTGTGGTTATCGACGGTTTAAGAAAAGATTTAATTCTGAAAATGATCGATCAGTCGTATGAATTGGTCTTTAAATCTTTGACGAAAAAAGTTAAAGAAGAAATTTTAAACAGTTAAAAATTATACTCTTGCGTTAATCTTTTATCATCATCAAGTCTTTCAATTAATTTTTCAAGCCCTTCAAATTTAATTTCATCGTGAAGAAAATCTCTGAATTTTACGGTAATTTCTTCATCATAAATATCTCCTTCAAAATCAAGAATATAAACTTCCACAGTAAGTTTTTCGCCATTTACGGTCGGGTTGGTTCCAACGCTCAACATTCCTTTATGCTGTTGGTTTTTTACAAAAACTTCAACAATATAAGCTCCTTTTTTAGGCAAAAGTTTAATGGATTCCGTTTCGATATTGGCGGTAGGATAACCGATTGTTCTTCCGATCTTCTTCCCGTGAACAACAGTGCCGGAAACAGAGTAGGAGTATCCCAACATTTCATTAGCTTCTTTAATATTTCCTGCTGAAAGTGCATTGCGGATTTTTGTAGAACTGATGTTATTCTCGTGAATATTAATGGCTTCCATCTGTTCAACTTCAAAATCCAACTCTTTTGAAAGTTTCTGAAGCAGTTCAAAATTGCCACTTTTATTTTTTCCGAATGAATGGTCGTAACCGATAATCAGATATTTTACATTCAGTTTCTCAATTAAAATCTGGCGTACAAATTCTTCTCCCATTAAATTTCTGAATTCCTCATCAAATTCCTTTAGAAATAAATTTTCGATGTTGTATTTTTCCATCAGAAATTTTTTTTCTTCCAACGTATTCAGAAGTTTAAGATTTTCATCAGGGTTAAAAACAAATCTCGGATGCGGCCAGAAAGTAAGGACAGCGGTTTCCAGATCGTTCTGTGAACCTACGTTAATTAATTCATCAATAATACTTTTATGCCCAAGATGAACCCCGTCGAACATTCCCAAAGATAGCGCTAATGGCTTCTGAGAGGTATAATCTTTAAAATTTTTGAAAACTTTCAAACCGGAAAAATTTTGACTGCAAATATAGGAAATAATGTAACAATGTATCAATATAACAGTTTGCCAATATTTTAATCTATACTTATTGGTATATTGCTAAACGAACAGTTTTTTAGACTTATAAAAAGATATGATAAAAATCTGTTTTTTACCAATTGCAGGTTTATGAAGAATCATTATATTTGCACCAAGAAAAAATTTAGCAATGGCAAACCAAATTAAAGGTAAAATTTCTCAAATTATTGGTCCGGTAATCGACGTTGTCTTCAGTGATGTGGAAGCAGTTCCAGCGATCTATGATGCGTTAGAAATTACAAAAGAAAACGGTGAAAAAGTAGTTTTAGAGGTAGAACAGCATATTGGCGAAGATACAGTAAGATGTATCGCAATGGACGCTACTGACGGTCTTAAAAGAGGGCAGGACGTAATCGGATACGGAAATCCTATTATGATGCCAATCGGTGAGGCAGTAAACGGAAGACTATTCAACGTTGTTGGTGATGCTATCGACGGACTTCAAAATATATCTAACGAAGGTGGTCTGCCAATTCACAGACCAGCTCCAAAATTTGATCAGCTTTCAACTTCTGCGGAAGTTTTATTTACAGGTATCAAAGTAATCGACCTTATCGAGCCTTACGCAAAAGGAGGTAAAATTGGTTTGTTCGGTGGTGCAGGTGTAGGTAAAACCGTATTGATTCAGGAGTTGATTAACAATATTGCAAAAGGACACGGAGGTCTTTCAGTTTTTGCCGGAGTAGGTGAAAGAACGAGAGAAGGAAATGACCTTTTGAGAGAGATGTTGGAATCCGGAATCATCAAGTATGGTGACGATTTCATGCACTCTATGGAAAACGGAGGTTGGGATCTTTCTAAAGTAGATTTAGAAGTAATGAAAGATTCTAAAGCAGCATTCGTTTTCGGGCAGATGAACGAGCCACCTGGTGCAAGAGCGAGAGTAGCACTTTCGGGTCTTACATTAGCTGAGTACTACAGAGACGGTGGAGAAAGCGGACAGGGTAGAGACGTACTTTTCTTCGTAGACAATATCTTCCGTTTTACACAGGCTGGTTCTGAGGTATCTGCACTTTTAGGTCGTATGCCATCTGCGGTAGGTTACCAACCGACACTAGCTTCTGAGATGGGAGCGATGCAGGAAAGAATTACTTCTACTAAAAATGGTTCAATTACTTCAGTACAGGCGGTTTATGTACCTGCGGATGACTTAACTGACCCAGCTCCTGCAACTACGTTTGCTCACTTGGATGCCACAACGGTACTAGACAGAAAAATTGCTTCATTGGGTATTTATCCTGCGGTAGATCCATTGGCTTCTACTTCAAGAATTCTGGCTCCTGAGATTATCGGGGAAGAACATTATAACTGTGCACAGAGAGTAAAAGAAATTCTTCAGAGATACAAAGCGCTTCAGGATATCATCGCGATTCTTGGTATGGAAGAACTTTCTGAAGAAGACAAATCTGTTGTTTACCGTGCAAGAAAAGTTCAGAGATTCCTTTCTCAGCCTTTCCACGTAGCAGAACAGTTTACAGGTATTCCTGGATCTTTGGTAGACATCAAAGATACCATCAAAGGATTCAACATGATCATTGATGGTGAATTGGATCACTTACCGGAAGCTGCTTTCAACCTGAAAGGAACTATCGAAGAAGCAATCGAAGCAGGACAAAAAATGTTAGCTGATAACGCTTAAGAAATTTTAAATGTTAAATTTTAGATTTTAGATTGAATTTCAATAATTTATAATTTAAAATCTATAATCTATAATTTCATAAAAATGAATATAAAAATTTTAACACCAGAATACGTAGTTTTTGAAGGAGAAGTAGACTCAGTATTACTGCCTGGAAAAAATGGTGAATTCCACATCATGCAAAACCACGCAGGAATCGTTTCTTCTTTAATCGGTGGTAAAGTAAAATTGTATGCTAAATCTATTGATGAAGCCTATTCCAAATACTTTACGAAAGAAAATGAGAAAGATTCAGTTTTTTCTTATCCTATCAAAAGCGGTGTTGTAGAATTTAATCATAATAAAGGAATTATCCTTTGTGAATAATTAAATGAAAAGCTAAATATATTTTCAAGAAAGTGTAACAATTCGTTACACTTTTTTTATTTTTGTATGAATTTGGTTTTATGAAGGGATTTTTAATTATTTTATTTTCAGTTTTCGGGTTGCTTTTCAATGCTCAGACGGTTAAAATTAAAAGAGGAATTGTGGATCTTGAAGGAATTCATGTCGCAAAACTGTCCTATAAAAGTGGAATATATACTTTTATGGATCTTAAAGAAACTCCAATTTATACAATAGAATTTGTAGATAAAAGTGTGGTTGATTCTGTACGCGACAGTTACATTAAGCTAAAAAGAATTTATAATCAGGACAAAACGCTCGATCTGGACTATATTTCGCCATCTGCATTTTCAGGGGAAGAAAAATCAGCAGCTTACACCTGTGTTAAAAGTCTGAAAATCATTGATGAAAGAGGGATCAACATCAAAAACCTAGACGAGCTTTTTAAAAATTCACCTAAAAGGAAGCTTGATACCAAAACAAAAGATGCTTATACCATCCGAACTAAAATTGATAAATTAAATATTACCGTCAATAATGTAGGCGAAATTTTAAGTAACGGAAAACCAGTGGGTTATTTTACCAATTTACCTGCAAGTTTTGGTTCCGATGACACGGTTACGGATAAAACATTTGTTGATATTGAAATTTATGATGCCAACAGCAAATACATCGGAAAATACATCACAACAACAAAACAGATTAAATCTGCGGGAGGAAAAACCTTTACTCTGTACCGAGAAATGTCCGGAAGAGCATCGATTTTAAAATTCCCAACCTACAAAGCAATTGCCGAAAGAATGGCAATAATGGATCCTAATTTTATTAAAATTCAGGAAAAAGTAATTGTGGGTGAAGTCACAAAAGACGGTGTTCAAAAATAAAAATTATCAATAGAAACGGGCTTTAGCCCGTTTCTATTGATATAAATTCAATTGGCTTTAGCCAAAACTTAAAAAAGCTTCAGATATTTTGAAGCTTTTCCTATTTCATTTTTCTGGTTAGAACTTGTAAATAATTTAAGCCTGAGATTTTTTTAATCTACAAACTCAAAATCACTCCGTTCTCTTTCAATTGCTGCATCGGTTTAGAAAACCAGAATAATTCAAAATCTTCAAAATTTTCTTCGAATTGAGTTTTCAATTGTTGCAGAGTTGGCTTTTTAAAATTTTCAATTGGATGTTCACCAAACATTTTCATAAGCCATTCTGCGTGTTCCTGCTCCAAATCTACACTTATGACATTGGTTCTTAAGTGTACTGTAATTTTCGTGTACGCATAAATATATTTCTTTTTATTTTTTACGCGATTCTCAGCGATTACGTTTTTAGCTAAAAATAGAACTTTAGAATTTTCTTTAAAAATAAAATCATCATCTTCCAGAAGACAGTCATGAATGTAATCCGGATGAACGGTTGTTCTCGGAATTTTAAAATCAAACCATTCCTGAAGAGGAAGTTCGAAATTGATTCCGTGCATATAATTGAACAGAGATTTTTTTAAACCAAAGCTGAACTTTCCATGATCGATTCCGGTTTTGTCTGTAAAATCAACATCGTTGTTGGCAAACAGAATTTCCTGCTTAATCGGAGTAACGCCAAATTCTTCAGGATGTAAACCCACAGGTGAATGCGCCGTCATCGCAAACTGATGCCAGAATCCACTTTGTAAAATTCCCATCTCGAAAAGCTGACGAACCATTTCCAAAGAATCTACTGTTTCCTGAATAGTTTGAGTAGGGTAGCCATACATCAAATAGGCATGGATCATGATTCCTGCTTCTGTAAAATTTCTTGTTACTTTCGCAACCTGTTCTACAGAAATTCCTTTATCAATCAATTTCAGCAGACGGTCACTTGCAACTTCCAATCCACCTGAAACGGCAACACAACCGGAAAGTTTTAAAAGAAAACACAGATCTTTGGTGAAACTTTTTTCAAAACGAATATTAGTCCACCACGTTACGACCAAATTTCTTCGTAAGATTTCTAAAGCAACTTCACGCATCAATGCAGGAGGAGCCGCTTCATCTACAAAATGAAATCCTGTTTCTCCAGTTGTCCGGATCAACTCTTCCATTCTGTCAACCAGAATTTTAGCTAAAATCGGTTCGTAAATTTTAATATAATCTAAAGAAATATCGCAAAAAATACACTTTCCCCAATAACATCCATGTGCCATTGTGAGCTTATTCCATCTTCCGTCGCTCCATAAACTGTGCATCGGATTGGCAATTTCAATTACAGAAATATATTGATCCAATTGTAAATCAGAATAATCGGGAGTTCCGATATCGGCTTGCTTATAATCGTGTCTTGTGGAATTATTTTTATAAGTAACTTCTCCGTTTTCAAGTAAAAAAGTTCTTTTAAACTGAGATTCTTCACTTTGTTCAGAATGACAAATATTTTCATAAAGCAATTCAATTGGAAGCTCTCCATCATCCAAAGTAATAAAATCAAAAAACTCAAAAACTCTTTTATCTTTTAATTCTCTTAATTCAGTATTCGGAAATCCGCCGCCCATTGCAGTTTTAATGTGCGGATAATTTTTTTTGATATATTTCGCGCAACGAAAAGCAGAATATAAATTTCCGGGAAAAGGAATGGAAAAACAAATCAGTTTTGGCTGAACAAGCTCTAATTTTTCCTGAAGAATCTTTAAAGTAAAATCATCTATAAAAGTAGCTTCGCCGCAAATTTTAGAATAAAGTTCATCAAAAGAATTGGCACTTTTTCCTAATCTTTCCGCATAACGGCTGAATCCAAAATCAGGATCAATATTTTCAACAATATAATCCGAAAGATCTTCTAAATACAAAGTTGCCAAATGTTTGGCTTTATCCTGAAGTCCCATATTTCCGAAAGCAAATTCCATGTCATCAAGCTGATTGAATCGGGAGGCTTCCGGAAGAAAGTTCATCGAACAGATTTGTCTTGCCAACGTTGGGGTTTTACCCTGCAGAAAAGCAATAACCTGATCGATCGTTTTGATATATTCTTCTTTTAAAACGTAAATTCTTTGAGCATTTTCTGAAAGAGTCTGAAAATCAGTTTTCTGATTAAAAATCTTCTGAAGTCCGTCTTTCGAAAATAATTCCAAAATGACCTCAATTCCCAAATCTGTCTGAAAGCTGGAAATATTTTTGGTATTTAGAAAACCTTTAATATAAGCTGTTGCAGGATAAGGCGTGTTGAGCTGAGTGAAAGGCGGAGTAATGAGAAGTAGATCTTTCAAGAGAAAATTTTTGCAAAGTTATTTTAAATATTCAGATTCTGAAAATTTATGATAGGTTTTAAAACAAAAACCACTGATCGAATGTCAGTGGTTCTTAAATTTATTTTATATTCAGATTAAATTTCTTTGAAACTTAAACCTTGTTCTGCCAACAGTTTTTGTTCCTGTTCTTTGTAATAACCACTTACCAATTTATCGTGAATAGCTTCAAACGCAGCCAGGGTTTCATTAATTTCAGCATCGGTGTGAGAAGCTGTAGGAATTAATCTTAATAAAATCATTCCTTTCGGAATTACAGGATATACCACTACCGAAGTAAAGATCCCGTAGATTTCTCTCAAATCTTTTACCAAAAGGGTTGCTTCCACCGGAGTTCCCTGCATCATCACCGGAGTTACACAAGTATTTGTATCTCCAATGTTAAAGCCTCTTTCTTTAAGACCATTCTGTAATTTGTAAGTATTTTCCCAAAGTTTTGCTTTGATTTCCGGTCTTGTTCTCAACAGTTCCAGTCTTTTTAAACCTCCGATTACCATTGGCATTGTTAAAGATTTAGCAAAAATCTGAGATCTTAAATTGAATTTCAGATATCTGATAATTTCTTTATCACCCGCGATGAATGCTCCAAAACCTGCCATAGATTTGGCAAAAGTAGAGAAGTAAACATCAATCTGATCCTGACAACCCTGTTCTTCACCGGCTCCGGCTCCTGTTTTTCCAAGTGTTCCAAATCCGTGTGCATCATCAACTAAAAGTCTGAATTTGTATTTTGATTTTAATTCACAGATTTCTTTTAATTTACCTTGCTGTCCTCTCATTCCGAAAACACCTTCGGTAATCACTAAAATTCCTCCTCCTGTTTCTTGCGCTACTTTGGTTGCTCTTTCAAGGTTTTTTTCAAGACTTGCAATATCGTTGTGTCTGTACGTAAATCTTTTTCCTGCGTGAAGTCTTACACCGTCTACGATACAAGCGTGAGAATCAACATCATAAACAATTACATCATTTCTTCCTACCAAAGCATCAATGGTAGAAACCATTCCCTGATAACCGAAATTTAATAAATATGCAGATTCTTTCTGAACAAAATCAGCCAGTTCTCTTTCCAATTGCAAATGCTGCTCAGTTTCTCCCGACATTGCTCTTGCACCCATCGGATAAAACATTCCGAATTCTGCAGCCGCTTTTGCATCAGCCTCCAGAACTTCAGGATGATTACACATTCCTAAATAATCATTAGCACTCCAGAAAATAACTTCTCTTCCCTGAAACTGCATTCTCGGTCCGATAGGTCCTTCTAATCTGGGGAAAATGAAATACCCTTCACCATAATCTGCAAATTGTCCAAGAGGTCCTGGATTTTCTTTTATTCTGTCAAAAATATCCAACATTTTATTAATATTTTAAGTAAAAAAGCCTTTTGTAATCACAAAAAGGCTTGATTTGTATAAATTTTTCGTCCTTATTTAATGAATTCAGTTTTAAAAACTTCATCGTAGTTGTGTACACAGTTGTTTACAAACCCCTGTTCAGCCATCCATTTATCACTGTATACTTTAGTAATATATCTTGAACCGTGATCAGGATAAATCAACACAATCAGGTCATTTTCAGAAAATTCATGAGATTGCGCATATTGCATTAAAGCCTGTGTAACAGCTCCTGTAGTATATCCTCCCATAATTGCCTCTTTTAAAGCGATTTCACGGGTTCTGTAAGCAGACATTTCGTCATTTACTCTTACAAATTCATCTACTTTGTCGAAAAGAAGGGCAGAAGGAATTAAATTTTTTCCCATTCCTTCAATCTGATAAGGATGAACATCTTCTTTGTGGATTTCTCCGGTTTCGTGGTAGCTTTTCAGGATAGATCCGTCTGCATCCACACCAATGATTTTAATATCCGGATTTTTCTCTTTTAAAAATTTTGCTGAACCTGACAGAGTTCCTCCGGTTCCTGTACACGCAAACAAGTGAGTTACTTTTCCCTGAGTCTGTTCCCAGATTTCAGGACCTGTGGTCTGGTAATGTGCATCAATATTCAACTCGTTGAAATATTGGTTGATATAAACGGAATTTGGAGTTTCTGAAGCAATTCTTTTGGCTACTTCATAATAAGATCTCGGATCATCTGCGGGAACATTCGCGGGACAGATATAAACAGTAGCTCCTAAAGCCTTTAGGTAGGCTATTTTTTCAGGCTTGGTCTTGTCACTTACCGCAAGAATACATTTATATCCCTTGATGATACAAACCATGGCAATAGAGAATCCTGTATTTCCTGAAGTAGTTTCTACCACTACGGAATCTTCTTTTAATAAACCTTTTTTCTCAGCGTTTTCTATAATATGAAGTGCGATTCTATCTTTTGTGGAATGTCCAGGATTATATGATTCTAACTTGGCATAAACGGTTGCAGGAATATCTTTCGTCACAGTGTTAAGCTTCACCATAGGAGTATTTCCTATTAGGCCAAGTATATTATCGTAAACATTACTCATTATTTGTTATTTTTCAATAAAAATCTGACGGCAAAAATACAAAAAAATAAATTTATTTCTAAACTTTTGTTTGATTTCTAACCTCTAAAATAGATAAAAAATTGTTTTCTGTTACTATCTAAAGATGAAACTTTTCAAAAAGCGAGCCAAAATCTTTAAATTTTGTTAAAAACCGTCTAAAATCATATAAAAGCCTTATTTTCGCATAATTGATTTAATACTATGAAAAATTGGACTTTTAAGCAATGGAACACCGTTCTCGGATGGGTTGTTTTCGTCATTGCATTTTTCACGTACTTGTCCACCATAGAACCGAATTTCAGTTTTTGGGATTGTGGCGAGTATATTTCCTCGGCGGTAAAACTTGAAGTAACGCACGCTCCGGGAGCGGCTTTATTCCAGATTGTGGGTGCTGTGGCAGCCATTTTTGCTTTAGGAAAGGGCGAAAATTATTCTATCGTGATCAACGCGATGTCTGCATTGTTTAGTGCGTTTACGATCTTGTTTTTGTTCTGGACCATTACGCATTTCGTAAGAAGACTTTTAAACAAAGATTTTGATGACATTACAAAACATCAGGAGATTTCTATTCTTTTTGCAGGAGTTGTAGGAGCGTTATGCTTCACCTTTTCAGATACCTTCTGGTTCTCTGCGGTAGAAGGGGAAGTTTACTCAATGGCATCTATGTTTATTGCACTTTTGGTCTGGTTAATTACCAAATGGGAGAATGAATATCAGGCGAAGGACAGCGAGAGATGGATTATTTTAATTTTCTTCATTTTAGGACTTTCAGTAGGAGTTCACATGATGTGTATGTTGGCAATTCCTGCGATCTGTCTTGTGTACTACGCGAGAAACTACACTTTTACCTGGAAGAATTTTCTTTGGGCAAATGTGATTACGCTGGTAATTTTAGCAATCGTTTTTAAAGGGATTTTCCCATTAATCATGACGATGTTCGGGAAACTTGAGATTTTCTTCGTGAACGGTTTAGGTCTTCCTTTCCATTCCGGAACTATTGCTGCTTTTGTCTTGATGGTTGTTATCTGTTACTTCCTGATCTCTTATGCAGGAAAGATGAAGAAAAATGTTTATCAGACAATTGCATTATCCATTGTTTTCATGATGATCGGGTTTTCATGCTGGATGGTAATTCCTATCAGAGCAAACGCAAATCCGCCAATGAACCTTAATGATCCGGACAACGCCATCGGAATGCTGGATTATTATAACAGAGAACAATACGGAGACTGGCCTACAATTTATGGTCAGAATTATACCGCTTTCTTAGATGCAAACGGAATTGAGAAAAAAGAAGACGGAAGTTTTAATACTGTGAAAACAGGAGAAATCTACGAAAAAGACGAGAAAACAGGAACGTACAGAAAAACAGGAGACCGATTCAATTATGTTTTCAATAAGGCTCATGTAGGCTTTATGCCGAGAATGTTCAATGAGGACAAAGATGTAATGGCTAACTACATTTCAATGTACGGTGCGCCGGATTTCACCTTTAATTACAGTAATGAAGATGTTGCAGACAGCCCTGAAGCAAAGCAGATTTTCGACGAATTAAGAAAGAAATATGAAGACGGATCTATTACCGCTGCAGATTATTTAAAAGTAAAACCTTATAACTTAATCAATGTTCAGAAGCCTTCCCTGGCTCAGAATATGGATTATTTCATCACATTCCAGAACGGTTATTATTTTGTAAGATATCTGATGTGGAATTACGTAGGTCGCCAGAATGATCTTGAAGGTAACATGGAAAGCACAAGAGGAAACTGGATCTCGGGAATTTCTTTTATTGATGATGCTTTATGGGGAAGCCAGGAAAAAATGCCTGCGAAATTTAAAAATGAAAGTACCGTAAAATTCTTCTTTTTACCTTTGATTTTAGGATTAATCGGATTCTTTTTCCAGCTTAACAGAGATTTCGGAAGATTCTATGCGATGCTTTCAATTTTTGTTCTGATGAGTGTGGGAATCGTTTTCTATACCGGAGTAAAGCCTTTCGAACCGAGAGAAAGAGATTATGCAATGGTAGGTTCGTTCTACGTTTTTGCCATCTGGATCGGATTAGGAGCCGGAGCAATTCTTTGGTTCTTGCAGTCTAAAATAAAATCGAATGCAGCAAACATTGTTGCAGGAGTGGTTCTTCTTGGAGTTCCTTTCATGATGGGCTTCCAGAATTATAATGTACATAACAGACACGACAGATATACTTCTTACGATTACGGATATTCTTTATTGAAATCTCTGCCTAAAAACGATATTGTTTTCGTTTACGGAGATAACGATACGTATCCGGTTTGGGCAATTCAGGAGACTGAAAACTTCAGAGACGATGTAAAAGTAGTCAACTTTACACTGGCTTCCACACCTTGGAATATCGATCAGATTAAAAGAAGAACATACAACGCAGCTCCGGTTCCGGGAGTTTTAACGCATGACGATTACAGAGATGGTGTAAACGACCAGATCTACATGATGAAGAAAGATGACTGGGAAGGACTTTTCTCTATGCTAAAACAGCAGGGAGCACCTCCAACGGAATTTGCGGAATTCAGAAAATATCTTACTCAGGATTCTATGACGATGAAAGAAGCAATCAGCTTCCTGAAATATACTTCTCCTGCGAAAAACGAACTTCTTAAAATGTATTTCGGGGAAGAGAAATTCGAGAAATACAATATCTTACCTGTAAACAAATTCATTTTACCGGTAAATAAAGAAAATGCAGTAAAATCAGGAATTATTAAAGCAGCAGATCTTCCGGAAACAGTTAATCAGATCATGATTACTTATAAAGGAAATACGCTGTATAAAAACAATCTGATTCTACTTGATGTTTTAGCACATTTCGACTGGAAAAGACCAATCAACTTCTCTTCGGGAGGAATCTATGACAGCGAAAATATTTTCTTCTTAGACGAGTATCTTCAGTTTGACGGTTTCAGTTACAGATTGGTTCCAATTCATACTCCACCATCACAAGGCGGAGATATGGGAAGAGTAGATGCCAATTCTCTTTACAATGTGGTTAAAAATTTCAGATGGGGTAACTTCAAGAATTTAAATACACATTTTGACGAGACTGCAACCTCAAATATCATGAGCTACCGATCTTCCGCAAGCAGAGCAGCAGCAGCTTTGGCAACAATGGGAGAAAAAGGAAAAGCACTGGAATTATTAGATTTAGCTTCTAAAGAAATTCCTGCCCAAAAATATAACGATCCCCGTTCCTTAAGCTCAATGGTTTACGGATACATTGTGGCAGGACAGGAGAAAAAAGGACTGCAGCTTGCTGAAGTTCTGAAAAAAGGAATTTTTGAAGAATATGATTATTACATGAGTCTGAGCAAATCTGACCAGAGTTATCTGAAAAGACAGATCAGAACAAAACCAATGGAATATTCTTTAGTTATTTCTGCCGTTACAGATGCTTATTCGAAGATTGGAAAGAAAGATAAAGCGTATGATTATCTGATAAAATCCATCGAGCCGATTGATAAGAAATTCAACACTTTTGTAGAAAATCTTAAAGAAATGGGCAAAGAAAAAGCGATGAAGGAATCTGAACAAGTACAGAAGATCACTCCTTTTTACCAGTATCTTTTCGATGTAATGGAACCTTTTGATTCCACTTACACCAAAGAAAAGGAGGCACAGATCACCAATTCGATTATTAAAGCAACGCAATAATAACAAAACTTAAAACGGAACTTCGGTTCCGTTTTTTTTATATATTGGGATTCAGAAATTTTAAGATTATATTTGCGATATCAAAGAAGCACAATGGTAGAGACGAGAAATAACAAAATCCCGGTGTATGCTGTAATTTTTACAGTCGTTTTTAAACTTTTATTTTTACTTACAAATTATATTCAGGAAGACGCTTTCATTACGTGGAGAGTTGCACAGAATCTTCTGGATTACGGAGTGATCGGCTTCAACGGCGATACGAAGATATCTGCTTCTACAACGCATCTTTATGTTTTTGTTTCGTATCTGTTTAATTTAATTTTCGGAAAAGAAAATTTTATAGCACCGCTTCTTGTTTTTAACTCAATCCTTTTTACCATCGGAAGTTTATTGCTTTCGCATCTGGTTTTAAAAAATGTATGGCACAAAGCTATTTTTATCTTTTTAATCGGAATTTTACCTCCGGCAATCAAAATTTCGATCCTCGGAATGGAATACGGAATTCTTTTCTTACTGGAAATGGCATTGCTGTATTATGGCTTTCATAAAGGAAAAAAATGGACTCTCATCGTTTTACCGATCCTTATTTTATTCACAAGAATAGATACAATTATATTTTTAGGAATTGTATTTTTAATCGATCTTTTATGGAATAAAAAAATAAGATGGAGCTATATTCTTGGAGGTATTTTAGGAATTTCAATCGTCTTGGCTTTCAACTGGTTCTATTTTGGAGAGTTGGTTAATAATACTATCATTGCTAAAAAATTAGCGTATGATAAGAATTTTACATTCAAACAGAATTTGGAATATTTCTGGCTGAATTTCGGAAACTTCTGGGGAATGCTGAAACTTCCCGGAGATTTTAATCCGCTAACTGTTTTACTGCTGATCTTTGAGCTGCTTTGCTTTATTTATTTGGTAAGACAAAGAGACAGAAGAAATGTATTTTTGTGGATGATCTTTATTTTCGGATGGGTGAAACAGCTTATTTTCCTTTCTCAAAAAAGTCTTTTCGACTGGTATTACTGGGTTCCGCAGATTTTGCTTTTCGTGCCTGTCCTGATTTTTGTTTTGGAACAAAAAGTAAAAAGAAATCTTTGGCTGTCTTTATTAATCGTCATTTATATCATTCCGATGCTGGCTTTCCAGACGGTGCATTCAATTGCTACAGGAAACGGAGAATGGAATTACAGAAGAACGATCGGAACATTTTTAAACCAATATGAAAAAGACAAAAACCAATGGATTTTTCTTGAACCTGCCGGTTATGTTCCTTATTTTTCAGGATTAAAGGCGATTGATGAAGTTGGATTGGTGGATAAAAAAGTACAGGAAGAAATTAAAAAAGACAAGCCGAATTTCTGGATCAATACCGTGAAAAACAGAAAGCCCAAATATCTACTTTCTTACGATGATCTTTTTAAATCAAAAAATGCTGAGTATCTGAAAATTCATTATAAACTGATCAAAGAATTTCGTGTAAAAGACCATCTGAAAAGCGACAATAAAATTTTAGAGAAGATTTATATTTTAAAACCTTCCGGAACGGATTATAATTTATACGAAAGAATTGATTAATTTGGCAGGAAGATAGAAGAAGGAAGCTGGATGCTTGTAAAGACTCATTAACTCCAAAACCCTCAAGCTCTAATACGCTAAAACAACTAAAACTATGAAATACTGTGCATTTCTCCGTGGCGTCAACGTAAAAGGAACCAATATGAAAATGGCGGAAGTCTGTCAGGTTTTCAATAATGCAGGAATGAATGACGTTATTTCAATTTTAGCATCAGGAAATATTGTTTTTTCCTCCGATAAAAAAGCCGACGAATTAAAGAAAATCCTTGAGAAAGCAATGTCAGAAAATTTCTCTTACGAAGCTTATCTGTTCATCAAATCTCAGGAGGAAACAGAACAGTTTTGGAACGGAAATCCCTTTGAAAAAAATGATGATCTCCATATCTATGCTTTCGTAACGAATAATGGTGTCGAAAATAGTTTAATGAAGGAATTTGAAAACGCTTTAAAAACGGAGAATGAAGCCGCAGAAATCGTAAACCATATTTTTTACTGGCAGGTTCCGAAAGGAAATACTTTAGATTCAGCTTTTGGGAAAATTTTAGGTAAAAAAAGCATGAAAGACCTGTTTACAAGCAGAAATATTAATACTTTTGAAAAGATTTTAAAGAAATTTTGATGCTTACAAGTATAGTTTACTTTCTGATAATTTTTGCTTTAGCCAATTTCTTTTATTTCGTCTATCCTGAAAGCTCAAAAATCGGAAAGAGATTTTTGGTAAGTTTAGGTATTGTCATTACAATTTCAATCATCATTTCTTTGTTTGAAGGAAAAAGTTTTATTATTGAAGGCATTGTGACTATTACCGGATATTATTCATCTCTTTTTATTGTTCACTGGATCATTATCAAAATTCTTAGGAAAAATAATTACTGGATTTATCATCTTTTATTTTTACCGATGGCAACTTTTGTAACCATATTTTTTACAGCCTTAATGCAGGATATTTTTAGATATTCCTAAAACAATTTGTAACGATAAATCTTTTGGTGGAGATTAGCAAAACCCTCCAAATAATTTCGGATTTCCGAACTTTCTCCCTATTTTTACTGAACTTTTTAATCAAAAAATAAAATGATTCAGTATTTAGATAATATCCACCACAAAGATTCCAGAAACTTTTTCCTAATTGCCGGTCCCTGCATCATCGAAGGCGAAGACATGGCACTGAAAATTGCAGAAAAAGTGGTGGAATTAACCAATAAATATAACATTCCCTACATTTTTAAAGGAAGCTTTAAAAAAGCCAACCGAAGCAGAGTAGACTCTTTTACCACAATCGGAGAAGAAAAATCTCTGGAAATCCTTAAAAAAGTAGGAGAAACATTCAATATCCCCACAACAACAGATATTCACGAAAACGAGCACGCAGCTTTGGCGGCGCAATATGTAGATGTGTTGCAGATTCCTGCGTTTTTGGTTCGCCAGACAGACCTTTTGGTTGCCGCAGCACAAACAGGAAAATGTGTCACCTTAAAAAAAGGACAGTTTCTCTCTCCGGAATCCATGAAATTTGCCGTTGAAAAAATTACAGACTCAGACAATCAGAAAGTGGCGATCATTGAAAGAGGAAATACCTTTGGTTACACAGATTTGGTGGTAGATTACAGAGGAATTCCAACCATGAGAAATTATGCGCCTGTTATTCTGGATGTTACCCATTCCCTGCAACAGCCGAACCAAAGTTCAGGAGTTACAGGAGGAAGACCGGATCTTATTGAAACCATAGCAAAAGCCGGAATCGCAGTTGGTGCAGACGGAATTTTCATCGAAACGCATCCCACTCCCGAAACCGCTTTGTCCGACGGAGCCAATATGCTGAGACTGGATCTTCTGGAAGATTTACTGCAAAAACTAACCAGAGTTCGGGAAGCAATTTTATAATTAAATTCTGTTAAAACTTTTATTTTTTATTTGGAGCTGTTTCCCGCTTTCCATTACAATCTTTTTTTGCAAAAAAGGATTTTCATTACAATCGGGGCTAGGATTTCAGTCTGTATTTCAAGCACAGAAACAGATACAAATCTTCAAAAAACTTCAGATAAGAAATGTTAAATAAAGTTTAAATAAGTTAAAATAAAATTTATATATTCACGTTTGAAATTTTAAAGCATTTCTTTTGAAAAAACTAGTTTTACCATTGAGCCTTATGGTTCCTGCATTAGTATTCTCTCAGGTAAAAAAAAAGAGGGATACAGTGAAGACCGAAACTATTGAAGAAGTAGTTTTCCAGAAAAAAGTAACAGGAAAAACCAACGATATCACCGCCGTAAAAATTTCGGCAAAAGATGCTCAGAATGTGGCAAGCATTTCCGGGGGTATCGAAGGAATTCTTAAAACTCTGCCTTCCGTAAACTCCAATACGGAGCTATCTTCACAATATATGGTTCGTGGCGGAAACTATGACGAAAACCTGATCTATATTAATGATATCGAAATTTACAGACCATTCCTCATCCGAAATTCTCAGCAGGAAGGGTTAAGCATCATCAATCCCGATATGGTTTCTACCGTTAATTTCTCAGCCGGAGGTTTCGAGCCGAGATACGGCGATAAAATGTCATCAGCTTTAAATATCTATTACCGTGAACCTGAAAAATTTGAAGTTTCCGGAGAAGGAAGTTTAATCGGAGGAAGATTATCCACCGGTTTTGCTGTCGGAAAAGACAAAGAAGGAAACAGGAAATTTACCGCTTTATTTTCAGGAAGATACAGAAATACAAACCTTGTTCTTAATACCCTGAAAGAAGATACAGACTTTAATCCGAAATACATGGATTTTCAGACGTATCTGAATTATCATTTCAGCCCAAAATTCACGGCTTCATTCATCGGATATTATTCCAAGAATGATTACGAAATGATTCCGAAAGCAAGAAGTGTAGACTTCGGATCTTTACAGCAACCGATTAATTTAACGGTAAATTACGGTGGCCGTGAAGATGATAAGTATAAAAATATGATGGGAACATTCTCCCTGAACTATAAACCATCCGATAAATGGAGATTTACTTTAGACGCTTTTGCCTACCAAAACCGTGAAAGAGAATATTATACCATTGCTTCGGCTTACGTTTTACAGACTTTTGATCCTATTACGGGAGAACCCGTTACTTCATACGATACAGGCGGACAAATCGAGCATGCAAGAAATGATTTATATGTAAAAACTTACGGAACACAGTTCAGAACCCGTTTTTCGCCTAATGTAAATACAGATATTGAAGTCGGCTTTAAATATGAAAAAGAAAACCTGAAAGATCTTACCAACGAATGGAAGCTGGTAGATTCTGCGGGATACAGCACGCCGATTTCCGCACTTTTAGATCCCAGAAATCCGCCGGATTTAAAATTATATTACAGCATTGCAGGGAAAAATGATATTCAGCCGACAAGAATGTCTGCTTACGCTCAGTATTCTCAGAAATTTTTCTGGGGAAGCAATAAAGTGTTTGTAAACGCCGGAGCAAGAGTATCGCACTGGAGCTTCAATAACGAAACCATTTTCTCTCCGAGAGCACAGTTTGCAATCAAGCCGGATTGGGATACCGATATGTTGTTCAGACTTTCCGGAGGTATCTATTATCAGGCTCCTTTTTACAAGGAAATCAAAGACTTAGACGGAAATTTTAATTCAAATATAAAATCCCAGAGATCTATTCAGGCAATTCTGGCGAATGATTACGAATTCCAGATGTATGACAGACCGTTTAAACTGACCACGGAATTGTATTACAAAAAAATGAATGATCTGATCCCGTATTTCATGGACAACGTGAGAATCCGTTATTCCGGAAAAAATAATGCTTCGGGTTACGCATACGGAATCGATACAAGATTGTTCGGAGAATTTGTTCCCGGAGTGGATTCCTGGTTATCGGCAAGTTATGCCCGAGTGTATGAAAATATTGATGGGAGAGGAGACATTCCGAGACCAACCGATCAAAGGTTAAGATTTGCAATGTTCTATCAGGATTATATGCCGAGATTCCCGAAAATGCGCGTCAATCTTACGTTAACCTATGCGATGGGATTGCCTACAGGATCGCCGATTGTTTTGGATGAAAACAGAAAAATAGATTATCTCGCAGGATATTCCTATCAAAAAACATTGCCATCTTATAAAAGGGTAGATTTAGGACTTTCGTATGCCTTCATCGATCCGAAAGAAAAAAATCAGGCATATGGTTTTTGGGGAAATTTTGATGAACTAACTTTGGGCGTTCAGGTTTTCAATGCCTTTAACATCAGAAATACCGTTTCCAATCAGTGGATTACCGATGCGAATACCAATTTGATGTATCCCGTTCCGGTACGTTTAACAGGGCGTTTCTTCAATGTGAAACTTGAATTTAGAATAAAATAAATACAGACTCCTGAAATTTTTCGGGAGTTTTTTTATTTCCTGAATTTATAACATCTTTACAGAATTTTATAACGGAGGTTGCCTTTATATTTTTAACTTTGTTTCAATGAAAAAGATTCTTGCCATCCTGTTCTCTGTATTCTACTTAAATTCTTCTTTGGCTCGGACTTGTTCTCCGAATCTTTTTAGCCAAGTATAATTTTCAAAGTCAAAAAACGCATTTTTAAGGAATGACTAGTTAAGTCAAACGCCTTAGTGAATTTAAAAATATCCGGTAAGTTTTTAAAAGAAAATCTTTGTGTTCTTCGCGTTAAGAAAGCAAACAGACAGATAATCAAAATGTCTGGGAAACTACATTTCCAGTCGAATCGTTTTTTCAACCAGTTTTTGATTAAAGCTTTCAGGAACCAGTCTGAACATGAAATTCCTTACAAAAGTTCCTCTTTCCCATTGTGAAACCTGTCCGATTTTCCAGCTTGTATCGACTACATAATCTACTTTTTTTCTCCTGATCTTCTGAAAATTTTCAAAAACTTCATTAAAATTCTGATGGTTTTCCAACAGCTTTCCGATAATATAAGCGTCTTCAATCGACTGACAGGCTCCCTGTCCGAGATTCGGCGTTGTTGCGTGTGCTGCATCACCGATCAGACAAAGATGATTCGTGTGCCATTTCGGAATAGGAGCGAGGTCGATAATTTCGTTAAAAATGATATTTTCCTGAAATGTTTTCTCCATAATTTCAAGAATCAGTGGATGAAAATCGTGAAAATTTTCAGCTAATTGATTTTCATTCTGATAAATGTTTTTATTGATAACAGCATACCAGTATATTTTTCGGTCTGTCATTCTTACAAAGCCAAAACGTTTTCCTTTTCCCCAAGCTTCGATGGCTTCGTGATGAAAATTTTCAGGAAGATCAAATTCTGCCAATCCGCGCCAACACAATTGCTGGGTATTTCTAATCGTTCCGGTTCCGAAAATCTGGTTTCTGACTTTTGAATGAATTCCGTCTGCTCCGAAAACAATTTTGCTTTCAGTTTCAGTTCCGTTTTCAAAATTCAAAATATAATTTTCTTTCTTCTCAATTTTGTTCAGCGCATGATTCAGTTGAATAGTTTCATAGCCGATATTTTCCGCCAAAATCTTTTGCAGATCAGCTCTGTGAATGGCTACATTGCATGAATTGTATTTCTTCTCCAATTCCAGAACATTGGTTTTAGAGATGTGTTTCAGCTTTTCATCTGTAATCGAAATGCCGTGAATTTTGTTTCCCGCTCGTTCGATTTTTTCTTTTAAGCCTAACTTATCGAAAATCTGCATCGCGTTGATTGCCATCATAATTCCGGAACCGACAGGTTTTATTTCCGCTGCCGATTCATACAGGATAAAATCAATGTTTTGTTGTTTCAGGATATTTCCTAATGTTAAACCGCCGATTCCGCCTCCGATGATGGATATTTCGTTCATTATTTTAGATTTTTCAATTCGTTCAGCAGTTGATTCTGTTTACTGATAAAATTATCCAGACTGTCTGTTTTTAAAGGATGTGCATTCTGATATTTTTCAATTTCAGGAAGGGTTTTTCTGATTTTGAAAGCTGTATAAAAACTGAAAATTTTATAATAATTTAGATTAATTTGAGTCGTTAAATCTTTTATCCTTTTCTTTTTCTTGTCAAAACTTTCAGAACTGTTATTTACAAGATTAAGAATCTCTTTTTTAAGTACGGAGTCTCGAATTGACTTTGCACCATTGATAGATAACGTATAATAATCATCAGAATTGTTGATGATTTCTCTATACAGATCTTTCATTTTACGGCTATCTTCCTGAAGGTTAGAGATTTTAGTATCTAATTTTTTTAATTCTTCGTTATTTTTAATCTGTTCGGAATAAATTGCGTTAAGAATATCTTCAGAATAATTCAGTCTCTTCACAGAAAAACTTGATTGATTATTTTCTACTGCGTTTTCAACCAAAGGTTTATTTTCGGATCTGTTTTCATTGCAGGAAAACAGGGCTAAAAGCAGGGTAGAAGTAAAAAATATTTTTTTCATGTTATGTATATATTTAATATGAGTTCGGATAAGTCTTCTTAAACGCAATGCTAAACAAATATATTCAATTATTAAGAATTCAGCTTTTAAGATATACAATGGCGTAAAACTTATTAAAGTAATACTATTTTGTCTTTTTTAAATAAACGAAGTGCCTTTGTTTAGCTACAAACTTTCAATAAGTAAAAAAATCTTTTGTTTTTCTTTGCGATAAATCATTATAGTGTTATAAATCAATTGTTTAAAGTTATTTTTTATCCGAAGTGAAGTTATTTAATTTTTGATTTCAGGAAGTAGAAGATCTGCCGGACTTATCGTGAAAAACAGATCAGGATAGACAAAATCCAGAGAACGGTTTTCTTCTCCTCTCAGCCGGAAAAACTCTTTTTCCTTTTCTTCATCGGCTAAAATAAATAATTCTCCGGTTGAAAAATACGGTTGGTTGTCTTTAAATCTGATAAAAGTTTTGGAAGTTCTGAACGTCATTCCCAACCATCTGTTATCCGTAAAATCTTTGGAATTAGGATTAGAATTCAGAACAATTTTATGCTGAAACTTTTTGTTCGTTTCTACAGAAAATAGTACAACAGAATGATGATCCAGTATAATTTCAGATTCTTCTTCCGTGATTTTGTCTTTTATAACAAGCTTTCTGAGCTGATTTTCTTTCAACTGATCTGGATTTTCATAGCATGAAAACAAAGCAATAAATGAATGATCTTCCAGATCCAAAGCCTGATCGGAATGAAATCCCATTTTCGAGTACGAAGAATCATACACTTCAATCAATGCATTGTTGAAATGCTGTTCAGGCACATCTGTTATTTCGGCTGAAATTGTTTGGTTAATTTGTTCAACAACGGAATGATGAACCTCAGAAAAGAGATTCGCCGGAATCTGATATCTTGTCGTTGTTCTTACAACAGCAAAAGTTCCGTTTTCTTCTTTCACGAGATGATTTCCAAGCCTGCCTTTTCCTGTTGCTTCAAAATCCGCAGAATTCAAGAGATTTTCAAATGTATTTTGCTTTTCAGAAAGCCGTATCTTATAAAATCCGGAGTTGTTCATTACAGGATTGGTTTTTCATAGTCCCCAAGATTCATGCTGAAATGGGTTGTTTTATAGTTCACCTTATTCTCCGTCATGTTCTCTTCGTAATAAGAATTGCGAAGTTCCGCCTGCATTTCGGGAGTCATGCTTTCTAATTTAACATAATTGTCATTTTCTCTGATGTAGGTCTGATTGTCTTTGTACACCGCCTCAAGATTCGAACAACGAACCACATATCCCATTCTTATCGGAATCTGATCGACTCCCAAAACAGAAGGGCGGATTTCATGCGTATATAATCTGTTGGTAGACAGCGGAATAATAAACGCAGAGTTAGAATATAAAGTAACCGTAAATTCTTTTTCCAGAGATTCATCCTCAACCGTTTTCTTAAGTCTGAAATGGAGCCTTGTTAATGCGCTCGTTTGCTTATAGCACACATCAAATCTATCAGTTTCCGATGGTTTTAAATGTTCGGAATTGGAATCGTCGTAGAAAGTACAGAATGCGATCAGTCCTTCTTTCGGCATATCTTTCGTTTTGTCGGAGTGGGCTTTAATTTTGGCTTTCACTTCCTTTTCAGCATCCGAAGTTTTCTTTTTGTTCTCATAAATCTGTACCAAAGCGTGATTCAGATCGGTTTCATATTCAAAAGTTTCCTTTGCACATTCGTTAAGAAGAGCAATAATTTTTTGGTCGGTTTCTCTGAAATTATCTGTCGGTCCTGTAAGATTACTCGAACATCTCAACAAATTGAAATGCAGTGTTTCTTCTCCTTTTTCATTAGTTTCATGAATCACTTTACTCAGATAAATACCTTTTCTCAGAGCTTTCGCTTCTTTATTGGATTCTGTAAGCGCCTGAAAACGATGTTCAGATTTTACTTTTTCAAAAATATTCTCCTCATGAAAGAGTCTTCGGAAATAAACTCCCGCATTGCTTACAATAACCGGAACTTCTCCAATTTGAATAACCTTTGATTTTTCTTCGCTGATATTTTCAAAATTCACCGAAAATTCTTTAATGATATGCAGGAAATGATGGTCTTTCTGAATAATTTCCAAATTTCCGCAGATGTATATTTTTTGATGATCAAGTTCCGGACTAAGCTCATGAACTACGGTTCCGCAGAAATGATCGATGATGTACTGAAGTTCTGCATTGATTTCCTGACTGTTATTTAAAACAACAAGAACATTTTTATCTTTTGATATTTTGTTTTCTTCTGAATGGTTATTCATGTTTCTCAATTGAAAAGTGAAGATAGCTAAAATTTTAAATGTTTTAAAATCTTAAAGCCCTTAAGGAATAAATACATTGATTTTCACTCAGTTTTTTAAGCTAAAGAGGCTTAAAAGAAAATATTTTTGTTGGGAAATGCAAAAACGTCAGTTTTTTATTAATCTCAAATTAAACTGTTTAAACTAATTTCAGAATTAACCACAAAAGGCACAAAAGATAATGTTAAAGCGAATTTCCAGAATATTCAAAGCACTCAAAAGAATAAAAATCAAAGATTTTTAAAAACTATGATGAACTTTTTCATTGATAATGATCAACTTAAAAAAAGACCATCGCAATGACGGTCTTTATCTGTTTTTTAAATTTCAAATTTTACTATTCGTATTTGGAAAAATCAACCGCAAAAATGCATCGGTTCACCTGACTTCCGTTTTGTGCTCCTGCATTCGGTTCATATTCGGTTAAGCTCCACAAATAATTATACTGAGACTCATAGTAAAGAGATTCCGCTCCGTAAGGCCATCTGAAACGTACCGTATCGTCTGCACCATCGGTATAACGCGCTAATCTCGCGTTTGATCCGTAAGAATTGCTTGGAGATCCGGTACAGGAAAGCCACGTTCTGTTGCCTTTTCTGAAAACGCCCTGAATTCCGTGCGCATGATTATCTGTGAAAAGACTGTTTTTAGGTGTTACCGTTACAATTCCTGTATTCTGAAGCCTTCCGTTCGTATCAACCGGAAAACCAAACACTTTCGGAACAATGGAAGCATCCGCGCTGCCTGAATAATATTGCCCTGTCCAGAACTGCGTTCCTTCATCATTTACCTGAATCGTGGAGAAAGGATTTGCGTTGTTGATTTTCTGATATCCTGTCTGTGGCAATATGTACCTGTAATTGAAAGCGAACAGGTTTCCGTTAGAATCTTTACCACATTTATCATTCGTAGAGTCACCAGTACTCACTTCAATAATTTTATTCAGATCGAAAACCCGAACGCCTAAATTTGTACTGCTGAGATAGATTTTACCTTTAAAATAGGCAATTCCCCCTGCATGAACATTCAGCGGAGCGTAAGAACCATACTGCGAATAGCCTGTTGTACCTGCCGGAATATCGGGCTGAACCAAAAGAATATGACGGTAAGTAAGATATGTACTGGAACTCGGACTGATGTCAATCAGGGTAATTCGGGAACCTTTAAATTCAGCTTCATCTTTCGCATACCAACTTACCAAAAGATAACGGACTCCATCTTTTGTAAATCCTGAAATTCCCTGCGGTCTCCAAAGAGAAGTTGTTTCATCATCGGTGTTCCAGCGGATTCCTCTCACTCTGTTTTCTTCAGGAATGTTGAAACCGTAGACTTCGGTATAAGCACTTCCGCCGATTGCCTGACGGTTTTTATCAATCTGTGAAGGATTTAAAAAGCTAAAACCGGTATTGATGTATGTGCTTGTATCGGTGTAAGCATTTACACTTACGTCTGCGGCAGCTTTGCTGAGACTGGCTTTTGAAGATAAATTTTCTTCTTTTAAATTTGAAGCGATGTCATTATCTGTACATCCTATGCTCGTTATGGTAAGCAAAAGCATCCACCCGAAAAGTTTTTTTTGAATCATGATTAATTTAATTAATTTTTTAAATTACAAATTGATTGCGAAACTATCAGATTCTTTTTTTATCCAGATTTCGTACGGATTAATTATGTATTAAATTTATGTTTTATGAGTGGTCAATTATTATAAATATTTTGGCTGTCAATATAATTCTCTAAATCAAAATCTTGGTTTTTGAGGTTAAGATTTACTTTAATGCTTCCATTAGAATTCCTTATTTCAAGTCGTTCTTTTACTTTTTGTTTTGTATCGTAAGAATATTTATAGAATACACCTGGAAAATCCTCATAACTTTTAGTAAGCTAAATGATTGGTTTATTGATTGTAAGGGTGAAAATTTCGTCATCAAGAAAAACAATATCACCTTTTCTGTAACTTATTTTTGCGCCTAATTTTGAATAGCCTTCTATCTCGGTTTCCACATTTCGAACTAAAGTATATTCTCTGTCTCTGATGAAATCATAAAACCGTTTCTGTTTATTTTTATTTAAGAAGTAAACGAATATATTCCCGAAAATAAAAATCAGGATAAATCCTCCAATAAAAAGTTGTGATTCATTCATTTCAGCAAAAATAAAAAAGCGGAACCTGAAAATCAAGCTCCGCGTCGTATTGTTTCGTTAAAAATTACTTCCCTAAATAAGATTTTAAGATCTTACTTCTGGTGTTGTGCTTCAATCTCTTGATCGCTTTTTCTTTGATCTGACGAACTCTCTCTCTTGTAAGGTCGAAAGTTTCCCCGATTTCTTCTAAAGTCATCGGATGTTTTCCGTTCAGTCCGAAGTATAATCTTACCAAATCTGCCTCTCTCGGAGTTAAAGTATTCAATGCTCTTTCGATCTCAATTTGAAGAGATTCAAGCATCAAATCTTTATCCGGACTCGGAGATTCTCCTGAACGCAATACGTCATAAAGATTAGAATCTTCACCTTCTACCAAAGGTGCATCCATTGACAGGTGTCTTCCGGAGTTTTTCATCGATTCTTTGATATCTTCCTCGCTCATGTCAAGAACTTCAGCCAATTCTTCCGGAGAAGGTGGTCTTTCGTTTTCCTGCTCAAGGTGAGCGTAAGCTTTGTTGATTTTATTGATGGAACCGATCTTGTTTAACGGCAATCTTACAATTCTTGACTGTTCTGCCAAAGCCTGTAAGATCGACTGACGAATCCACCAAACCGCGTAAGAGATGAATTTGAAACCTCTAGTTTCATCATACCTTTTTGCCGCCTTCATGAGTCCTAAGTTACCTTCATTAATTAAATCGGGTAAAGAAAGACCCTGATTTTGGTACTGTTTAGAAACGGATACCACGAAACGAAGGTTGGCTTTAATTAATTTTTCCAGTGCTGCTCTGTCGCCTGCACGGATTCTCTGTGCCAAATCTACCTCTTCGTCCGCAGTAATTAGTTCTACCTTACCAATTTCCTGCAAATACTTGTCTAATGAAGCAGTTTCCCTGTTGGTTACCTGCTTAGTGATTTTTAATTGTCTCATCTATTTTATCCTCAAAAAAGAGTTTCTATTATATTATACGTATGAAACAGCAAAAAGGTTACAAGGGTTACAAAATATTTTCATTTATTTAAACTCAGTTTGAAAAAATAGTTGTAAATTATAGCTCTCACTTCACAGAACAGCGATTTTAGGACTTTTAGAGGTTCAATAAATTTTTAAAACTTTTTGCATAAAGGTTTTTTGCGCTCGAAATGTATGCTCAAATCTTACAAAGAAACAAATCTTTCAATATACTTTTTTAGATGCTTTCAGCATGACAAATATTGTGAATTTTGTTATTTAAACTCAGTTCGGGATGAGAGATAAATTTGAATAATTGATTTACAGTATCCTATTGATTTATCGCAAAGAAAAACAAAAGATTTTTTTATTTATTGAAAGTTTGTAAGCTAAACAAAGCCACTTCGTTTATTTAAAAAATACAAAAATGGTATTACTTTGAGAAGTTTTACGCCTTTGTATATCTTAAAAGCTGAATTCCTGATAATTGAATTTATTTGTTTAATCTTGCGTTTAAGAAGACTTATCCCGAAATCAGGTTATTTAAAATAAAAAAGCGAAACCGAAGTTCCGCTCTATTATTTAAAGGTGAAAATAAATTGACTTTTAAAATTCACCATTGGCAATTAATTCACTTTAAAAAAGGTAATTCAACAGTTTTGCCAGTCTCAGACCTCCATACAAAAGCTGTCTTTCCATTGTATCGTTAAATTTATACTGATAATCGTAAGACAGTTTAGAATCATTCGGCGTCTGTTCGTAGATTCTGTTGGCAATTTTGTGAGAATCGTACAACCAGTCTTCTAAAGTTCCGGTCTGGATCTGCTTTACTTCATCATCAGATTTGATGTCTAATAATTTTGCATATTCTGTGTAGCTGTATTTCTGAGAATCTACCAGTTTTCCGTCCCATACAGAGTGTAAGTTGGATTTTTCTCCGAAATAAGTTACATTAATTTTGTTTCCTCCCAAATCTTCCGCTTTTCCTACGTGTAAAGGCTGCGCAAGATCTCCCATCATGTGGATCAGGAAAATTAAAGCGATTTTTCTGTCTTTCTCAGACGTTTTTTCGTCTTTGATCTGGCTTGATAACGTTTTGATCTGCGTGTATAAACTTGGTCCCGCCTGCGCTTTCAGTTTTTCTTCAAATACTTTAAAATCTGTCTGCGGATCGATGTTTACATAATGCCACGCTGAAGTTTCCTTCCAGACTCCTGTAGTATCAGATTTAATGAAATCCGGCCAGTTTGCCCAGTACGCAAGACGTTCTCTCCCCATCATTTTTCTGATCTCCCTTTTTGCCTTTCCGGAAAGGTGATTTTCTGCGATCTCTGCAATAATTCTGTGTCCCGTTAATCCCCACGCATAAGAATAAAGCGAAGATGCGACGAATGCTAAAACCAGCATTTTAGAATAAATACTTCTCATTGTAAAATAACATTTTCAGGGGGCAAAGATACGGTTAATTTAAGGTTCAGGTTAAGCTTTAGGATAAGGATTTTAAAAATTAACGTAATCTTAAACATAATTCAATATAATTTTCATATTTCTAAAGTCTATTTTTGAATTATTATTTTCAGTTATTTTGAGTTTCTGATTTATTTTATTCTTTTAAATTCTGAAAATTTAGTATATTTAGTATGAATTTAGTGGAAGAATATTTTTTCAATAATTCGAGATATACTATTTTTACAAGCCAAATCACAGGAAAAACCATGTATGAGAATAATATTGTAGATATGCAATACAATAAGCTGCAGACCGACTTCAAAGCAGAAGCTGTAGCTGTTAATCTTTTAAAATACCACAGAGCGGTAAGCAATATTTTTATCGACAGGATCGGGATTAATGACCGTGCTTATTTAAAGGATATTAAAAGTATTTTTAGCGATTATCTGGGTTTTGACGAAGAAGTTTTTACCATAGAAACCTACAGAGAAGGAATTTACGATTATCTTCCCGAAGGACTTTTCCATCCGCCTTCTCTGGGAGCTTCCCGAAAAAATGTAGACACCGTTGTCCGCGAAATCCGCAAACAGAAAAGAGTGGAAGAGGATGCCCGAAAGTTTTTCAAACCTTTTGAGCTGGAAATATTTTTTACGGAGATCAGTGCTTTACTCAAAGAATTTGACTTTGACATTTCCAGCGATACAGATACTCTTCTGGAAACCGTAAGTGAGCTTTGGCCTTTGATTAATCAGTTAGACAAGAAAAATGCCTGTATTTTTATTTATATTTTACCTTTCTTTCATCAGATCAGAGGAAATAAATCATGGTTTGAACGTTGTATGACTGCATTTTTACAGACTCCTGTAAAAGTAACTTTTGCCCCGAATGTTATTGACGGAGTGGAGGAAGAAGACGATTCTATGCTGCTGGGAAATTCCAGATTGGGAGTTACTTATATTCCGAGCGGAAAACATATGGACGGACAGAGAAACTGGGTAATAAACATCGGACCGATTCCTTACACCGAAATGAAAAAATATATCGACGGAAGTCCGTTCCGGAAAGTTTTGCAGGCGATGTACGATTATTTCCTGCCTGTAAGTGTAGATGTGGAAGAAAATTTTATCACAGAAAAAAAGGATTATTCTTTTGCACTGGAAGATGATGATAGAAATGCAAACCGGCTCGGTTACTCTACCTTTCTGTGAATTTTTTTAACTATATTTACAATCACCAAGAAAAATATTAATTCGAAAAAAGACAAATGGAAATTTCTTCAGTAAAAGGAATCTTTTTAAGGTATATTCTTATGCCTTTATTTGCGGTTATTATGATGGTCATTTTAGGAATCATCAGAAAAAACAAACCCGCAATTAAGATCAAAACCATTATCATCTATGTTCTGCTGTGCAGTTTATGCCTTGCGATTCCGGGAATTTTCGGGTTTGCAGGAAATTTATTCAATCCTTACTGGTATTTAATTGCCCAGATCATTTATCTTATTTTAGGGATTATTCATGTTAATTTATCAGATCGGTATTTCAAAAAACATTTCAGTTCTACCACAAAAAGTATTTTGTTTGAATCGATTCTTTCTTTAACGTGTATCGGATTCGGAGGGTATCTTTTTTATCTGATTTTCGGCTGGATGAGTCGTGGAACCGGTTATCCGGTTATGGCAGCAACGAGTATTTTCATATTTATTGTTCCTCTTGTTTTTCATTACTGTTATGTTCAGTTAATCAGCATTCCGGTGGATATTTATAAAACCTGGAGGTATTCTCCGGAACAGAAACTTCCGGATTTTGAAGGGGCGGATTTCGACAGATTAATGGTTTTGAATGTAGAATTAAGCAAAAATCTTGAAGATTCCAACAGATTCAGAATCAAAGCAAAAACTTTACCTACCGGAATTACTTTCGGGGACTGGTTTTACAGAGTTGTGGACGATTATAACCACAAAAACCCAAATTCTGTTATTCATCTTACGGATGAAACCAGAGAATCCTATTACTGGATCTTTTATACCAAAAAATCGTTCTTCAGCTTCAGAAAATACATCGATTTCGATCAGGATATTACAGAAAACAGAATTTCTGAAAACGATGTCGTGATCTGCAAAAGAGTGATCCAGCACGAAGAAGAAGGCGTAAGAAAACCACAGCAAAACACCATCTAAAATATTGAATATGATACAGCCTATAAAGCATTTTGCCATTAATTGGGTTGACGGGATGAAGGTTTCCCAGAGACATCTTAATGATCAGGATAATTTTTTAATCGATACCATCCGAGATTCCAATTCTTTGGGAATCACGACCTATAATTACGGACTTTTACCGATCTCGAATAACTTTACCGACCGAACTATTTTTGATGTTCATAATACCGCAACCAATGATGTTCAGTTGGTTATCAAACATTGCAGCGCAGTTACGATGGCGGGTTACAGAATTGAACTGAACGACAGGAGAGTGAGCGTAAAATCTCTGGCAAAATCCATGCATGAGGAACAGGCAGACGGAGAATATTACATCCTGATTTCGGTGAACCCTTTTGATAAAGTTCCTTTCGGAGATATCGATCCGGAGGAAATTCCACCCCGTCATCCAAATGCACAGTCGAACCACCATATCGAACTGCTTCCCGTAACTTCCCTGAACAGCAGCTATTCGGGAGGAAATTATCTGATCATCGGAAAAGTAGATTTAAAAGGAAATATTGCGCAGGTAGATTCTAATTTTATTCCGCCCTGCACATCAATTCAGAGTCATCCTGCGTTGCTTGGTTATTATAACAATTTCGCAAAATCCATTGGGAATTTACAGCAGTATGCTTTTAAAATTATTCAGAAAGCTTCTCATAAAAATCAGAATACGGCATTGGCACAAAATGTAAAATTCCTGTGCAATACCATGATCGATACTTTCGGAGATATGTATTTTCAGTTCAGGAATATTACGCCTTATCAGCCGCCTGTATTTTTAATTGAATCTTTTGCAAAACTTGCACTCCGACTGTATAATGCGACTCAGGTTCTGGTTCCTGCAGAATTGGAAGAAATGCTGAATTACAGTCTGGAATGGAGTGAAATTGCCCCTCATACTTTACTTAATCAGCTATCAATAGTTGCTGAAACCAATTACGATCATCATAATTGTGGAGAACCGTTCCTTTATATTCAGCAGATGCTGCGAAGTCTTGAAACGATCTTTGCAAAACTGAGTGAACTGGATTATATTGGTCAGAGAAAAGAAAATATTATTGTTAACGAGCAGGAAGTGTCCAACAATAATAACCCGAAAAGAGGGTGGAGCGTTTTGGATTAATGTCAAAACATATTTAAAAAATACAAATCCCGATACGATAAATTCGGGATTTTTTGTGTAAAATTGTTAGACGTTAAATTTCTTTGGAAATCAGATTATTGAAAATGATTATTCTTTCGTCAGAATTAAAAAGTAATAAAAAATGAATGTAGCTAAAATAAGAGAAGATATAAGAGGTCTTTCGGACGGAAAAATTTTCATGAATAACGCAGGATCTTCATTAATGCCTTCAATCGTTGTAGATTCAATGATTGATTATTTAAAGCAGGAAGAACAATTCGGAGGATATGAAGTTGCCAACAGAAATGCTGAATTATTAGAAGAATTTTATGATGAAACGGCAAAACTGATTAACTGTAAACCTTCCAATATCGCCTTTGCAACAAGTGCGACTGAAGCATTTGCAAAAGCATTATCAAGTATTTTTTTTAAAGAAAATGATGTCATTATCACAACGGCTGATGATTATATTTCCAATCAGATCACCTTTATTTCGCTTCAGAAAAAAATAAATATCAAAATCATCAGAACCAGAAATCTTCCGGACAATGAGCTTGATCTGGAAGATCTCGAAAATCTGATCAGAAAATATACCCCGAAACTGGTTGCCGTTACGCATATTCCGACAAATTCCGGACTGATTCAGAATGTTGAAGGAGTTGGCAAAATCTGTAAAAGATATAATATTTTGTATTTGGTTGATGCCTGTCAGTCAGTTGGCCAAATGATGGTTGATGTCGAAAAAATAGGCTGCGATTTTCTGACGGCAACAGGAAGGAAATTTTTGCGCGGACCGAGAGGAACAGGGTTTTTATATGTTTCGGATAAAGTTTTGGAACAGAATTACGCACCTTTGCTGTTGGATATGAGAGGAGCAAACTGGACAGAATACAATGATTATGAATTGTTTAAAACAGCCAAAAGATTTGAACACTGGGAAATTTCCTATGCTTCTTTATTAGGAGTTAAACACGCCATACAATATGCCAACCATATCGGATTGGATACCATTGCAGAATACAATAAGATTTTATCTGAAAAATTACGAAACAGACTCAAAGACAGCGGCTTTAAAGTTTGGGATTGGGGAAATCATCTGAGCAGCATTGTTACATTTTCCGGTCCGGATGGAGATCTGGAAAATATTCAGAAGATTTTGAAGGAAAATAATGTCTTCTTTTCTGTAACGTATAAGAATTCAGCGTTAATTGATTTTACAAATAAAAAAATCAACGGAATCGTGAGATTATCGCCACATTATTTCAATACTCAGGATGAGATTGACCGGGTTTCTGAAATTCTGGAAACTAGCTTGAAATAATATTTATCCGCTTCGACAAGCTTAGGACATCGCTTAAAATAATTAATAAGCTTGTTTAAACCTTTTTACCACAAAAGATGCAATAGATTTAAACACTTTAGTTGTTTAAGTTTAATGCTTAAATGGAAAAAAAGAGCACATAAGTTTAAAAATCAAAGATTTTTTTTCTTTGCAGACTTTTGAAATACTTTAAATAAATCCCATAAAGTCTTTTGTCTCTTTTGCGGTTTATTCTGAATTTAGTTTAAACAAGTTTAATATGAAGTGAGCTTGTCGAAGCATATATTTAAGGCTAAAAAATTATTTTTTCACCAGTATTTTTTCCGTCGCTTTTTTGCTTAAAACTTCCTGTTTTCCTTCGATTTCGATGGTTACGGATCTATCGAAACTTTCAATCTTAATAATTTTGATTTTTTTATTCAGGAGTAAATTTCTTTCGGTGAGATAATTTAAAAAAGCATCATCCGAAAGCGTAACCGATGCAAACACAACCGTTTCGCCAACATCGCAGTTGCTTAGTTTTTGCAGATCCTGCGCAATAATATTTCCATCTTTATCGGGAATGGGTTCTCCATGAGGATCGAATTTCGGATAATCCAGAATTTCATCCATTTTGTCAAAGAAAACAGTAGAGTGGACGTGTTCCAGCTGTTCCGCGATCTCATGAACATTTTCCCAGCCAAAATTCATTTTTTTCACCAGAAACATTTCTGTAAGGCGGTGTTTTCTTACGACCAAAGAAGCTTCACGACGACCTTTATCCGTGACAATCAAAGGTTTGTAAGTTTCGTAAATTACCCAGCTTTTGTCTGCAAATTTCTTCATCATGTTGTTAACGCTTGGCATTTTTACGTTCAGAAATTTGCTCAGTTCGTTAATCGTCACTTTTCCCTCATGGTCAACCAGATGAAACAAAGCTTTCAGATAATTCTCTTCTGTTAATGTATTTTTCAAAATGTTAGATGATATTCTGTACAAATCTAACAAAATATTATGAATAAATTAGGCACTTTCGGCGAACTTTTTTAATTTTACTCTATGAAATTTTCATTCAAAAACGACTATTCAGAAGGTTGTCATCCCAATATTTTAAAAGCTCTTACAGAGCATAATCTCAATCAGCAAGCCGGTTACGGAGAAGACCTGTATTCTTTAGAAGCCAAAGCATTGATAAAAGAAAAAATCGCCGGTCCGGATTCTGAGATCTATTTTGTTTCGGGCGGAACGCAGGCAAATCTTATCGTTATTTCTTCGGTTTTAAGACCTTATCAATGTGCAGTTTCTGCATCGACAGGACATATTCTTAACAATGAGACCGGAGCAATTGAAGCAACGGGACATAAAATTCTGGGCATTGAAAAAGCAGACGGAAAATTAACTCCGGAAGACATTATTCCGGTTCTTGAGAATCATAGAAACGTTCCGCATCAGGTAATGCCAAAGATGGTTTATATCTCGAATTCTACGGAATTGGGAACGATTTATACCTTAAAAGAATTGGAAGAACTTTCTACATTCTGTAAAGAAAAAGGTCTTTATCTTTTTGTGGACGGTGCGAGAATGGGACACGGTTTAACCTCCGAAATCAGCGATCTTACGCTGGAAAAAGTGGCAGAACTGACTGACGTTTTTTATCTCGGAGGAACCAAAAACGGAGCTTTAATCGGGGAAGCCATCGTAATCAATAACAGGGAGCTGCAACAGGATTTCGCCTTTAATATCAAACAAAAAGGAGCATTACTTGCCAAAGGAAGACTTTTGGGAATTCAGTTTCTGGAACTGATGAAAAATGATCTGTACTTTGATCTGGCAAAACACGCCAATTCGCAGGCGATGAAGATGAAAAATGCAATGAAAGAAAGGGGAGTGCAGTTTTTATCCGACACGTATACCAATCAGATTTTCCCGATTCTGAGTCATGATTTAATTGAAAAACTATCCGAAAAGTTTGAATTTTATGTCTGGAAGAAAATCGATGAACATTTTTCTGCTGTCCGACTCATCACTTCCTGGAATACAGATGATGAAGCCGTAAACAGTTTTATTGAAATTATTAACAAAGAATTATAAAAAAATGCAACCAAAATCGGTTGCATTTATATTTTATTGTAGAGCCTTTGTAACCGTACTGCAATCAGCGGTTTTAAGGTTTCTTCCTCCTTCATATTTTATCTTTTTTTCGTTGGCATATTTTGTTCCGGTTTCAGCATCACGTTCGCCGATTCCTTCCTTTAAGCCGTCTTTGGTCTGTATAAAATAGATGTCGTTTTTATTTCCTGAAACTCCTTCAGAAGCAAATTCATAGGTCAACTTAAGCGTATCTCCCGATTTGATGCCGCTTAAAGTTCCTTTATTGCTGTCTTTTTCGTTGTTTTTGGTTGCCATTTTTCCGGTGATGGTTCCCAGGTTATCGTCAATGCTTACAAAAACGGTATCTTTTCCGGTAACTCCCATGTAACAGAATGATTTTGCACCCAATGTATCCGTAACTTTTTCTGTTGTCGCAGTGGTATCCGCAGAAACTTCATTTGCAGCCGGAGCTTCCGGTTTTTTGTTGCAGTTAAACAATACAACCGATAGTGAGCTTAATAAAAGTAAAAATAGAGTAGATAAGCACGCTGTCTTCCTGGAGTTAACGCTTCAAAAGCTTTCTGAAGTTCCGGATTCTCATTTAGTTTTTGAGCAAATTCTTCAGGTATGTTGAATTCATGTATTTTTTTCATTTCAACTTTCGCTCCGGATTCTTCAATTTCCACCGCTTCGAATATATAATCATTTAAAACATGCTCTAAATCAATGATCTGTTGTAGATTTGTGAAACGAACCTGTCTTGCAGCCTGAACATTTTCAGTCTGTTGAATCAAAATATTTTCTGCATCTTTCATCAAAGCACCTTTGAAAAAGAGGAGTGCGCAATATTCTTTAAAACCATGAATCAGGAAAATATTTTTCCCTTCGTATGTATAACACGGACAGCCCCATTTTAAATCTTCTGTAAGCTCAGTTTTCAATGCAATTGTTCTTAATTTTTCAAATTCTGTCTGCCATTGTCCGGTTTTATTAAAAAAGAAATCAACTTTTGGATTCATAATATTTTCATTTACAACTGATTGAAATTATTTTCGGTTTAAGGTAAAATCAAATTTATTCATTTTTCGTATTGCCACTTAAATTATTTCATAAATATTTTAAGCTAAATCATTACAGCAGTTTTAAGTTGAAAATTTGTTTAAACTAATTTCAGAATTAACCACAAAGCAACAAAAGACAATTTTAAAGTCAATTTCTATAATAATGAAAGCGCTCAAAAGAATAAAAATCAAAGATTTTTAAAGAATTATTGTGAACTTTTTCATTTATAATGATCAGCTTTAAATAAAAATTTGTCATCTTTTGTGACTTTTGCGGTTAATAAAAAGTTTAAACAGACTTTGAATCAAGCTGGATTATTAACGTAGATTAATGCAGATAAATGATATAAAAATGTAAAATTAATCATAAGATAGAAGCGAAGCTTTTTTAAACGCATATATGGTGTTATAAATTAAATAAATAGCATAGGTAGAGCTTTATTTTATAGGGTTTTAAAACGTCTAAATGACCATGAATAAAAGATTTAGAAGAATTTAAAAAGAACGACATAAATACTCTATTCAGTCATAAATTAAAAATCCTATAATTTATATTATGTTAAATAGGGTGTATTTTAAGAATTCTTTCAAATTGAAAACCAGGATATTTTCATGATCAAAATTCTTTCAGATGATCCTGTTTAATTGTTTATTGAAACTTTCCTTTATAATCTCTAACAAATTCAAAACTTTATTTTTCTACTTCAGATATTCTTCAGCGATTTTAATTTTATAAATGATTACCGACTCTATCAAAATATTTTTTAAAGGAACTTATCCACAACTGCCCTAAAACTTAGGATTCTCCGGCAAACATTCGTATTTTTACGTTTTAATTTTTTATATGTCGATTTTTTCAGAAAATATCAGACTTTTACGCGCCAAATTAGGAAAAACCCAACGCGAATTGTCTCAAAAAATAGAGATTACAGCTTCCAGATACAGTTCTTATGAAAACGGAAAATCTAAACCTCCGGTTGATGTTTTAATTAGAATTTCAAGAATTTTTAATGTTAGTATTGATCTTTTGCTGTCGGTAGATTTAACAAAACATGCCCTTGAAGATATGCTGAAACTTCCTGATAATCGTATTGTTCTGCCTGTAATGGTAGATCAGAACGGCGATGAAAGCATTGAAATTGTTTCTCAGAAAGCTTCTATGGGTTATTTAACGGGTTACAGCGATCCGGATTATATTGAAAGCCTTCAGAGAATTTCTCTTCCTTTTCTGAAAAACGGAAAATTCCGTGCATTTCCTGCGGATGGAGATTCTATGCCGCCCTTTAAGAACGGCTCATACATCATCGGAAAATATATGGAAGGCCTTAATGATCTGAAATCCGGTAACACCTACGTTTTCATTACTTTAAATGACGGTATTACTTACAAACGTCTGAAATCTAAAAATGAAAATTCTTTAACGGTTGCCGCAGATAACACATTTTATGAGCCTTACGAAATTCCTTTAAATGAGGTAGTTGAAGTGTGGCAATATGCAACAGGAATTTTTCCTGAGGATTTTTAAGGAAAACAAACTCAATCAATTTATTTATTCTCTTGGTTGAGTTTCTATACTACTCTATTTAGGAATTTTCAAATAATTTCCGTAGAATATTATGTTAAATTATTCTACGGAAATTATTTTCTATTTTCTGATCAGAATAATTGGTTTTTTTACAAATTTTAATCCATATTTCTATATCATAAAAAACACCACCCTTTTACAAGAGTGGCATATACCTAATTTTAAAGCAGAATTTAAATATATAAAAGAATGAATAAAACTTTTAGTGATAATTATTTCCTAAGTTCTATAAATGATAAAGTTTTGTATTTTATACATCACTAATGTATGAATAATTTTAATAGTACAAAAGATTTTAATGATATTTTTATCATAAATTTTTATGGATAAATTTTTCCTAAATAAAATAATTTATTTTCTATTGATTTATTAATTCATTTGATTGATATTCAAATGTTTATTTTTAAAATTTCTACATCCTTAAGTATTCATCTGATTGATGAGAAATTGCCGGAATTATTTGTTTTTTAGAATAATTCATTAATTTTTATTCAATATTTGGTGATTTGTAATGATTCTATTTCCCAAAAAAGGTTGTCAGAATTCCATTCTGAATTGTTTTAGAATAATTTTTTTTAGACATAAAAAAACTTCCCGTTTCAGGAAGTTGATCTGTAAGAAAAACAATAACTATTCTTTATAATTGCTTTTTCCTTTGAATTCATGATAAGAATCTTTGATGTGTTTAAGCTGCTCCGAAACAATTTCCCTGCTTTTTTCGCTCAGTTTTCCGGTGTCAATTGCGTTCTGATAAGCATCAATCGCCGCTTTTTCGCCAAAAATTACATTTTCAATCGTAGATTCTTCCGTATTTCCAATGGTAAAAGAATTTTTGATATCAATCCACGTTCTGTGGAGTGTTCCGGCAACAGACGGTGAATCATTCGCTTCACCACCATTTTCGGTGATGAGATCTATGAGTTCGTTTTTCATAACTTTCGAAAGAGAATTCATTCTTGCGTATTCCGATTTCACGTCGGGATAGCTTTCCCATATTTTACCTTCCACTTTTGCAAAGCCTTTTATTCTGTCATTCGTAATGTGGACAAGATCATTCAAAAGATCGATTTCCTCCTGATTTTTCATATTATTTTATTATTGGTGTGCTAAAATCTTTACAATAACCGTACCTTATAGATTCTGCAATAATTCAGTTTCAATTAAAATACGACATCATAAAACAAAATTATATTGTTGTATTTTTGTTTTAAATCTTAAACGATTAAATTATTAAACTTCAATGAACACCCAAAATCACAACATTAAAGCCGTCTTTTTCGATATAGACGGAACATTATTAAGCTTTAAAACAGGAAAAGTCCCCGATTCTACCCAAAATGCTATTCAAAAGTTAAGAGAAAAAGGAATAAAAGTTATTATCGCAACGGGAAGATCCATCAATTCCTTACGTCATATTAATCATCTGAAGTTTGACGGTTTCATTACTTTTAACGGATCGTATTGTGTTACAGCCTCAAACAAGCTTATTTCCAGACATACAATAGATCCTTCCGACATTAAAAGTCTGATTCATTATGCCAAAAATTTTCCGCTGAGCTATTCTTTAATGTATGAAGATAAAGTAGAAATAAACGATGAAACCCCAGAATTAGTGGGAATGTACGCTCACATCAACGTTCCAGTTCCGCCCATTCATGATAAAGAAAATATTGATATTGAAAATGTAATTCAGGCAAATATTTTTCTGAAACCGGAAGCCGAATCCGAATTTATGAAAAAAGTAATGCCCAAAAGTATATCTTCGAGATGGACTCCCCTTTTTGCCGATGTAAATCCCGGAGGAATAAGTAAACAGACAGGAATCGAAAATTTCTGTAAATATTTTGATATCGACGTTTCAGAAACGATGTCTTTCGGAGACGGAGGAAATGATATTTCTATGTTAAAATTTACAAAAATCGGCATCGCCATGGGAAATGCGAACGACAGCGTAAAAGAAGCTGCAGATTACGTAACCGAAGATGTTGACAATCATGGAATTGAAAAAGCTTTAATCCATTTTGGTCTTCTGGATTAAATTCCATTTACACGCTAATTTTTGTGTAAAAAAATTCACTTTTCATAATTTGTGGTATATATTTTTAAGCTGTTTTTAAGAAAAAGGCATAATATGTGTATTTACCTTATCAAATCACTTAAAAATTTTAGTTATGAGAAGTTTATTATGGTTAGTCGCAGTCATTTGTATTGTGGTATGGCTTTTAGGAATGTTAGGAATCGTTCCGGGGATGAGTACAGGATATTTAGTTCACGTATTGCTGGTTATTGCCATCATTGTGGTACTGTATAATCTGATATCCGGTCGAAAGCCTCTCGATTAGACCGTCGTATAAAAGAAATAAAAGCCGGAAACGGGAATTTTCATATTCCTGATTCCGGCTTTTTTATTTTGAATGAATAATTTTTACCTTAGAATTATTCATAATTTTTTTAAATATTACTTAGAAGCCGGTTTTGAAGCAGTTCCTGTAGCTCCCAGTTTAGACTTTACAGTTGGAGTAATATCTTCTCCTCCATCCATATAAGCAACCTGGCTGTTTCCCTGAGAAGGCGCAATATCAAACACATAAGCCAATCCTTTTTCTTTTGCTACCGTAGCAATCATTGCGCTTACTTTCTTCTGAATCGGCGTAAATAATTCCGTCTGCTTTTTAGAAATTTCCTGTGCCGCTTTTGTTCTTGAAGTTTCAATATCTTTACCTAAGGTCTGCAATTCTGTCTGAGCCGCTGTTAATTCTTTAATTACAGTCTCTTTGTTTGCCTCACTTATCGTTTTTTCTTTATCCTGAGCCGCTTTTAATTTTGTCTGATAAGAAGTGATCATCTTTTCAATCTCACCCTGCTTTGCTTTGGTGAAAGTATCTAATGAACCTTCTGCTGTTTTAGCTTCCGGAAGATTGGTAAAAATATCATCCGAATTTACATGCCCGATTTTTTGCTGCGCGCTTACCGTGTTAGACGTAAGGAAAAGTCCTGCCGCTATAGAAAATGTTGTGATAAACTTTTTCATCTTTATTTAAATTTTTATTTTTCGTTTTTTAAAATTCAGCAAATATAATAAATATAACTATATTGGTAGTGATATTTAAAATAAAGTTATCTTAAACAGTATAAAATAGCAAAAACCTCTCGTTAAGAGAGGTTTTTAAATGGTAAATGGATGAAAGCTGTATTAATTTGGGATCTGCGCTTTTTCGTAAATTAATCCTTCCGATTGCAGCTCTTTCCAGAAATCAGACGGAATTTTTTCATGCAGAGCTTTTACATTATCTTCCACCTGTTCCGGTTTGCTCGCTCCGGGAATGATGGATGCAAATTCATCGGCTGCCAAAACAAACTGCAACGCGGCGTGGGTAATGTTGGTATTGTATCTTCTGGCAATTTCATCAATCTTTTCACGTTTTTCTTTCATTCCTTTTGGGATCACATCCTTATAATTGTAACGATCTCGTCCATTGATAAATCCAGAATTATAACCTGCGCCGGAAACCAGCTTCACACCTGCTTTTCTTACTGCGGGAAGCAATCGGTCGACTGAATCTTCATGTTCCAGAATAGAATATTGCGTTGCAGAAAGACAAATATCCGGATCTGCAGAATCCAGACAATCCAGAATCGGTTCAATTTTATTCACGCCCATTCCCCAAGCTTTAATAACGCCCTGATCTCTCAGTTCCGATAAAACTTTAAACGCTCCTTCTCTCGCCTGCTTCAAAAAATACGGATAGCGGTCTCCTACCTGATCTTCAGACAAATCATGCACGTAAACAATATCAATATGGCTCACACGTGTTCTTTCAAGGCTTTCTTCAATAGATCTTTTAATGGCATCTGCCGTGTAATTGTGTTCAAAATCATAATGTAAAGGTGCTTTCCACATGGTTGGCGGAACTTCGTCTTCGGGAACTTCCACAAATAAACGCCCGACTTTGGTAGACAGTACAAACTCATCCCTGTTTTGCCTGTGAAGAAAATTCCCGAATCGTCTTTCACTTTTTGTTAGTCCGTACCACGGCGATGTATCATAATATCGTATTCCGAGATCCCATGCTTTCTGCAAAACTTCATAAGATTCGCCGTCTGTTAATTTATCAAAGGCTGTTCCGATGGCTACTCCACCTAATCCGAGTCTGTGTTTTTCCTTTAAAACATCTGCTTTCATATGGTAATATTTAAAAATTTGGTTGCTCTAAAGGGTACAAACATCGTGCAGATAATGTTTAATCGTAAATTTTTATGTCTAAATAATTGAAACCGCCTATTTGGCTTTATTATTGAATAAAATACGGTAACATTTTCAATCGCACATACATATGAAAAAACACATCGTAATCGTAGGAGGAGGTTTTGCAGGAGTTAATCTTATAAAATCTTTGGTTAATGACAAAAGATTCAGAATTACTTTAGTCGATAAAAACAATTATCACTTTTTTCCACCACTTATTTATCAGGTTGCCACATCGTTTATTGAGGCTTCAAACATCAGTTATCCCTTCAGAAAGCTGCTTTCCAATTATAAAAATGTAAATTTCCACATGGGAAATCTTGTAAAAGCAGATCATGAAAATAATATTCTTGAAACCGATACGGGAAATCTTCATTATGATTATCTGGTTCTTGCATTGGGAACGGAATCCAATTTTTTCGGAATGGAAAATGTGAAAAAATGTTCTATCCCCATGAAAACCATTGATGAAGCACTTTATTTGAGAAATTATATGCTTTTAACGCTTGAAGAAGCGGCAAGAAATAAAAATAGTAAAGAAGCTCAGAAACTTCAGAACATTGTGATTGCGGGAGGCGGACCAACCGGCGTGGAACTTGCCGGAATGATTGCGGAAATGGGAAGCTACATCGCAGAAAAAGAATATCCTGAAATTAAATTCTCACTCTCGAATATTTATTTAATTGATGCACTGCCTACTTTACTTTCGCCGATGAGCAAAATGGCTCAGGAAGCCGCTTATGATAAACTTACAAAACTGGGCGTAAAAATTATTTTAAATACAGCCGTAAAAGATTATGTGGACGGAAAAGTAATTTTAGGAGACGGAACAACCATTGAGACTGAAACTCTTATCTGGACTTCAGGCGTTATTGGCAGAGAAGTGCCGGGAATTCCGGAAGAAAGCATAGGTAAAGGACGCAGAATTTTGGTTGATGCTTACAATAAAGTTCAGGGAACAAAAAATATTTATGCTTTAGGAGATATTTCGTTACAGTTTTCGGATGAAAATTTCCCGAAAGGACATCCGCAATTGGCTCAGGTTGCCATTCAGCATGCCAAAAATTTAGGTAAGAATTTTAAAAGGATTGAAGAGGAAAAAGTTCAGATTCCTTTTAAGTATAACGATAAAGGAAGCATGGCAATCATCTCAAAATTCAATGCGGTTGTAGATCTTCCCAATTTTTCCTACAAAGGATTTACGGCTTGGTTAACGTGGCTTTTTATTCACATTATCCCGCTGATAAGTTTTGGCAGTAAAGTACGATTGGCATTCAACTGGTTAAGATTATTCATTACCAATAATCCGTCTATCCGTCTTATTTTGAGACCTAAAAAAGAAAATGCTTTTCACACGGAATTTTAAATTTCATGATTTATTTCATAACTTTACAAAACTGTAGCAATTCGGTTACAGTTTAAAATTCCCAAAAGTGAATATTCATAATAAGAAAAAGTTTCTGAGCTTCCTGAAGTTCAAGAGAGACTTTCAGAAGTATGGACTTGAAAAAGCGCGCAGCTACGAACTCATCTTACATTGGCTAAACAACAGACTCAGCAGGAACCAGTTTTTGGTTTTATCGGGGATTATTGTGGGCTGTTCAGCCGGTTTGGCAGGTGTAATTCTTAAAACTCTGGTTCACAATATTCATCATTTTATCACAACAAAGGTTCATTTTGAATATCAGGTTCTGTTTTATATTATTTTTCCGTTTCTGGGGATTGTTTTAACGACGAGTATTGTTTTAACGATATTTAAAGGACAGGACAGAAAAGGGATCGGCGCAATTTTATATGAAATTGCACAGAATTCGAGCATTGTTTCTTCCGTGAAAATGTATTCGCAGATTGTACAGAGTGCCGTTACGGTAGGACTTGGTGGTTCTGCGGGACTTGAAAGTCCGATTGCAGTAACCGGAGCAGCCATCGGTTCTAATTTTGCGCAGACTTACCGCCTCAGTTACAAAGAAAGAACCCTTCTGTTGGCTGCCGGAGCAACTGCCGGAATCGCTTCCGCTTTTAACGCTCCGATTGCCGGAATTATGTTTGCTTTCGAAATTCTTTTAACGGGTGTTGTATTTACAGACTTTATTCCTTTGGTTGTAGCCGCGGTTTGCGGAAGTTTACTCTCCAGAATTCTCCTGCAGGAAGATATTCTTTTCAGATTCTATACCCGGGAAGCTTTTAATTATAAAAATCTTCCTTACTATCTTATTCTGGGAATTGTTACAGGTCTGTACGCAAGATATTTTGTGGTGATCTCCCAAAAAGTTGAGCATTTCATCAAAGGGCTGAATATGTCTCGCCTTAGAAAAGCAATGTTTGGCGGAGCGGTTTTGTCGCTGCTTTGCGTTCTTTTTCCGCCTTTGTTTGGAGAAGGTTATGATACGGTAAAAGCTTTTACCAATGGAAATACCCACAATATTATCCAGAATAGTTTTTTCAGATATTTTGAAATAAAAGATTTTACGATTATTATTTTCTTAATTCTGGTTTTATTACTGAAAGCTTTTGCTACTTCTTTCACCATTTTCAGTGGTGGAAACGGAGGGAATTTTGCACCCTCGCTTTTTGCAGGCGGAACAGTAGGGTATCTTTTTGCTGTTGTCTGTCAGCAGATCGGTTTTACGGACGTTCCTGTAACAAATCTTGTTCTGGTAGGAATGGCAGGTGCAATGAGCGGTGTGATGTATGCTCCTTTAACGGCTATTTTCCTTATCGCGGAATCCAGTTTTGGGTATGATCTTTTTATTCCTTTGATGATTGTTTCCATCATTTCTTATCTCATTGCGAAGTGGTTCTCTCCTATTTCTCCGGAGCTGAAATCTTTAGCCGATCAGGGAAAAATATTCACCAATAAACATGATAAAAATATTCTTTTTTCTTTAAAAACAGAAGAATTCATCGATAGATATTCTCAGGCGATTGATGAAAATGCTCCTGTAACGGAATTGTTTGAACTGGTAAAAAACGGTAATAAAAATATTTTTGCGGTAGTAAATGAAGATAAAGTATTAAGAGGAATTTTAACGCTGGATGACATCAGACCTTATCTGTTTACGAGTGATGAAGTTTATGCCACAATTATTCAGATCATGAAAGCTCCACCTGCGATTATTCGTCCGGAAGATCAGCCTCTGGAAATCCTACAGACTTTTGATGATACCGGAGTCTGGAATTTACCTGTGGTGGATTCTGCCAATAAATTTATAGGATTTATATCGAAATCAACTATATTAATGAGCTACCGACAGCTTTTAAAAGAATATTCTGAATAATTTTTTCAGTTGATTAAATTTTATCCTTTTCTATCCAACAAAAAAGACCGACAAAACGTCGGTCTTCATATTTTAAAATTGTTTTTACAGTTAAATTTCTCCCATTACATACATATTTTCCATAGTAGGAACGGGACTTCCACCCTCTTTTTCCAGTGTAATGGCAAAAGCCTGAGCATTTGGAATGTTGGCAAGCGCAATTTTGCTGTCTTTTTCTTCCGTATACATCCCTGCATCTACAGGTTTTCCGTCTGCAATAGCCCAAAGCTGATACTGCATTCCTTCCGGAGCTTTTGGTAAACTTTCCGCGTCAAGATAAACATCCTTGGTTTTAGTATCCCAGAAAACCATCGCTTTGGAATCGTTATGTTTTTCTACGCCTTTCAGTTTCACCATTTTCATATCAGGATTGGAAACCATCTCCATTTTCTGATTTAGTCTCTGCATTGCAAGATTCTGAGCGTTTTTCTCAGTCTCCATTTTTGCAACCGCTTCTTTAGTTTCTTTCTGGCTGTTCATCCAGAAAATATTTCCGCCAACGCTTACCAGAAGCAATACCGATGCTGCAACGGTATACACTTTCCAGTTGTTATTTCCCTGAATTCTTATTTCTTCCTGTGGTTTTGCCGTAGGGATATCCGCAGAAAATACAGGCTTTTCCTCTTCAGCAATCTGTTCCTGCTGAATTTTGTTCCAAATCTTCGATTTTAAATCTGCCGGAGGTGCTACCGCTTGTGCTGTTGCAAGATCTTCCAGTGTTTTCTGTGCCTCTTCAAAAGCAGCTTTTACTTCCGCATTGTTTTTCATCACACACTCCAAAATTCCCGCCTCTTCTGGAGAAGCAAGACCTAGAATATAAGATTCTATAATTCCGGATGATATGTATTCTTTAGTGTTCAATTTATTGATAATCTTTTAGCAAATCTTTAAGTTTCATAAGTGCATTCCTCATTTTAGTTTTAACCGTTCCCAGCGGTATCTTCAGTTTTTCGGATATTTCGTTTTGTGTATATCCCTGATAATACGCGAGATCGATAAGTTCCTTTTTGTCTTTCTCCAGACTTTCAAGCACACTGGCAAAACCGATATAATCGGAAGAATCATTAGTCGTTGAAAGCTCTGTAGAATCATATACGAAATCTGGAAGCGATTGGTTTTTTAACTGGTTCTGAAATCCTTTTGATTTTAAATAATCGATCGCTGTATTCCTTGCAATATTAATCATCCAGGTATAAAATCTACCTTTAGAAACATCATATTGATGGATAGAATTCCATATTTTAACAAAAACGTCCTGAATAATCTCTTCTGTATATTCTTTGGACTGAACAATTCGAAGAATCACCCCGTACAATGCACCGGAATAGTGATCATACAGATGATGAAAACCTGTTTCGTTTTTTTCCTTTAGTAAAACGATTAGCTGCTCTTCAGAATATTTTGTTTTAATAGTAAATTATTTTACCCATCAAAAGTAACAATAATATTAATGATAACCAAATTTTAAAAACTCTTTTAAATCTTTATTAAAACAGAGTATATATTAACAGATTGTAAACAATATTCATCTATTTCAAAACAAATATAAAATTTAATAACCTGTTTTTCAATTACTTGTGATTTTTATTCAAATTTTTAAATCCAAAATAAAACCGAGTTCGTAAATGATTTTAACAACAGACAAATCGAATAATTTATCATTAAAAATTAAAAAAAATGAATACTAGATCAAAAATCGCAGTTTTAGGAATGGTAGCTTTATCATTCGCTTTCAGTGGAAACGCTACAGCACAGACAATGAAGGAAAAAACAGTAATGGTAGGAGGAGCGCCAATGTATCCGTCTAAAAACATTATTGAGAACGCAGTAAATTCTAAAGATCACAAAACACTGGTAGCTGCTGTAAAAGCTGCAGGTCTTGTAGAAACGTTACAGGGAGCAGGTCCGTTTACTGTTTTTGCACCTACGGATGCAGCATTTGCCAAACTTCCGAAAGGAACAGTAGAAAATCTTGTGAAGCCTGAAAATAAAGAAATGCTTACAAAAATTCTTACGTATCATGTTTTACCGGGAAAATACAGCTCTAAACAGGTTTGGGCAGCAGTAAAAGCCGGAAACGGAAAAGCAATGATGAAAACAGTTGAAGGTGAAGAACTTACTTTCTGGGCAAAAGGTAAAAATCTTTATGTAAGAGATGCTAAAGGTAACGATGCAAAAGTAACTATTGCAGACGTTAACCAGTCTAACGGTGTAATTCATGTTATAGATACGGTATTAATGCCATAATAATTTTTAAGTGTGAGAAACAGCATAATATTTATGCTGTTTTCTTTCAACTTTGTCCAAAACACATTAAAATATATAAACCTCTACACTAAAAAATAATATTATGAAAAAAACTATTAATGTGTCTAACCAGGGAGTAACTCTGGATACAGGCAGAAGAAATTTTTTGAAACTGAGCGGTGTAGGTCTTGCTCTTGCAGGTCTTACCATGATCGGTTGTGATGACGATAATTTCGATATGGTTGAAAATAACGTTTTCGACCTTGGAAAAGGTGATGTTGGTGTATTGAACTATGCTTATGCACTTGAACAACTGGAAGCAGATTTCTATACCAAAGTGGTTAATAATTTCTATTCCGGAATCTCAAATGCTGAAAAACAGCTTTTTACAGATCTTTATCATCATGAGGTAATTCACAGAGACTTTTTTAAAGCAGCAATTAGCGGAGCAACATCCAATGTACTGCCTACTCTGGAGTTTCAGTACCCGAATGTAAATTTTAACGACAGAAACTCTGTACTGGCTACTGCAAAAGCATTGGAAGATACAGGAGTTGCAGCGTACAACGGAGCAGGAAAATACATTACCAATGCAGATTATCTGGTAATTGCAGGTAAAATTGTTTCCGTGGAGGCAAGACATGCTTCAGCAATCAGAAACCTTATCAACCCCGGAACCGCGGCTTTCTCAGGAGATGACGTGATTGATGCCAATGGATTGGATCTTGCAAAAGAACCAAAAGATGTCGTATCGGCAGCAGGAGGATTTTTCAAAACACCTTTCACTTGGAAAGAACAGGGAATCGGTTAATTATTCACTTCAAAAAATTACATTATGAATATTCTTAAATTACTAGATAAGCTTTCTGATGATAAATTCTTCACTACAGAAACATCAAGATTAGAAACACTTACCAATATTTCATCTTTCGGGAAAAAAGCGGCTATTGCTGCAGTACCTTTTGGATTAGGAGCTTTAATGACGACTCCTGCAAAAGCTGAAACCACAGATACTACAAAAAATGCAACATTCTTTAAAAGTGCTTTAACGGATGCATTACAATTGGCGTTGGTTTTAGAATATCTTGAAAATGAATATTATGCATTAGGATTGGCGGCTTCGTCTTTGATTCCGAGTGCAGACAAAGTGGTATTTATGCAGATTGCAAAACATGAATCTGCACACGTAACGTTTTTGAAAAATACTTTAACTTCTTTAGGAGTAACTCCGGGCGCTAAACCGACCTTCGATTTTACGGCGAACGGTAATTTTTCACCTTTTACAGATTACAATCAGTTCCTTGTTTTAGCTCAGGCATTTGAAGATACCGGAGTAAGAGCGTACAAAGGACAGGCAGGAAATGTAATGTCTAATAAAACTGTTCTTCAGGCTGCATTGCAGATTCACTCTGTAGAAGCAAGACACGCTTCACAGGTAAGAAGAATGAGAGCCAACAAAGGATGGATAGAATTGGCAGACGGAGGAAATATGCCTTCTGCAACCAATCCTGTTTACGCCGGAGAAGGCAATACAAATCAGGCTGGCTTTAATACCGCAACAGCTTTTGGAGCCGCTGCAGGTTCTGCTGCCTATGACGAGATTTTAAGTGGAAGTGATGCCCAGGCAATTGCATCATTATTCATTGTCTGAGGGGTTTTTACCTTAAATTTTTAGCTGTTTAGTCCCTTTCCGAGTTTTTCGGAAAGGGATTTTTTTAAAATATTAAATAACTGCCAGTTATTTTTTAAGCCACGTCTGGTTTTCTTTATTCTCAGACCGTTTTCTGCCATTATCAATATTATAAGCAAAGCCGACTCCTAAAGTCTGTTTTAGCTGTGTTTTAGCAATCTGATTATGATCGTACAGTAAGTCCAGCGTTACATTTGTGGAAATAAATTTATTGATTTTCATATTCAAAATTCCGCTGTATGCTAAAACAAGTCTTTCAGGATGATCCAGATAATTGGAGAAAACAGAACCTGTATTCATTAAAGTAATGTTCTCCATGATCTTTAGTTTATACATAGCTGTTCCCAAAAAACCGAATTGAAACAGAGAAGAGTCTCCGTCATTCTTTAATCCATAAATTCCCTTGTATTGAAGTTCTTTATCTAAAACAAAGGTCCATCTTGCATTGGCAGGACGTATTGTTGCCGTAAAATTGTCATTGGGTCTGTAAGTAACTCCGGCTCCCATATTGAGATAACCCGGAGCCATGAAATTTGAAATTTTCGCGGCATCAGGATTATTTCCGTCTGCATAACCCGGTGCAAACTGTGTCTGTAAACTGGCTCCTGCGGAAATATACCAGTTCTTCGCAAATTCTCTTCCGTAATTAGTGGAAAGATTAATTACATCCTGAGTTTTTCTCGTTCCTACTCCTTTCGTATTATTTTGTCCGTATCCGAGAATAATAATATTTTCCCAGAGATCTTTTCCTTTTTCGTACGTAAGATTATAGTTTACTCCGGCAAGCCATCCTACATTATTGGCTCCTCCTCCAACCCAGTTGGAAAAAGCTGCCTGATTGAGCATTAAGGTATTCTGTCCCTGAATGCTCCATACTTTTGCTGTATCCGAAACAGCAGCTTCGCTTTTTTCCTGAGCGCAGAGATGAATCCCTAATAAAACGATAAGTGGAAGTAATTTTCTTTTCATAAGTTTATATTTTGGTTTAAAATTAAAAATAAAACTTACTGATTTGTTAAAAATTTTGAACTTAAAAGAATTTATGTGAAATTATTTTACACTTAGTCAATATAAAGTCGGTAATTAAAAAGGGTAAGAGGTAAATGAGAAGATATGATCAGTCATTGTATTTAATTCAAAGATAGCGTTCCTACGGAACGCCGAGTATCTCGCGAATATGATTTCTAGACAAATAAAGCTCCATAGAGTCTTTACATAGGCTTGAAACAAATTAAAAAAAAAGATTATAAAGAAATAAAAAATCACAGTTTTAAGCCAATCATTTTTATCTATTAACATCATGAAAAAAATATGTTATTTTTTTTCTGAAAATATTAGGTTGGAAAATCATTTTTTGATTATATTTGTGAATCGAAATAATTTTTTTTCATCATTTGTGTTTTTTTAGGCTCCTTTCTAAGGAGTCTTTTTTGTTTTTATCAGGTAACCCGCTTTCTATTGCTTGAAGCCACCCATTCGTCTTTTTTACATTTGCTGCAGTTTCCAGCCATACCTTTGTGTTTTTCTGTCGTATGTCCGCAGAACGTGCAGGAATAAAATCCTTCATGAACAATCGTTTTCACAGGATGATCCAGAGAATCCGGCATAATCGGAAGTCCGTACTTTACTCTTTCATCTTCGAAATAAAACACACTGATTTCTCCCGAAATTTCTTCAATGGCACTTTCGATCTGTCCCAACTGAGAAATTCCTTTTAACCTTAATTCAGCAAAAAATTCATCACTGCCGAGATTTTCTTTTTTAAAATTTTCAATGGAAAATTCTCCGTTTTCGATCAGACAGATGGATTTTCCTTCAATAAGCTGTTCGATTTTTTTATTTTTTGCGATAAAATAGGTTACAATGGTGTACAGAAGAATAATTACGGCAAAAACAATGAATGATGAAACAATTCCGACATCTTTATTAAACATCGGATCTCCCGCCGCAGAACCAAGTCCGATAATCACCACAAGTTCGAAAATCGAAAGCTGCTTCACTCCCCTTTTCCCTAAAACTCTTAATCCGATGATGATCGTAATGAACATAATGGCAGTACGGAGAATAATTTCCAGAATAAAAGACCACTCTTCGTGCCCCATCAGAAGTTCTTTCCAGTCTAATTCTAAAAGAAATATGGATAACATATAAAATTTATTTTTGCAAGGTTCAAAAAATACGCCAAGCAAAAGAAAAACGCATCATGAACGTCTGTACTTAAAACAAAAACCGCCTCTGTTGAAACGGTTTTTCTCTTATTCTTTACTCCATTCTTCCCGAAGCAAAGCGTAAATTACATCATCTGTCCATTTGTTTTTCCAGAAGAGACTTTTCACAAAATGACCTTCTTTTCTAAAGCCGATGCGTTCCATCAGTTTAAGAGAATCAATATTTTCCGGATCTACAGAAGCCATGATCCTGTGTTTTTTCAGATCACTGAAAAGAAAATTAATTACTCCTTTTAACGCTTCAGAAGCATACCCTCTTCCCTGAAAGTCCTTATTTAAAGTAATTCCTAATTCTGTCTGCAAATTTTCTGCACCAAAAAAATGAATTCCGATATCGCCGATCACAGCTTTTGTATCTTTTTCCGTAATTAAAACCTGATACCAGCTTTCCGGCTGATTAAATTCTTTATTATTTCTTTCAATAAACTGTTCAACATCTTCCAAAGTTTCAGGAATCCAGCTCTGAAATTTATTCGCTTCCGCATCAGAACGATAATTAAAAACTGCCTGTTTATCATCCAAAGCTATATCCCGAATCAGTAATCTTTCTGTTTCTAAATGCATTTTTTATAATTTGTTCCGGCTAAATTAAGATTTAATCTCAAATCTTTAAGCAAGAGATTTAGGCATCTAATTCAGCTTCTTCACCGTCATTCAGCATAAAACATCTTTCTTCCAAACCATTCTCCTGAATTTTTTCTTTAATGAATTTTCTGTCTTCTTTAGAATGACTTAAACTTTCAAGATGTGTTACCCAGACCTTTGAATTCGGCGCGGTTTCACAGACTTTCAAAATATCATGACTTGTCATCACAATCGGATCTCCCACTACAAAAGTTGCTGCTCCTCCCGCAACAATAATGTGCTCCGGCTGATGTTTTTTAATTGCCTGTTCCACTTCTTCACACCAGATACTGTCACCCGCAATATAAACAGACTGTTCAGCATTTTTAAAGACAAATCCATGAACTACGCCCATCTGTTCTTCAATTTCCCCTGTTCCGTGATGTCCGTCCGTTAAAGAAATTTCAATATTTTTAAACTGTACTGTATCGTTAAAAGCAATCACATTTTTAAATCCTGCCTCAGAAATCTGTTCGGAAATGATTTCAGGACAAATAATGGGTACATTTTTATCTAATAGTTCAATCGCTTTCGGATCCCAATGATCCGGATGAAGATGTGTAACGGCTACCGCATCAATCGTTTTTAATTTTTCCTGAAGTTCTTCCTCAGTGAAAGGTAAATCAACTAACGGATTCAATAATTCATTGTCTACCATCGGAAATATTCCTAAAGAACCTTTTTCACCCAACATCGGATCAATTAAGATGTTCAATCCATCAATATTTAAAAGCAGTGTTGCATTTCGCCATAATTGTAATTTCATTTTCTTTAATTTTGTATCTGCAAAGCTATTATTTAAGTGAAATTAAATAATCGATGGTTACCAAAAGGTGCACTATATACAATTTTGTAACGTATGACATTTGAAGAATTTAAAAACTGCGGACTGAGAAAAACATTAGACATGATCTCTGGAAAGTGGAAACCGCTTATCTTATCTAATCTTTTTGAGGAAAAAGAAATCCGTTTTGTGGAATTATGGCGAAAAATGCCTAAAGTTTCAAAAAAAGTTCTGGCAGAACAGCTCAAACAAATGGAGGAAGATCATATCATTCAACGGGTTGAAGTCTACAATTTTCCTCCGGAAGTATATTATAAATTAACGGAAAGAGGCAAAAAGCTCGGTCCGATCCTTGATGAACTTCACCAATGGGGAAACGAACATCAAAGAGTTTAAAATCAATTAATTACTGAAGCCATCCAAAACTTCAAGAATATTCCCATACACAAAATCCAGTTCTTCAGGCGTAATGCAGTAAGGCGGAACGAGATACATCACATTTCCCAAAGGACGCATGATGATTCCTCTTTTTAAAAATTCATTATACAAAACCTTCCCGATTTCGTTAAAATAGGACGTTTTTTCATCATTTTTAATTTCCCAGGCGATAATTGTTCCGGTCTGTCTTACATTTTCAACTTTCGGGTGATTTTTTAAAACCTGAGAAAAATTAAAATGTTTCTGACTGATTGCATTGATTTTTTCCAGCGTTTCTTCTTTCAAAAGCAATTCCATACTTGCCAAAGCCGCTGTACAGGCTAAAGGATTCGCCGTGAAAGAATGACCATGAAACAAGGTTTTGTATTTGTCATCCGACAAAAACGCTTCGAAAATCTGTTGTGAAGAAGTTGTAATTCCCATCGGCATTGTTCCTCCCGTTAATCCCTTCGAAAAACACATGATATCCGGTTTTTCCGAAAGATAATTTGCCGCAAACAGCTTTCCGGTTCTTCCGAAACCTGTAAAAACTTCGTCCTGAATCATTAAAATTTCACTTTCTCTGCAAAACTTCATCAGTTCTGATAAATCTTCGGCTTTGTGCATCAACATTCCCGCAGCTCCCTGAATCAGCGGTTCGTAAATGAAGCACGCAATTTCTTCAGAATGATTTTTTATGATAACTTTTAAATCCTCAATATTCCCGGAAGTTGGCGGATCAATAAAGATCACTTCAAAAAGCATTTCCCCGAAAGGTTTTGTCCAGACACTTCTTCCGCTCACCGACATCGCTCCGAACGTATCACCATGATAAGCTTCTTTAAAAGCCAGAATTTTCGTCTTTTCTTTTCCCTGATTATGCCAGAACTGAATACACATTTTCAGCGCCACTTCCACCGCAGTAGAACCGTTATCCGAATAAAAAACCTTCTCCTGATTTTCAGGCAGCAGTTTCAGTAAACTCTCAGAAAGCTTAATGGCTGGTTCGTGTGTAAATCCCGCAAAAATAACCTGTTCCAGCGTATTCAACTGCTCAGAAACTCTTTGTGCAATGTACGGATTCGCGTGACCGTGAAGCGTAACCCACCACGAAGCGACTGCATCGATGTATTTTTTTCCGTCTTCATCGTACAAATAAATTCCGCTTCCTTTCACGATCGGGATTGCATCTTCCGCCGTTTTCATCTGCGTGTAAGGATGCCAGTTGACGGCTCTGTCGCGCTCTTGTAAATTCATAAATAATTGTTCGTAATGTTTAATTTTATCAATGGTGAATTGTCAATCGTCAAGTTTAAACGCAAAGACTTTATTTCCATGTTAATATTTTAAGCTAAGCAAAGTGAAGCAGATTTCATCTGCCATTAAGCGAACGCTTCATCATCCGTCTCTGACGGAAATTTCTTTGCTTTACTCATTATTAAAACAAAACATTTTCTTTGCGTTTAATCATTTTTTACATTAAGTACTAAAAACTATGAATAGAATTCAATACTGAATTGTCAATCATAAATTGTAAACGCAAAGACTATATTTCTAAATTAATATTTTAAGCTAAGCAAAGTAAAGCAGATTTCATCTGCCATCAAGCGAACGCTTCATCATCCGTCTCTGACGGAAATTTCTTTGATTTACTTATTATTAAAACAGAATATTTTTCTCTGCGTTTAATCATTCTTTATATTAATAGATAAGTACTGAAAACTATGAATAGAATTCAATGCTGGATTGTCAATCGTGAATTGTTATTATTCACACTCCAAAAAATTGACTATTGACCATTCAGTATTCACTTTTCCCCATTCACTTTTCAGCACATCGTTTTCTCTTTCATCATCGGCTTTAATCCCAAAGTCTGCAACATCTGCATATCCTCAGAAACACCCGGATTTGGTGTTACCAGAAGCGTTTCTCTTTCTCCTGTAAAGATCGAGTTGGCTCCCGCCATGAAACACCATCCCTGCTCAAATTCAGTCATTTCAATTCTTCCTGCGCTTAGACGAACCATTGATGAAGGCATTACAATTCTTGCTGTAGCGATCATTCTTACCATTTCCCAGGTATTCGTTTTTTCGTTATCCTGAAGCGGCGTCCCTTCTACTCTTGCCAATGCGTTGATCGGGACAGATTCCGGATGTTTCGGCATTGTTGCCAATGTTAAAAGCATCGAAATCCGGTCCTTTGGTGTTTCTCCCAATCCGATAATTCCTCCCGAACAAACCGTAATTCCGGCTTTTCTTACATTATTAATGGTATTGATTCTGTTGTCGAACGTTCTTGTGGAAATAATTTCATCGTAGTATTCCTCGGAAGTATCCAGATTGTGATTGTATGCATACAAACCTGCTTCCTGAAGGCGTTTTGCCTGATCTTCCGTTAACATTCCCAACGTACAGCACACTTCCAATCCCAGTTCATTTACGCCTTTTACCATATCAATAACACGGTCGAAATCACGGTTGTCACGCACTTCTCTCCACGCTGCAGCCATACAGAAACGCGATGAGCCGCCTTCTTTTGCTTTTTTGGCGTGTTCAATGACTGTTTCTGTAGGCAGTAAAGCCTGAACTTTAATATTCGTATGATAACGTGCTGCCTGTCCGCAATATGAACAGTCTTCCGGACAGCCTCCTGTTTTAATTGAAAGCAATGTTGACATCTGAACTTCTTCAGGATTATGCCACTCACGATGAACCGTTGCAGCTTTATAAACAAGTTCCAGAAGCGGAAGATTGTAAATTTCTTCTATTTCTTCCTTCGTCCAGTCGTTTCTTAGTTGATTCTTATTCATGATTCTATTTTTTCTAATTGTAGTGCAATATTTTCTATACTTTCTTTTGTTATATTTTCAAGGTCAGGAATTCTTATAATTTCAGTTTCCGGTGGAATATTTTCACAAATAACTCTTTCTGTGTCCGGTGGAAAATTTCCGTTGAGAATTAAATAGTTCAGTTTAATTTTCTTTTGGTTTAAAACTAAAACAGATAACAATGTATGATTGATACAGCCTAAATAATTCTTCACAACCAAAGCGGCGGGAAAGTTCAGCTTTTCAATTAAATCAATAATAAATTCATTATCATTCAGCGGAACCATCAATCCTCCCGCTCCTTCTATGATTAAATGATTCTGTGTTTTCGGAATTTGGAATTCATTCAAATCAATCAGAATCCCTTCCTCTTTAGCCGATTGATGCGGTGATGCGGCCAGCTTAAAACGATATCTTTCCGGATGGCAAACCGTATGCTCTCCTACCCAGTCTTTAATTTTCATCGTATCAGAATAATTCAAATCTCCGGACTGAACAGGTTTCCAATACTCTGCCTCAAAATATTTGGTTAAAACCGCCGAACAAACCGTTTTCCCGACTTCTGTCCCGATTCCTGTGACGAAGAGTGTTTTCTGCTTCATATTTTTTATTTCTAATTCAATGTTCATTGTTTCAATGGTTTCTTGTCATTTCGACGAAGGAGAAATCTACCCTTTTTTAATAATAAAATTGTTTAAACTATTTCAGGATTAACCACAAAAGTATTAAAGTGAATTTTTATAATAATTAAAGGGTTCAAAAGGATAAAAATCAAAGATTTTTAAAAACTATTGTTACCTTTTTGATTTATAATGATCAACTTTAAATAAAAGTTTAGTTCATCTTTTGTGACTTTTGCGGTTAAATAAAAGTTTAAACAGACTTAATCAATAGATTCATCACTCCGCTATTGAATGACATTTACGTTTTAAACAAACTCTCTAATAATCCCCGTTAACTTCAAAATTTCATCCTCTGTATTAAAACTGTGAATACAAATCCTCAGTCTTTCCGTTCCTTCTTTTACCGTCGGACTGAAAACCGCATACGTTAAAAATCCACTTTCCGATAAAACGTTTTGTACAATTTTCAACTGACGATTATCCGGAATAATAATCGCCTGAATTGGACTGTTTTCAGATGACGTAGTGGCTAAATTCTGCTCACGAAAAATTTTAATGTTTTCCTGAAGTTGAATGGATAATCTACTGTTTGCTTTTAAAAATTCATATCCACAAAAAATGCTCATCCACAGAAAATCGTGCGCTGAAGTCGTATAGATAAAAGGTGATGCAAAATTGACGAGATAAGATTTAATTAAATCATTCGTTAAAATCGCCGCGCCATGCGTTCCCAAAGCTTTTCCATAGGTGACAACCGTTGCTGAAACTTTTTCCTGTAGGTTAAACTCATTCACCAAACCGTTTCCAAAAACACCGAAAGCGTGGGCTTCATCCACAATTAACTGAGCATTGTATTTTGCTGTGATTTCTGAAATCTCTTTCAAAGGAGCAATATCTCCGTCCATCGAATACAGGCTTTCAACAGCAACATAGCAAAGTCCGGTTTGTTTTTTCAGAATCCTTTCTAAATCTTCAATATCATTATGCTTGAATTTCAGTTTTTTAGCATTCGACATCCTACATGCATCATGAACAGAACGATGAATTTTTTCATCCACAATTATGGTATCATGACGGGTTGGAAGCGTTGAAAATAGAGCCAGATTCGCGTTATATCCCGAAGAAAAAAGTAAAGCCGATTCGTACAGATGTTCTTTGGCTATACATTCTTCTGTTTCAGCAACAGTTAAACTATTTCCGCTGATCAGTCTGGAACCAGTACTTCCTTTCAGCAATTCCGGATTTTCATTGATTTTTTTTAATAAAATCTGCTGAAAATCTTTATTTCCTGCCAATCCCAAATAATCGTTGGAATAAAAATCCACTCCTTCCTTTTGAGATTTTAAAACCCGTAAGATTCCGCTTTCTTTTCTTTTTTCTAAGGCTTCCTGAAAATGGCGAAAATTATTCAGCATAATTTACCTGTAAAATCTCTTTTGAAATGGAATCAATCCATTGATTATGAAGACCTTTTTCAATCTCTAAAACAATTTCTGCATGAATTTTCCAGTCTTCCGAAAAATCGTCCAACTGATTAATCATTTCCTCCAAATGTCCTTCTTCCTCCAAAATAATTGATTTTACCATAACTTTTGAGGTATATTTTGTCAGAATTTCCTGATAAACAGGATATAATTCATCAGCACGAACCTCAATAGCATATGTTACAAACAGATACGCCGCATATTTTAATTCTTCTTTGCTGAGATTGAAATTTTGCTGAAGATATTTACACGCTTTAACGTCGAGAGAATGAAGATATTGTCTCGTTGCCGTTGCGGCTAAAAGTTCATTGCTATTGTACGTTTTGCACATTTCGGGATCAATTTTCAGGATCTGCTTTTTAAGATAATAAGCATGGCGATGTTCTTCCGCAGCGTGTTTTAGCTGTATTAAACTCACGTTAGTCGGATGTTCGCAAGCTGAAATTTTTCTGGCTCCTGCATTTTCCATAAAGGAAAGCGTATTCAGCCATTTTGCGTGCGTTTCATTTTGCTGAATAATTTTTTCTAAAAGACTGTACAATTCCATTCTTTTTTGTTTTGGTTCAAAAGTAGTATATTGCCGGATGGTTACATGGTGCCAGTTTTGAGATTATGGATAGTCCGGTTAAAATTCCTTATCAGAGCTTCATTAAAATCAATAGAAATTCCGAAGTTTCTATTTATATGCAGATTTCTAATCAGCTTATTAATGCCATTCAACGTGGTTTTTTGCCATTCGGAACCAAACTTCCGGGAACAAGAGTGTTAAGCGAAATGCTGAATGTTCACAGAAATACCATTGTTTCTGTCTACGAAGAACTGTTTTCTCAGGGATGGGTGGAAAGTCTTCCCAACAAAGGAACCTTTATCATCGGAAAAGACCAGTATCAGTTTTTGGAATCGAAAAATTTACAAAAAATTCAGCTCGAAAATTATCCCAAATCAACAGGATTTACCTTCAAAACATCCAATATTTTAGATAATCCTTTTGAATATTCCAATTGTGAATACATTTTTAATGACGGAATTCCCGACATCCGCTTAACTCAGATCGATCAGCATTCCAGAATTTACAGTTCTATCTTAAAAAGAAAAGCACATAAAATCGGACAGTACAATCAGGATGGAAGCGAATTTTTTAAAGAAAATCTTTCAAAATATTTAAAATTATCCAGAGGATTGCCTATTTCTAAAAATAATCTTCTGATCACAAGAAGTACAGAAATGAGCATTTATATTGCTTCGGAAATTCTTTTATCTGAAGGGGATATTGTTTTAGTTGCAGAACTGAGTTATTTCTCGGTGAACATGATTTTTCAAAAAGCAGGAGTGAAAATAAAATCGGTGTCCATTGACAATGACGGAATTAACACGGAAGAAGTAAGGAAAATTTGTCAGCAATACAAGGTGAGAATGCTGTATCTTACGCCGCATCATCATTATCCTACAACTGTTACGTTGAGCGCACAGCGCAGATTAGAACTGCTGAATCTTGCGAATGAATTTGGTTTTATCATTTTAGAAGACGATTACGATTACGATTTTCATTATGACAAAAGTCCGCTTCTTCCGCTTGCAAGCGCAGATACGAACGGAATGGTAATTTACATCGGTTCTTTCGGAAAATCTCTGGCTCCCGGTTTTCGGACAGGATTTATTGTCGCTCCCGAAAATCTGATGTCTGAAATGAGGAAACATCTGGGAATTATCGACAGACAGGGTGATATTTTAATGGAACACGTTTTGGGAGAAATGATTGCCGAAGGAGAAATTAACCGATATCTGAAAAAATCATTAAAAATTTATCAGGAAAGAAGAGATTATTTTATTCATCTCATTCAGCAAAATTTAGGAAATTATATACAATTCGAAAAACCGTCGGGCGGACTTGCGGTCTGGGCAGAATGGCAAATTCCCATCAATTTAATGCAGCTTTCTAAAAATTGTGCGCAAAACAATTTATTCATTCCTAAAACCTTACTTTATCAGAATAAAAATCTAACCGCCATGCGTTTAGGATTTGGAAACCTCAATACCACAGAAATGGAAAAATCGGTTGAAATAGTAACGGATCATGTGAAAAAGATGCTACATTAAAGATTTTTAAATATATTGGTTAGATTTTTGAATGTAAAAAATAACAAAATTGCACCATTGAAACTTATCACATTCACAAATAAAGGCATTTATTGTCCACAGGGAAAATTTTATATTGATCCTTGGCGACCGGTTGATTTGGCGGTCATTACCCATGGGCACGCCGATCACGCACGTTGGGGAATGAAAAAATACTTGTGTCATCATTTTACCAAACCTATTCTGCACAAGAGAATCAGCGAAGATCTTGAAGTTCAAAGCGTAGAATATGGCGAAATCATCAATATCAACGGCGTGAAAGTCTCGCTTCACCCTGCTGGGCATATCATCGGCTCCGCACAGATCCGGCTGGAATACAAAGGCTATGTAAGTGTAGTTTCAGGAGATTATAAAGTTCAGGATGATGGATTAAGTACGCCTTTCGAACTGGTAAAATGCAATGAATTCGTTACCGAAAGTACTTTCGGACTGCCAATTTACAACTGGCTGGAAGTTCCGGATCTGAATAAAAAACTCCAAAACTGGGTGCTCAGAAATCAGGAAAATCAAAAAACCTCTGTTTTCATCGGTTATTCTCTGGGAAAAGCACAACGCGTAATGAAGGCAGTGGAAGGAATGGGAAAAATTCATGTTCACTACTCGATTGGAAAACTGAATAAAGCCTTTGAAGAAGTCGGAATCGTACTTCCTGATTACGAAATTCCCGATTTCAGGGAAAGCATTAAGCACGTTGCAGGAGATATCGTAATTGTTCCGCCTGCTTTGCTTGATTCCAATGTCATCAAAAAAATTCCGGATGCTGCAACAGCAATTTGTTCCGGATGGATGCAGGTTCGCGGTGCAAGACGATGGCGGAGTGCCGATGCCGGTTTTCCGATGAGTGACCACGCCGACTGGAAAGGTTTGTTACAGGCTATAAAAGCTACCGAAGCTGAAATCGTTCACGTCACGCACGGACAAACCGAAGTTTTTTCTAAATATTTGAATGAAATCGGTATTAAATCTGATGTGGTGGAAACGCTTTACGGCGATGATGATGAGGCAGAAAAAGAGAAAGAAATTATTGAAAATGAGGTATAAAAAACTTTAAATTCAGATGTTAACTTGTGAGAAAGCTCCTACGGAGCTTACTGTTAATAGAAAAATTAAGGCATAATAAAGCGTAGCTCCGTAGGAGCGACCTGTTAATAGCCCATCATAATTAACGCTGAATTGCACGCAGCCCGGCTTGAACGGAGCTCTTTTTGTGGAGCAAAGCGGAACAAAAAAGCGGGAGTGGAAGACGGATTAAGCTGCCCCAAAAATTGTTAACATACGTTCAAAAAACGCCAATTAAAATTTATGAAACATTTCGCAGAACTCATCAACGCTCTCGAAAGCACCAATAAGACCAATGCAAAAATCGATGCCATCATCGATTATCTGGAACGTGCGCCTGAAGAAGATAAAGTCTGGTTTATTGCTTTGTTTACAGGCAAAAGACCCAAGCGGAATGTGAACACCAACTATATGAAAGAATGGGCTTTGGAAATTACAGAATTACCATTCTGGCTGTTTCAGGAAAGCTACTCTTCAGTCGGAGATTTAGGAGAAACCATTTCCCTGATTCTTCCACCGCCAACGGAAAAAATTGAACGTTCTTTGTCGGACTGGATGAATGACATCATTAATTTAAAAACAAAAACCGACGCTGAAAAAAAAGAATTTGTCCTGAATTCGTGGAATGGCTTGGATTATACGGAACGGCTGATTTTCAATAAATTATTGGGTGGAAGTTTCAGAATCGGGGTTTCAGATAAAACATTGATTAATGCTCTGACGAAATTTTCCGGACAGGAATCCAGCGCATTGATGCACAGTTTAATGGGAAAATGGCAGCCAACAGAAGCTTCATTTCAGGAACTGATTTCAGCGGAAAATGTGAATCCGGATAATTCAAAACCCTATCCTTTTTGTCTGGCTTATCCATTGGAGAAAGATTTGGAAGAACTCGGGAAACCCGATGAATGGCTGATTGAATACAAATGGGACGGAATCCGCGGACAGATTATCAAGCGTAATGATGAAGTCTTTATCTGGTCGAGAGGAGAAGAACTGGTGACGGAACAGTTTCCCGAAATTGCAGAAACCGTTCAGCAGATGAACGGAAATTTTGTAATTGACGGGGAAATTCTCGCGGTGAAAGACGATAAAGTTTTAAATTTTAACGAATTACAAAAACGTCTCAATCGAAAAACATTAACAAAGAAAATGCTTTCCGAAATCCCGATTGAAGTCTTTGCGTATGATCTTTTGGAACTGGAAGGGAATGATTTGCGTGAAAAACCCATCTCCGCAAGACGTGCCATGCTTGAAGAATTATTATTGAATGAAAACCCTGAAAACATCAAAATTTCCGAATCAATAGAATTTGAAAACTGGGAAGAATTAAACCAGATCAGAGAAAATTCCAGAGACATCAACAGTGAAGGTTTAATGCTGAAACAGAAAAATTCACATTATCATTCCGGAAGAAAAAAAGGCGATTGGTGGAAATGGAAAATCAGTCCTTTAACGATTGATGCGGTTTTGATTTATGCCCAAAAAGGAAGCGGAAGACGAAGCGCATATTACACCGATTATACTTTTGCCGTGAAAAACGAAGATAAATTGGTCACCATCGCCAAAGCCTATTCCGGATTAACGGATAAAGAAATTATGGAAGTCAGTAAATTTGTCAATAAGAATGCTATTGAAAAATTCGGTCCCGTTCGAACTGTAAAAGCTGAACTTGTTTTTGAAATTGCTTTTGAAGGAATTGGTTTCAGCAACCGTCATAAAAGCGGTGTGGCACTGCGTTTCCCAAGAATTTTACGATGGCGGAAAGATAAAACGGTGGATGAGATTGATGATCTGGAAGAAATAAAAAAATTGATACAGTAATTATAAACGCTAAGGTCGCAAGGTTTTTATTTAAAACTTTGAAAACATATTTCGTGCGCAAGGGAGTTTCACTCAGCCACGGCTTGTGCTATCATTTGCTGAACGAAGTGCCTTCGCGAACGAAAATATAAAGAATTAAAAATCAAAAAATCTTTGCGCTCATTGCGTAAAAAGAATAAAACAGTGAATGAAATTGATGATCTGGAAGAGATTAAGAAATTGATACAGTAATTATAAACGCTAAGGTCGCAGGGTTTTTATTTAAAACTTTGAAAATATTTTTCGTTCGCAAGGGCGTTTCACTCAGCTACGACTTGTGCTATCATTTGCTGAACGAAGTGCCTTCGCGAACGAAAATATAAAGAATTAGAATCAAAAAATCTTTGCGCTCATTGCGTTAAAAAGGATAAAACGGTGGATGAAATTGATGATTTGGAAGAAATAAAAAAATTAATACAGTAATTATAAACGCTAAGATCGCAAGGTTTTTATTTAAAACTTTGAAAGGCGTTTCACTCAGCTACGACTTGTACTATCATTTGCTGAACGAAGTGCCTTCACGAACGAAAATATAAAGAATTAAAAATCAAAAATCTTTGCGCTCATTGCGTTAAAACAAAAACATAATTTAAAATTTGAGCAACTTCGAAAATACCAACGGCTTCAAAGTCATTCAGCAGTGGATGGCGGACAAAGGCAATTCCCCTTTTAAATTTCAGGTTGATACGTGGCAGAAATTCGAGAACGGCTACAGCGGAATGGTCATTGCACCAACCGGTTTCGGAAAAACATTTTCTGTTTTCTTAGCATTGTTAACCCATTTTTTAAACCATCCTGAAAAATATGGAAAAGGCTTAAAAATGATCTGGATCACGCCGCTCCGTTCTTTGTCTAAAGACATTGCCAAAGCGATGCAGGAGGCCATTGATGAAATTGGATTGGATTGGACAGTTGGCGTAAGAAACGGCGACACCGATCCGAAAGTACGGCAGCAGCAGGTAAAAAATATGCCTGAAATTCTCGTAGTTACGCCTGAAAGCTTACATCTTCTTCTCGGGCAGAAAAATCACGAACGTTTTTTTAAGGAATTGAAAACCATCGTTGTCGACGAATGGCACGAATTGCTCGGTTCGAAACGCGGGGTAATGGTGGAATTAGGCATTTCCCAGCTCACAAAATATGCTCCTAAAATGAAAATCTGGGGAATTACGGCAACCATCGGAAATCTGGATGAAGCGATGGATGTTTTAATTCCTTATGACATTAAAAAAACAAAAATTACCGCCAAAGAACAGAAGAAAATTGATATTCTTCCCGTTTTTCCGGATGAAGTGGAAATTCTTCCGTGGGCGGGACATTTAGGCGCAAAATTAGCCGATAAAATTGTTCCCATCATTTTAGAATCGAAATCTACGATTGTTTTTACGAATACGCGAAGCCAGAGTGAAATGTGGTATCAGTTGTTGCTTGAAGCCTATCCCGATTTTGCAGGGCAGATTGCTATTCATCACAGTTCAATTGATGCTCATTTGAGAATCTGGATCGAGGAAAATCTAAGTTCAGGAAAACTGAAAGCCGTCGTTTCCACCTCTTCTCTGGATTTGGGAATCGATTTTAAGCCGGTTGATACCGTTATTCAGATTGGTTCTGCAAAAGGCGTTGCGAGATTTTTGCAGCGTGCAGGTCGAAGCGGTCACTCCCCTTTTGAAACTTCAAAAATTTACTGTGTTCCGACGCATTCTCTTGAACTGATTGAAGTTGCCGCTTTAAAGGAAGCCGTAAAACAGAAAGTGATTGAGCCGAGAGATCCTCAGGTTTTGTGTTTTGATGTTTTGGTTCAGTTTTTAATGACTTTGGCGGTCGGTGACGGATTTTACCCGCAGGAATTGTACGAAAGGATTAAAAAAGTATATGCTTTTCAGGAAATGACGGATGAAGAATGGAAAAGCATCCTCGATTTTCTTACCATCGGCGGAAGTGTGCTGAAAAGCTATGAAGAATTTCATAAAATCGTGATTCAGGAGGACGGTTTGTATAAAGTGACGTCCCGAAAAATAGCGATGCTTCACAGGATGAATATGGGCGTTATCGTAAGCGATGCGATGCTGAAAGTGAAATTCATTTCCGGCGGATATATTGGAATGGTGGAAGAATATTTTATTTCAAAACTCAAAAAAGACGAAAAATTTATATTGGCAGGAAGAGTTCTGGAAGTCGCGATAATTAAAGATATGACGGTTTTTGTCCGCGCTGCCAAAGGAAAAGCTTTTGCACCGAGTTATCTGGGAGGAAGACTGCCTTTAAGCTCAAATTTGGGTCAGTTTTTAAGAGAAAAGTTATCCGGAGCGCTCAATCCGAAAGCTTCAGAAAAGGAACTGAAATTTCTGCATCCTTTGCTGATGAATCAGGAAGAACGTTCTCACATCCCGAAAGAGGACGAATTTCTGGTGGAACTTATTAAAAACCGTGAAGGATATCATCTGTTTATGTATCCGTTTGAAGGTCGGCTTGTTCACGAGGTGATGTCGGCTTTAATTGCCTACAGAATCTCAAAACTGGCTCCCATTTCCTTTTCAATGGCGATGAATGATTATGGTTTTGAACTGTTCAGCGACAAAGAAATTCCGCTGAATGACGAAAATCTCCATAAAATTCTGAGCAGGGAAAATCTGATGACGGATGTAATTTCCAGCATCAATTCAGCAGAAATGGCAAGAAGAAAATTCCGTGACATTGCGGTTATTTCCGGAATGGTGATCCAGAATTATGCAGGAAAACAGCGTTCCAACAAATCTCTGCAAAGTTCGGCAGGATTAATTTTCAAAGTTCTCGAAGATTATGATCCGAATCATTTTCTTGTAAGACAGGCGTATACAGAAGTTTTTAATGCACAATTGCAGGAACAGCGATTGGTGGAAGCCTTTAAACGCATTGAAAAATCAAAAATAATCCTGAAATTTGCCAATACTTTTACCCCGCTGAGTTTCCCGATAAAAGTGGACAGTTTGCGACAGACGCTTTCCAGTGAAGGACTGGATGCGAGAATTCAGAAACTGATTCAGCAGGCGAAAAAAGGGAAATAATTTTTATCTGGGCAGCTTAATCCGCCCTCCGTTCCCGCTTTTTTGTTCCGCGATGCTACACAAAAAGAGCTCCACTCAGGTCGGGCTGCGAATTTAGTCATCAGAACGAAAGTTAGCGGAAATCAGAATACAATTATGAAAATAGTAACAAAAAATATCCATATTCAGGACGAAGTCTTTACATTAACCAATCAGAGAGCATTATTCTGGAAAAAAGAAAAAGCCTTGATTCTGTCGGATCTTCACATTGGAAAAACCGCTCATTTCCGCAAAAACGGAATTGCGCTTTCCGATCATATTTTTGAAAATGATCTGCAGCGATTGTCCGTTTTAATCGAATATTTTCAGCCGGAAAAATTTATTATTGTCGGCGATCTGCTTCACGCAGGAGACAATTCCGGTGTAGACAAATTCTGCGAATGGAAAAATGAATTTCCCAACCTTGAATTTCATCTTGTAGAAGGCAATCACGACAGAATTTCGAAAAAATTGGAAGCTAAACTCTGCCTTAATTTCAGGGACGAAACCTTAAATATTGATGATTTTCTATTCGTTCACGATTTTCAGAAGAAGAATGAAAAATTTCAGATTACGGGACATATTCATCCCGGATTTGTCATTAATTCTGTGGTTAAAAAAATCAAACTGCCTTGTTTTGTTGTTACGGAAAATCAATTATTGCTTCCCGCTTTCAGTGAGTTTACAGGTTTAGACACAAAAAATCTCCCTAAAAAAGGAAGATTCTATGTATTTACAGATGCTGAAATTTATGAGATTTAAAATGTTGAATCTCACACTTTATCATCATTCTGAAATATTTACGAAAACAGAATTTTATTAAACGCTTCCGAAGCCAGATGAACCTGAACCGCCCAATCGTCTGCGGCATCGCTTCCAGCATCATCGGAAATATATTTCAGGCACAGGAAAGGAATTTCTTCCTTCATCGCGATCAAAGCCAGAGGATAAGCTTCCATATCCACAATATTATAAACCGTTTCCGAATGATTCATCTCGAAACTGTCGCCGCTTCCGCAGATTCCTTCCGGAAGATAGTGTCTTTTCAAACCATATTCCAGAACCGGCGGAATTCCTGAAAGCGGGGTTTCGTACAGGCTGAAACCAAGTCCTCTCACATCCATATCGCGCTGGATGAATTTTGTACAGCATACAACATCTCCCTTGTGAAAACTTTTGCTTCCTGCAGAACCCAGATTAACGATCAGTTTTGGTCTTTTGTGGTAGATTTCTTTCGTTAATTCCATAGCTGCATTTACTTTTCCGATGCCTGTAATCAGTTTATTTTTATCGTTAAATACTTTTCCTGCTTCAGAATCCAAAGCAAAAACAAAAAGGGTATCTTCAACCGAAAACTGAAGTTCGTCGTTTATTTTTATCATTTAATTAAGCTTAGATTTCACAACTGTCTGTATCACACGAAGCTCCATTGTCTGAAAGTTTTTGCAATGGAGTTACCGTTTCATCGTAAGTCTGCTGCAATGCGCTCGCAAAAAGTTCTACAGGCTGCGCTCCGGAAACCGCATATTTTCCGTTCAGCACAAAAAACGGAACGCCGGAAACGCCATTGTTTCTCGCTTCTGTAATGTCTCTGCTAATTTCTTGATTATATTCTTCGGAAGCTAAAACTTTCTGAGCTTCTTCCTGATCAATCCCCAAAGAAACGGCAAGATCAACCAATGTTTCCACATCTCCTACATTTTTACCATCTACAAAATGAGCGATGAAAAGGGCTTCTTCCATTTCGTTTGCCTTGTTGTATTTTTTGGATAAATGCAACAGTTTATGAGCAGAAAATGTATTGGTAATCAATGCTTTTTCAAAATTAAAATCAATTCCGGCTCCGCTTCCCATCTGTTTTACCTGCGCGATCATCTGCTGCGCCTGAGCCTCAGGGAAACCTTTCTTTTCTTTAAAATATTCGGAAGTTGTTTTTGTTTCTTTTGGGTCTAAAGTCGGATCTAACTGAAAACTTTTCCACTCTATTTCTACCTGATCTTTAAAAGGCAGATTTTCCAGTGCTTTTTCAAAATTGTTTTTTCCTATATAACAGAACGGACACATCACATCCGACCAGATTTCTACTTTCATTTTTAGTATATTAAAAATTTTATTTTGTGATTAAAAACAGCGGTACAAAAATACTTAATTTACCGCTAAAAAGTTCCCTGTATTTATCGGTTTTGGTAATGAAAGGTATTGATGAAAATATTTTTTCATTTTACAAATAATAAAGAAATTTGCACCATGAAAATTATACCATTAAAAGAAGGAAATTTTTCTACCAATAAGACAAAAGATTTTACCCTTTTAACTGAAGAAAATAAAGACACAATAAAAGGAATCAGAATGTCTGTTACTCCTTTTTTAGTTGTTACAGAAAATGATAGTATTCTTCTGGATGCAGGAATCGGATGGAAAAATGAAGAAGGAAAAACGGTGATTTCAGAAATTCTGAAAAAGGAAAATGTTCATCCTGATCAGATCACTAAAGTTTTGCTTTCTCATCTTCATAAAGACCATATTGAAACCACAATTACCAGAACCGAAAACGGATTTGAACCTACTTTTCCGAATGCGGAAATCTATATTCAGAAACGTGAACTGGCTTTTGCCATGGAAAACAGGGGAAATTATTCTTTTGATTTTGATACCCTCGAAAAACTGATCGAGCTCGAAAATATTGTCTGGATGGATGAAGACAAAGGAAATATTACGGACGAAATTTCGTTTGAAGTTGTCGGTGGCCATACTCCGTTTATGCAGGTTTTCTGGATTAATGAAGGTAATGAAACGGTTTTTTACGGAGCAGATAATCTTCCTCAACAGTCTTATTTAAAATATCATCTTGCCTATAAAAGTGATTTCGACGGAAAAAGAGCGATGAATTTAAGAATAAAATGGGAAAAAGAGGCTATTGAAAATCATTGGAAAGTTTTACTGTACCACGATCTGGATACCGCTGTTCTGGAATTTTAAACAAAAAAAATGGTTTAAAGATCATTAAACCATTTATAAATATCCATATCGGAAGCTATGCTCAGTTTTTTCCGAAGTCTGTTTTTCCGATTCTGTATTGCCTTTGGAGTTACAAACGTGTAAGTTGCAATTTCCTTCGTTGTTAAATTAAGCTTTAAATAAATACAAAATACAAGCTCTGAATTTTTAAGGTCGGGCTGGATTGCAGATAGTTTACTGAAAAAATCCGGCTCCACCAATCTGAATTTACTCAGCAGACGAGGAGAATTTTCTTTTGCCAGTGCTAAAATTTCGTCCTGTACAAAAATCTTTTGGTTTAAATCTTCTAAATTGAATTCAGTTTTTTCGTTTTTCATAATTTTCTCATCTCTTCTAATTTCTGAGGCTTTTCCGACAAGCTTCAGCATAAATCTCTTCGTTCTCTTACCTCAGTTTTTGTGCGATGAAGCTAATTTTCTGAGGTGTTTTTAAGTCTTGAATAATCTTTACTGTTCCAATAACATCTTTTTGGTTACTTTTTTTCTTTACTTATTGTATTTATGCTTAAAATAATATCGTAAAAACAACGATTAAGATTTTAACCAAAGACAAAGAAAGAAAAAATGATTAAAATTTTACATAATAAAAATACCACATACATACCACGTTATTTCTGCTGTTGCCTTATTTTTCGGGATCTTTTTCTGATATTTCAATTATCTGAGAACAAATCTAGAAGTTTTTGTCATCTTTTTTTATGATTACGATCAATACAAATGAAATATGAGGTTCATTGTCACCAATACCATTCTAAAGCAATAAAAAATATCACTTCAGGGACGTATGAAAAAAAAGTAAAGTATAAAATGGAATTTTAAAATGTACTTAATCCCAGATTCAGTTGTTTCTGGAATTCTTCAAAATATTGCGCAAGGTGTAATCCGTCTGCCAAACCGTGGTGCGCTTCTATGGAAACCGGAAGAAACTTTTTTCCGTCTCTTACTCTGAATTTTCCGAAGGCTATCTTGGGAATACATTCTTTGGGATCAAAATTCGTAGGATGCAGCAGTGCGCTGAAAGATGTCCACGGAATGGATGTATGTCGGATATGATTGATAGGCAAACCATCATTACTGATTCCCAGTCCTGTAGAATTTTGTACGTTTTTTACCTGTTCCTGAAGTCTTTCATTGAAAATATCAAAATCATCAGAAAAATGAAAGAATGAAAATCCAAAAGTTCCGTCTTCTCTGCCAATCGTGCTTCCCACATGAACCTCATCATATAAAATCACCTCATCATTTACAATTCTAAGTTTCAGGGCATCTACCGAGTTTACGGCAATCATAGATTTGTAAAGATATGCCGCAAAAAACGACTGTTTATTTTTTTTCGCCTCATCATAAGCTTTGGTACAGTCTACTTCAGAAGTAAATCCGAAATAAGGGCTTTTCATTTTAGAAAAAAATTCGAAATGCTCCTTCCTGTTCCAGCTTTCAATATCTATAATCTTCACTACTCTATTTTTTGCAAATGTCTGTAAGTTTTATCAATTATAAAAGTTCTTAAGAAATAAATGTAGTCTGCAACGTATTTTTGTACAGGATTTGCAGTAAAAAAGTCAAATTATTATTTAAAGTTGTGTAAACTAATTTTAAATTTAACCGCAAAAGATATAAAAAAGACTTTATTGGATTTAATTTAAGTGTTTCAAAAGTCTGCAAAGAGAAAAAAATCTTTGATTTTTCTTAACTTATGTGCTCTTTTTTCATTTAGATATTCAACTTAAACAACTAAAGTGTTACAATCTTTTGCGTAAAAAAGTTTAAACAAGTTTTTCAGTAAAACGATTGGAAATGAAAGAAAAAATAGGATTTATCGGATTGGGAAATATGGGATATCCGATGGCAAAAAATTTAGAAAAAGCAGAGGTTCAGTTATATGTTTTTAATAGAACGCCAGAAAAAGCGGAAGATTTTAAAGAAAAATCTATTGTTTGCGATACCGTTGAAGATGTGGTAAAAAATAGCGACATTATTTTCACCATGCTTACAAATGATAATGCCGTGAAAGATGTTTATCAGAAAATTCTTTCCGTGGATATTTCGGAAAAGCTTTTTATTGATATGAGTACGATTTCGCCGGAAATGACGGGAGAAATTTCGAGTGCGGTAAAAATTAAAGAAGCCGGTTTTATCGATGCTCCGGTTGCGGGAAGTACAAAACCTGCTGCAGAAGGAACATTACTGATTATGGCAGGTGGAGAGGAAAAAGATCTTAAAAGAGCCGAACCTTATCTGCAAAAGCTTGGAAAAAGCATTAAACATTTGGGAGAAAACGGAAAAGGAATTGCCGCGAAGCTTTCGGTGAATTATTTTCTTTCAGCGATTTATCAGGGACTTGCGGAAACGGTTCTGTTCTCGGATAAACTGGGAATCGACCGTAAAGATATGCTGGAAATCATTAATGAAAGTGCGAGCGGAAGTGGTGCTACGAAAGTAAAAACACCTCTTTTAACGGAAGAAAATTACGATCCCGCTTTTGCTTTGGATCTGATGCTGAAAGATATTCTTTTGGCTAAAAATGCAGGAGCAGATTTTCCGTTGTCGGAAACTTTAATTAAAACCTACCAATCTGCTCATGATGAAGGTTTTGGAAAGGATGATGTGATCGGAATCATTAATTATCTGAAAAAATAGCTCAACAAAAATCTTCTGAAAATATATCATCTTCAATTATTTTTATGTTGAATTTTTCAATTGTGGTCGGGTTTTTGAATAAACAAGAGTAATTAAAATTCAGTTTTAACAGAAAATCAATCACTAAAATATAATATTATGTCAACAGAAAATCTTACCCACACAGAAGCGGTTAAAAAAATCAAGGAATTATCTGAAAATGCAAGAATCTGTATGTTTTGTACGGAATTGGACAAACTTCCGATCAATTCCAGACCAATGTCGCTTCAGGAAACCGATGACGAAGGAAATTTATGGTTTATCAGCGGAGATACAAGCAATAAGAACTTTGAGATAAGAGATGATAAAAGAGTTCAGTTATTTTTTATGAATAATTCTGATTACGAATATCTTTCGGTTTACGGAGATGCTACCATCTACAAAGACAAATCGACGATTGAAGACAAATGGTCTCCTATGGCAAAAGCATGGTTTGAGGAAGGAAAAGATGACCCGAACGTATCGATAATCCGTGTACAGCCAAAAGAAACCTATTACTGGAATACGAAAGCCGGAAAACTGGTGAGTCTTTTCAACTTTGTAGCGGCAGCAATTACAGGCAATACGACCGATAATTCTGATGGCGTTGAGGGAACAGCAAAAGTATAATTACTTTCTATACAAAAACAAAAAGCAGCTTTATGAGAGCTGCTTTTTAATTGGTATTTTTTGATTATTTTTTAATGAATTTTTTACTTTTCGAAAATTCACCGTTAATGTTTGATACGGTAAACGCGAGAATATAATTTCCGGGCTGTAATGATGAAAAATCTAATTTCAGCTCATTTTTACCTCTTGAAAAATTGGTTTTGTCTATTTTTTTAACAATTCTGCCGGATACATCTAGAATCTCTACACTTACGCCGGAAGTCTGAATAAGATTAAAGCTCAATTTTGCTTCATCCGCTATAGGATTGGGCGAAATGGTAAGATTGCTGAACTGACCTCCAGTCTCAAAACTTACATCATCCACTCCCAGTGTTCCTGCTACAAAAATATTTGCGGTTGCTGTATAACCTGCTGAAGTACTTCCCGAAACGGTCATAAGTTCAGAAGCATAAGAATCACTAAAAACCATATCATTTGTGTTTGTAACAGAATTTGTTCCGCTAGTCGCATAATAAGTATTTACTGTTGTATTGATTGCATCGGGAAACGCAAGCTGGGTTGTCAGTAAAAGGTTGTTGGAAGCATCATAGATCTGCACATGGATATGTGTAGCGCGGGGAGTATACCATCCCGGATAGATAGATGTAAAGGTTACCTGTCCGTTTGCATTGGTATACTGAATGCCGCGAAGCCAGGTTTGTCCAGTAGTGTTCTGTGTTCCGTCAATTCCCGGCTGTCCTGAATAAGCGGAATAATATCCTCTTTTGTTGCAATGCCAGATATCTACACGGTATCCCGATCCTACTGCAAGGCAATTGTTATTGGTATTCAGAACAGTTATCGTAAGAGTAAGCGCAATACCGGTTTGTGTTCCTTCGGTAATATTTGTTCTTACTAAGGTAGAAGTACTTACACTGCTTGGTGTAGGATACGGACCTGCCGTTTCCGAAGCTGTTGCAGTACAGGATAAAAGATCCTGATTAGAAGGTTCATCCATGATGTCTTCCATAATATTCTTACCGGTGAATGCCATTAACGGAACAGATGCTCCTACGATACCGATACTTTTTAGAAAGTCTTTTCTTTTCATGTGTGTTATTTTAAAATTAGTATAATGTGCAGACAAATAAAAAAAAGAGATTAAAGGCAGATAATTCTTTCCTTTAAATTCTACTTTTTTAATTCTACAAATATATTAAAATTTATCATATTTTTAAATATTTATGAATTTTTAATATTCTTATCATAATAAAAACAATACATAATTGAATTTTATTATTAAGAAAACCTACAATCATTGAAATTTGCAAAATTATTTTATTGATTTGTTTATCTTGTTTTTACGTCAAATTATTAATTTAAAATTAACAACTGAGCATTCACTGTTTTTTTATTACAGTTAAAAATTCTTCACAAATCCTATTCCTACATTTCCTTTCTGATAGTAAGGCATCATCATTGCCTGAGATTTTTCCGGATTTCCGCCTAACAGTTTATTGATTTTCGGATAAAGCCAATATGCGAGTTCGGTAGATAAAATCCCGAATCCTGCGCCACCGATTACGTCTCCGAACCAGTGTTTATCGTTCAGCATTCGATATACTCCTGTAAAAACAGCTAAAGAATACCCCGAAATTCCCAGCAAAAGATTGTGGTATTTATATTCTCTGAACATGAACTGCGCCGAAGCAAAAGCAATGGCTGTGTGTCCGGAAGGAAAAGATAACCTATTGGAATGGTCCGGTCTTTCTTCTTTTACGGCGTGCTTCAGCGGAATAGTGATGGCAGAAGTGATCATCATGGAAGTTCCGTAGATAATGCTTCTGTCCCTGAAATTATGTTTTCCTTTCACTCCGAAAGCATTGAGTCCGTAAACCAAAACTGCGGGAGCAAACTGGGTGTAGTTATCTAGTTTCATATGATCCGGCTTATGTTCGCTAATTTCGTATTGTGTGGAAGAATTCAGTGTTTTTAGTTCGTCAATACTCAGACTGGCAATTCCGTAGGAAATAAGTACGGTAGGAATGATCAGTTTTTTATAACTAAACTGATGGGTCTTATCTTCAGGCAGACTTTTCAGAACCATTGCAGAATCTGCATTGTCTTTAAACTGCAGACTGTCTGTTTCCTGAGCGTAGATAGATTGAAAACTACTTACAACTAAAAACAATCCTGCAAAGAATTTTCTCATAAGACAAATGATTTAATGGTCAAAAAAATAGATTTGTATTTTCTCTCAAATATAAAGGAATTACAGATAGTACTAATTCAAAAATTTAAAACTAAGCTTAATTCTTATCCAAGCTAAATAAAAATAACCCACACAAAAATGCATGGGCTAAATTGATTATTTTAAATAAGGTAATGCTTTATCCATTAACAACGATTCCTCCATTGGGATGAAAAACCTGTCCTGTAAACTGAGCTGCCTCTTTACTTGCCAGAAAAAGAAAACTGGTGGCAATTTCTTCCGGCGTAGCATTTCTTTCAAAAGGTGGCTTATTTTTATCCTCCTTTTCCTCATCAAAGGTTTCTTTGGTTAAAGGTGTTGTTACCGGTCCCGGAGCAACCGCATTCACGCGGATTCCTTTGGGTTTTGCCTGTAACGCCAAAGATCTTGTAAAAGAAACAATAGCACCTTTCGTTGCTGAATAATCCAACAATTCAGGATGTCCCTGATACGCCGCTGCCGAAGTCGTATTAATAATGGAACTCCCCTCTTTCAGATACGGAAATACAACTTTGGTTAACAAAATCATTCCGATGATATTTGAATTGAATGTTGTCCGGATATTTTTTTCTTTGAGTTCTTCGATGCTTTTTGATGGAAACTGCGTTCCTGCATTGTTCACAAGAATATCAATCTTTCCAAATTCTGAAACCACTTTGGAGGTTACCTCTTCACAAAATTCATAATCATTAATATTCCCTTTGTAAACGGAACATTTTCTTCCGGTAGCTTCAATTTCTAATTTCGCTTTTTCTGCATTTTTTTCATCCGAATGATAAATGATCGCAATGTCTGCGCCTTCTTCAGCAAAAAGCAGGGCTACAGCTTTTCCGATTCCGCTGTCGGCTCCGGTGATAAGGACGGTTTTACTGTCTAATTTCAATTCATTCATCATTTTAAAATTAAAAGCTGGTTGATTTCACTTTTAAAACAGCCTAAAATAAATTCGGTATAGTACAACTGAGCATTCAGTGCCTGTGTTTTTGGGTGAAGTTCCAGTTTTTTAGTCAGTACAATTTCTCCTTTGTACGAGAAAGAAAAGTAGGCAAAAATCTTATACGAGGAATTACGGATCGGCGTACAATATCCCGTTGTCGCAATAGACCAGTCGGATTCGAAAAATTTGGCGACATTTAAAGCCATTGTTTCTGCGATATTTTCCGACACGCAGTCGCATTCTTCGGCTTCGGCCTGATCTACGTTCAGCAGTCTTACTTTTTCGGGTAAAGTGTAGGTGGTCATTCCGCCTTTATAAAACAATGATGCATTGGGCATTTGTGAAAAGGCAAGCTGTAAACAGCCGGAGGTAACGCTCTCTACCACAGAAATGGTTTCATCAGCGGTTATGAGCGACTGACTGATGTAATCTAAGAGGTTTTTTTGAAATTCCATAATCTTTAATATTTTAAGTGGTTGTGATGTGTATAAAATCTCTGTCTGTGCAGATCAAAATTTATTATGCATTTCTTTCAGCTTCAAGCTCCCATACTCTGTGGTTGGCAATGGCTTCCGTAAATTTATGGTCGGGATCAGAATCTTCCCAGTTTACAATGGCAGGATCTTCATGCTTTTTCACTGCGACATTGCTGCTTTTATAAATTACTTCTGTGCCTTCCCCAAAATAAATTGCTTTGCAGTGTTGATATGCTTCATTGATGAAATGCAAAACTTTGTGTTTGTTTTCTGCGTTCATAAGCTCTTTGGCTGCCTCTTCTCCCGCTCCGATAAACAAGGCATCAAAACATACGCTTGCCGTGCTTGTAAGAGAATGTTTCGGTGTTAAAGCATCTCCTTTGTCTGTCTTTACCGGAGCCAAACTTGGTGCGATAATTTCTACAACTGCATTCTGATCTTCCAGTTTATTTTTTAAATCATTTATAATGCCAAAATCTGCTCCACTGGCAACAATAAAGCCTATTTTTCTTCCCTGAATTGTATTTTTTACAGTATTTGCCATACTCAAGGCTTCAGAAGCTCTTGTATGGGCTTCTCTTTCTTCACTTTGCAGATCTGCAGGGTTGCTGTCTGCCGGAAGACTCTGGTTTGGAAATTCCAGCTCTTTTACCTCAACGCCTACTTTTGAAGCAACATTCTGCGCCAGAGATTTATCAATAAAATTGAGCTGTCCGACCACTCTTTCCCGAATTTCCGGAACGGTAACTTTCGACAGTTCAAAAATCAGGGCGTTCTGAAGGTGTGTTTTTTCATAATCGGACTGGCTGTTGTAAAATAATTTTGCCTGTGAGTAATGATCTACAAAACTTTCGCTTCGGGCTCTTATTTTTGTCCCTGAAACTCTTTCCTGATGTGAGGCAAATCCTCCTTCCGACATCATTGCCTGAAAAGGACATCCTCCTCCGATAGAATTGGGTTCATAGCTTACTCTGCCTTTTACGATCTGCTGTCTCATGTGTCCGTCGCGCTGGTTGTTGTGAACGGTATTTACAGATCTGTTGATCGGAATTTCATGGAAATTGGGCGAACCTAATCTTGAAAGCTGTGTATCTGTGTAGGAAAATAGTCTTCCCTGCAAAAGAGGATCGTTGGAAAAATCGATTCCCGGAACCAGATGTCCCGGATGAAAAGCTACCTGCTCTGTTTCTGCAAAGAAATTATCCGGATTTCTGTTTAATGTTAAGATCCCGAAAATCTCTACCGGAACTTCTTCTTCAGGAATAATTTTCGTAGGATCGAGAAGATCAAAATCAAATTTATCTTCGTCTTCTTCGGGAATTAATTGTACTCCGAAATCCCATTCCGGAAAATTACCGCTTTCGATGGATTCCCAAAGATCTCTTTTGTGAAAATCCGGATCTACTCCCGAAATTTTCTGCGCTTCGTCCCAGGCTACGGAATGGACGCCTAATTTCGGCTTGAAATGAAATTTTACAAAATGGGCTTTTCCTTCATCATTAATAAATCTGAAGGTATGAACGCCAAAACCTTCCATTCTGCTGAAACTTCTGGGGATTGCTCTGTCGCTCATCACCCACATAATCATGTGCATACTTTCGGGCATCAGAGAAATAAAATCCCAGAAAGTATCATGCGCAGAAGCAGCCTGTGGAATTTCGTTGTGTGGTTCCGGCTTTACAGCATGTACAAGATCCGGAAATTTAATGGCATCCTGAATAAAAAAAACAGGCATATTGTTTCCTACGAGATCGTAGTTTCCTTCTTCTGTGTAAAATTTTATGGCAAAGCCTCTTACGTCCCGAGCTAAATCTGTACTTCCTTTGCTTCCTGCAACGGTAGAAAATCTTACGAAAACCGGCGTTTCTCTGTCTGTTTCTGTTAAAAATTTAGCTTTTGTATATTTTTTAAGGCTTTTTTTCAGTGTAAAAACGCCGTGCGCTCCTGATCCGCGTGCATGAACAATTCTTTCCGGAATTCTTTCGTGATCAAAATGAGTGGTCTTTTCTCTCAGAATAAAATCTTCCAGTAAAGTGGCTCCTCTTTCTCCTGCTGTAAGGGAATTCTGGTTATCATTTATTTTAAGTCCCTGATTGGTTGTAAGTTTTGTATCGTCATTTGATGTGGTGTGCGACGCGAGCTGATCCAGCTTATCATTCGTCGTTTTTTTGTCTTTCATAATTTTACTATTTTGTGGTTTATCTTTTTCAAGATGGCTTGTGTGTATCTTTAGAAGTTTCTTTTAGTTCTTCCTTTTTCATTTGGTCTGAAGCATCCATCAGTGCATTTTCAGCAAAATAAATGTCTTTAATTGCCGAAATAAAGAACCTGTGAAGCGAAGAATTCTCCATTTCATTTTCATTCACAGCATTATTTTCTGTCTGTCTGCTTTTTTCAGATGAAGAATCTGCGGCGTTACTTTTATCTTTACTATCCGTGGTTTTGGATATCATAATTTTTTTGGTATTTGATGTTCATTAAAGATTATCTCTCTGCATAGTCACAAAGAAAGAGGTAATCCGGAAGAGTATTATGAGTTAAACATTCCTCCGAATCATGATCTGATAAAATTCAGGTTCCTGCTATTTTCTTATGTTGAATTTGATTTAAAGTATTTACAAGATCCGCTTTGAAAGTGTGATCTGTAAATATCCAAAGTAATGTAAGTGAAACAGATAATAAATCTACCACTGAAAATGTGTCGTTTTTATGACTTCAGTCATATTGATCTGATTAATATAAAATTTTTCGGCTTTCTATTTTTAAACTGCCTTCTTTTTCCATTTTTTTAAGGGTTCTGATCACCGTTTCTACGCGTAATCCGGTAAGATTGGCAATCTGCTGTCTTGTAAGATCCACATGAAAACACTGTTCGCAGTCTCCTTCATGATAACTTTTAAGATAATCCAGCAGACCTTTCAGCCTTACAGCAGGATTCTGGGAAGACATATTCTGCAGCATGATCGCTTTAAAATACAATCTTTGTGAAAGGCAGGAATTCATTTCCAGAGAAATTTTCGGATTTTTTTCCAAAAGGTTCATGAAATTTTTCTTTGTAAGCCTTATGATTTCTACATCCGTCATGCATATTGCATTCATCACGTAGAATTTTTCTAAAAAAAGCATGGGATCTCCAAAGCTTTGTTTTTCTCCTAAAATATTATGGATAAACTCTTTGCCTTCTTCATTATAGCTGTTTTGCTTTACTTTTCCTTTTACAATCTGATAGTAATAAAAGGCATTGTCTCCTTCTTTATAGATTATTTCCTTTGCTTTATAAAACCTATCTTCTGCTCCGAATGTATATAATAATTCAGGATCAATATTCATGCAGCTTATAGTTTTCATATTTTTAGAATTTTAACAATTCTTCTACAAAAAAAAGACCACAAATTCTATATTTAATACAATATTTTCCGTTTTCTGATTTTTACAGTCTGTTTTCTCTCATGAACTTACTCGTTTAGACGGGAGTTTCCAGTAAGATCAGCCATCTGTTGTCTCATAAACGGTGCTGAGTTTAACCTTTCCTCTGATGAGGTGATGATAATAATTGGGATGGCTTCCTTCAATAAATCTGTTTTCCGAAGGTTTGTAGTCCTTGATACTCGCTCCTACCGAATGCAAAATTTCTTCTTTAATAATCATATAAATTATTTTTAATATTTCTTTAATTATAAAGCATTCTCAGTAGAAATAAAATTGGAAATACATTTTATATATGCAAAAATCGCACCCAAAATTTATTTACGTTTAAAGAATACTCAATAAAAAAATATTGTCTTCAAAATAAAAATTCATTACTCAAGTTAAACCCGCTTCTTAATCTGAAAACGGGTTTTTCATTTAATTATGTGAAATTTATTTTGCCGTTTTTGTACTGTCTGCATTCTTTCCTGCGGAACGTACCGTTGTACTGTCTGCCAAAGGAATGGAATCATTAGACATTGTTGTGGTTGCATTAACAGAAGAATCCGTTATCGTGGCAGAATCATAGCCGGAACCGGAATCGGAAGTTGTTGAGTTTTCTTTTTTCTGACAACTCCATACAAGAAGCCCAAGAAGGGCAATTGACAGGATACATTTCATAATATTATATTTTAAGTGGTGTGATCTTTCAAAAGTAGGATAATATTATGTTAAGTGTTTATGACCTTGGTCATAAGAAAAATTGATACTCAAATGAAAATCTGAGAATTATATGAAATTAATGATTAAATAGGCTTAAACCAATTTTAAGTCTAAATAAATTTATTCAAAAGATTATTTGCTGTCCGGAACGAAGTTTTTTCTTGCGAGTTCTTTTCTAACGCGGCTCAGACTTTCCGGAGTAATGCCAAGATAAGAGGCGATCATCCACTGTGGAACCCTCAAAAGTAAATCCGGATACATTTTGATGAACTTCATATACCGTTCTTCCGCAGTTTCAGCAAGAAGGGAATTGATTCTGTCCTGAAGACTTTTAATATGTTTCTGAAGAAGAATATCACTTTTTTCGAGGCTGTCGGGGAATTCTCCGATCAGTTTGTTGATGAAATCCGGATGCAGCAGAAGCACTTCCGAATCTTCTACGGCTTCAATATAGTAAACAGATTTTTCATTAAAATAAAGACTGCTTCGGTCTGAAGTAAGCCAGCTTTCCGGCGCAAACTGAATAATATGCTCTTTCCCGTTTTTATCGATGGAATACATTTTCAAAAGTCCTTTTTCTACAAAATAAATATATCTGCAGACTTCCCCGTATTGTAAAAGAAACTGATTTTTCTGCACTTTTTTTACTTCATAATGCAGACTGCACATATTCACTTTTTCTAAAGGAACATTTAAAACTCTTGCTAAATAATTATTGATATTCGTCATTATATAATTTGGTCTACCGATATGCTCTGGTGTGAAGCGTTATTAATGGCTTTTCCGTTTTCTATCACAATAAGTTGCGGACTCTGGTGCGTTACTCCCAAATCTTCTGCAATCTTATTGGAAATCGGTCTGTGAGCCAGCAAATCTAAGTAATATAAATCTATTTTCTGATCCAGATTTTCTATTTCTTTTTCAAAATTTCTCAACACGGTTTTGCTGATGAAGCAACTTGTTGAATGCTTGAATATTGCAATCCTGTGCTGAAAAGAACTTTCAACGGCTTTCTGAAGATCTTCCTCGGATTCTATCTTTTTCCAGAACGATTTCTGTTCCGTTGCCTCTCCTTTTCCGCCAAATATTTTATCAAAAAAACTCATGTCCCAAATTGTTTTAAGTGATGATCCAGATGTTTATACTCTAAAAATCCCCAGTCTTTCTCTTTCATTCTTCCAAAAAGTTCGTGATGAAGGGGTAAATTTCCGTTTTCAAAATGATGGCGGTAATCGCAGAGTGTTTTCAGAAGGTTTTCTTTTTCTGCATCAAAATCACACTCAAAATTAACAATAAGTTTTCGAAAAGTCGGCATATTTCGGGGAATTCCGTTGTTAAAAATTTGCATTTCTATTTTTGTGGCAATTCCTATCCACCGAAAAACACTATGTATCGAAGGAAGTATTACCTTTTTCTGTGGCACTAAAAGTACATCACTGCAATGCCTCATCATTTGACTGACATTCATTTTTCCCCATTTTTTTGGCGAATTTTCTTTCAGGCAGGATATCCTGTTTATAATTTCCTTAAAATCTTCAGGATTATGGAGACTTTTCTTTACCAACCTTTTTCTTTCTTCAGATTTTCGATGTGCGCAAAATGATGATTACAGTGCCATGCGTACAACGCAAGATAACTTCTCAAATTATAGTTTTTATTGTGTTCCGGATGATGAAAAGTTCTTTCAAACTGTTTGTTGGTCATGCTTTTTAACAGAGCCGTCCATCTCTGGTGAGTGCCTTTCAGCATTCTCATGGCGGGTTTTACCGGCATCGTAAGACTGTCCTGAAGTTCTGCCCATTTTGCTTCGTCATAAGGTCTTATCGTAGGGTTTTCTTCCGTAAGAGCGAGTTTCAGGCGCATAAAACTGTTGATATGACTGTCCGCCAGATGATTCACCACCTGTCTTACCGTCCATCCGCCTTCTCTGTATTGGGTATCGAGCTGATCGTCGCTGAAATCTTCGATCAGATTTTTCAGTCTTCCCGGAAAATCTTTAATAACTTTAATATATTCATCAAGCGTTATGTCGCAGATATTTTCAGGCTGTTTAAACTGACCTATCGGAAATTTCTTTTGTCCTAAGTTGCTCATCTTTAATTATAGTTTTTAATACGCTAAACAGAATAACAGCGTCTTTATCTTTTAAGTAGTATAACATTTTATTTTTATAATGATCTTCTCTTGAGAAAATCATAAAATGATGGCGATATTGTTTCAATTCCAGATCTTCAAACAAAATTTCTGTCTTATTAAATCTGATTCTGTCTTCAGCAATTTCAATTCCTGAAACACTGAATTTTTCATTATTCTGGAATTTTAAATAATAATTACTTGTAATATCGCGAATAAATTTATCCCACAATTCATCAATAATATCGCAATATAACTGATGCTTTTCGGTTAATTTTCTTCTGTAAAAAAGTTTGAAATTAATTTTAAGTTCCCTTCCCGATTTATTTTGGATAAAAATTAAATATTCTCTTCCAATATAAAACTTCAAACCTCTTATAAAATGAATACCATAGCGAATTCCGGCAATATCTTCTTTTTTAATAATCGTAAATAAATCATTGTTTTGATCTTTATTTTCAAATTTTATAAAATTATCGTCAATAATTAATGATCTTTTCCGGTTATCCAACAATCCGCGAACAATGGTAAATTCTTTCATAAAATGCCGATGTGTCTGAAATTATTGTTCAGACTTTTTTTCAATATTAGTTTTTGTAAATTTATTAAAATTTAAAGAAAACTGAATATGAAAAAGAATTAACCAATGAAAATCTTTGATTTTCTTCTTATTCTATCTTTTGCAATAAAATGCCTCTGTCATTCTGCATGGAATTTTGCGCAGCATTATGCAATGAAGAATCTCTTAAAACGTTGTGATTTTGGATCTTTCGGCTTCACTTCGTTGCGCTCAAAATGACAGTGTTGCAAATTAATAAGACAAAAGATTTGGTGCTTTATTAAAAGTTAACAAGCGTAAGAAGAAATGAGCACAACATTTTTTAAAAATCTTTGATCTTTTACTTTTGAGCACTTTTATTGTCTTGAACTTAGCTTTGTCATTCGCTTTTGTGGTTAAATAAAAAAAGCCTCAATTTTAAAATTGAAGCCCTGTATTTTATTAATAACCGTGCAGATTAACATCCTCCGTTCTCTGTAGAGTCACTTTCCTTCCCATTTTCTTTTGGATTACGCGGAAATGCTGCAATTCGTCATCCGTTAAAATAGTAATCGCCGTTCCCTTTTCATGAGCTCGTCCTGTTCTTCCGATTCTGTGAATGTAATCCAAAGGCGAACGCGGCAATTCGTAGTTAATGACGCATGGTAAAGATTCTATGTGGATTCCACGACCGATCAGGTCTGTTGCAACCAAAATCTGAGCTCCGTTCGATTTAAATTCTTCCAGATTATTTCTTCGTGCTCCCTGCGATTTCTGACTGTGAATGGCAACTGCTTTTATTTTGTTTTTCTTTAATTTTTCAACCAGATTATCTGCTGCTCTTGTTGAAGAGACAAAAATCAAAGCTTTCTCCACCTTTTTTTCTTTGATTAAATAGCGTAAAAACGGCCCTTTATTTTCCGGAGCCACATGATAAGCCAATTGCTCAATATTGTCTATTTCAACCTCCTCTTTTTTGATCTCAACAATCGTCGGATTAATTGATAAACGTTCTTTCATTTCAGAAACCTTATCATTCAAAGTGGCGGAAAACAAAATGGTCTGTCTGGCAACCGGCATCATTGCGAAAAGCTTATTCATTTCTTCACCAAAGCCTGACTGAAACATTTTATCTGCTTCATCAATCACAAGATGCTGAATTCCGGAAATGCTCAACGCGTTATGATCGATCAGATCCAATAAACGACCAGGCGTAGCGATGAGAACTTCAACCCCGAATAATCCTTTCATCTGCGGATTGATAGAAACACCGCCATAAACAGCCATAGTACGGATTTCACGCTTTAAATTGTCTGTAAAAGCCCTGAAAACCTCATCAATCTGAATCGCAAGTTCACGGGTAGGAACCAATATGAGAACCTGAACATTACGGTCTTTTTTAACTTCCGTGTTTTGTAGTTTTTCTAAAATAGGCATCACAAAACAAGCCGTCTTTCCGGAACCGGTCTGTGCAATTCCCATCAGATCTTTTCCCCGCAAAATAACGGGAACAGTCTGTTCCTGTATAGGAAAGGGTTTCAGATACCCCAGTTTTTTAACGGAACGAATAATATTGTGCGATAATCCTAAAGACTCAAATGACATAAAAAATTTAATTTTTGCAAAGATAAGTTATTAGAATTTGGTTTTGCGCTTATTTGTTGGCAATCCCAAACACGCAAGAATTTATGTGCGATAAAAACAGTTGAAAATTTTTGATGTTCTTGCCACTAAAAACGACATAACTGTTAAAAACAGGTAGCAACTTTACGATTACCAAAAATTAAATCAAACCCTCTGTCAAAAAAATTATTAAACAAAATGCCGATTTGTCCGATAATTCTGTTTTGGACAATTTTTTGAAGCTAGGAATTCGTAGATTTATCAAAAATTTCGAGAATTTTAAATATGAAAAAAGCGTTAATAATCGTAGATGTGCAGAATGATTTTTGTGAAGGCGGAGCTTTGGCAGTTCCGGGAGCAAATGAAGTAATTCCTTACATCAATGCTCTGATGGAAGAAAACGAATACGATCAGATTGTACTTACTCAGGATTGGCATCCTGCAGATCATAAAAGTTTTGCCAGCAATAATGGCAGAAAAGTAGGCGAAAGCATTATTTTAAATGGGGTTCCGCAGTTTATGTGGCCCGATCACTGTATTCAGGGAACTTTCGGGGCAGAATTCCATAAAGATCTTAACAGAGAGAAAGTAACCCACATCGTACAAAAGGGTAAAAATGTAGAAATCGACAGCTACAGCGGTTTTCAGGACAATAATCATTTCATGAAGACAGGTCTGGACGATTTTTTAAAATATCACGACATCCAGTTGGTGGAAATCGTAGGTCTTGCTATGGATTACTGCGTAAAATATACCTGTACCGATGCTGTAGCCAATGGTTATGTAACCTGTCTTCACTTCAACGGAACACGTGCCGTAAATGTAAAGCCGGATAACGGAAGAGATGCCATTTATGATATGATTCAGAAAGGGGTTACGGTTTTGGGGTAGTTTTTAAACACAGATTTCACTAATTTTCTCACAAATGACACAATTTAATATTTGTGATATTCGTGTAAATCCATTTGTGGCATTCATGTTAAAGCAAAAAAAGACGCTGAAAAAAAATTCAACGTCTTTTTATTTTAGCTTAAAATTTACTTCAAAATTAAAGCATTTTAAGATTATTCACTTCCTGTTCTGTAAGGATTCTCCAGTGTCCTCTTTTGATGTTTTTCTTCGTTAATCCGGCAAACATTACTCGGTCTAAGGCTTCCACTTCATATCCTAATCTCTGGAAAATTCTTCTGATAACACGGTTCCACCCGATGTGAATTTCGATTCCTACTTCATTTTTCGGTTTTCCTTCGATGAACGAAATCTGATCTACCTCAGCAACTCCTTCATCAAGACGGATTCCCTCTGCAATGAGTTTCATATCTTCGTGAGTAAGCTTTTTATCCAGTGTAACGTGATAGATCTTTTTTGCATCAAAAGACGGGTGCGTTAATTTCTTCGTCATGTGACCGTCATTCGTTAAAAGAATAACTCCGGTTGTAGAACGGTCTAATCTTCCTACCGGAAAAACTCTGTACGGAGAAGCGTTCGCTACAAGATCCATTACTGTTTTTCTGGCTTTGTCGTCTTTTGTGGTAGAAATATACCCTTTCGGTTTGTTAAGAAGAACATAAACCGGCTTTTCAGGTGTAATATTCTGTCCGTCGAAAACCACTTTATCCGTTTTCTGAACCTGATATCCCATTTCTGTTACCACTTTTCCGTTTACTTCCACCAGACCTTGCGTAATCAGCTCATCGGCTTCTCTCCTGCTGCAGATTCCGGAATTGGCGATGTATTTATTCAGACGGATGGTGTCTTTATGTACATCCTTCTCAATTTTAGACAGTCTTCTTTTCTGTACAAAAGATTTATTTTTATCCTCTCTGTTTTCTGTTCCGGGTCTTCTTCCGTATTTCAGGCTGCCTCTTTCGTATTTATCTCTTGTATCAAAAGTATTGGGTCTGCTTCCGCCTCTTTTCGGGGCAGATTTTCCAAAAGATTTTTTCTCTTCACCCGAATTGGTGATAAAAGGCTGCTGTTCCGTTTTTCCGAATTTCTTATCCATTCTGTCCTGATAACTGGTACCGGTACTTCTTCTGGAGTCTGAATTTCTTTCGCCTGCTTTAGGGAAAGATTTTTTAAAAGGTTTTGATTCTGAAGAATTTCCAGATCTGGAAGCACGAGAATTATCAGAATTTTTCTTGGTTGAAATTCTTGGTCTCTTTGGTCGTTCTGAATTATTATTATCTCTGCTCATTCTAAAAATTTCTGCAAAGATAGTATATTTAATAACGAGTTAAAAATTAAGAATCATAACTTTGCAATATAGTTTTACATTTAACCCTACAGAAAATCTGAAAATGATAACAATATTAAACGATAATTTTTCTCAATTAAACGACTTCTTACACGAAAAATCTTTCAGCAAAATCTTTATTCTGGTTGATGAAAATACGCATGAATATTGTCTTCCTATCCTTTTGGGAAATATGGAAACGGATCTTGGCTTTGAAATTCTGGAGATTGAAGCCGGTGAAGAAATGAAGAATATACAGACGGCGAACCAGCTTTGGGAAATTCTCACAGAAATGCAGGCAGACCGAAAAGCTCTTGTCATTAATCTTGGCGGCGGCGTTATTACGGACATGGGCGGTTTTGTAGCATCTACTTATAAAAGAGGAATACAGTTTATTAATATTCCGACGACGCTTTTATCGATGTGTGATGCTTCTATCGGGGGAAAAACAGGGATCGATCTGATGCATTATAAAAATATGGTGGGAACTTTTACTTTTCCTGAGAAAATCTTTGTCTATCCTAAATTTCTTGAAACTCTTCCCTTCAAAGAATTAAGAAGCGGATTTGCCGAAATGCTGAAACACGGATTAATTGCCGATAAATCTCACTGGGAAAATCTCACCCAAATTAATAAACTGGATATTGAAGGCATAATTCCCCATATTCAGACGTCGATGGATATTAAACAGAATGTTGTTCAGGAAGATTTTCACGAGAAAAACATCAGAAAAACACTGAATTTTGGTCATACGATCGGTCATGCCGTTGAAAGTTTATGTTTAAGCCAGGGAAATCCTATTCTTCACGGCGAAGCTGTGGCGATGGGAATGATTACGGAAGCGCATCTTGCTTATCTTGAAGGTTTAATTGCTGAAGAAGACACTACGATTATTATCGAAAGTATTCAAAAATACTATCCTTACCTTGATATCAGCGATTTTAAAGACGAAGCTATTTTTGATCTTTTGCTGAATGATAAAAAGAATACGGACAGCAAGATCAATTTCTCGTTGATTACCGGAATCGGGGCGTGTAATTTCGATCATCAGTGCAGCCTGAAAAACATCACGGCTTCTTTAGATTTTTACAGAAAACTGAATGATGTTTCTCTTTAATTTCTGAAAATTCTGATAAAAATCTAACTTATTTTCAGCATAATTCAGAATTTAGATTATTTCTAAACAAATGTTTAATTGAAAAATTAAATTTCTGAAAATCAAAATATTAAAATAAAATCCGTTTGTTTTTACAGGCGGATTTTTCTATGACATTTATCATAATCTGTTTTTTGGCAAGCAATTTGAAAGATACTCTCCGTCAAACGAAAAAATTGACAGTAGTAAAATTTAAAATTAGAAATAGTAAAAATTAAAAAATTAAAGTTATGAAAAAGTTAATTTTAGGAGTAGCACTTACAGCTGGTTCATTAGCATTCGCTCAGACCACGGGTTCATCTTCAAGCCCGGTAAGATTTGGTATCAAAGGTGGGATGAACGTAGCTTCTCTTTCTAAAGATGCAAGTCTTGAAGATCAAAAATCTAAAATCGGATTTAACGCAGGTGTTTTTGCAAACATTCCTTTAGCAAGTTCATTCAGTGTTCAGCCGGAGGTTTTATATTCTCAGTACGGAGCTAAAGTAAAAAGCACTGACGAATTTACTGCATTAGGTACAACAACTAGAAACGTTGAGTCTTTTTCAACTCACTTAGATTACATCGCTGTACCGGTAATGTTCCAGTATAACTTTGTTCCAAACTTTTACGTTGAAGCAGGTCCTGAATTCGGATTCCTGGTAAGCGCAAAAAATAAAGGAGACAGAACTACAACTGTAACCAATGCTTCAGGAACAACAACTTCTTCTGCAAGCTATACAGATGATATCAATAAAGACAACCTGAACACATTTAACTTCGGTATTGGTTTAGGAGCAGGATATTATTTCACAGATAACTTAGGTATTACTGCAAGATACGTTGCGGGTGTTACAGACGTTGCTAAAGACAGACCAAGCGGTTCTGATGCAACAAGAAACAACACATTCCAGGTTGGTTTAGCTTACAAATTCTAAGAAGCTGATTTACTAAAACAATTTTGATTTCAATACATAAAAAGGTCAGGTTTCGTCATGAAGCCTGACCTTTTGATTGGATAATAAAGTACCATTCAATACATAATAATTCACTCTAAAAATTGTGAATTATTAACATTTCAGAATCCAAAAATCCTTTATTTGGCAAGCATTTTGTAAAATAACTGTTACCTGAATGAAAATTTCAGGAAACAAAAAAGTAGTAAAATTTAAATGTAAAATTATGAAAAAGTTATTTCTAGCAATGGCAGTAACAGGAGGAGTATTTGTGTTTGCACAGGAAGTAAAAACAACAGCTACCCCACCGATGAAAATGAAGGAGCCTGTAAGATTTGGTATTAAAGGAGCGGCAACCGCTTCCCAATTCAGCGAACAGGAACTTACAGCCAAAAACCAGAAAATAGGATTTAATGCAGGTGTTTTCGTAAATGTACCATTATCTGAAAAGTTTGCATTACAGCCGGAAGTTTTATACAACCAGATGGGTGCAAAAAGTGTACTTTCCGATTCGGAAGTTACCACAGGAACTACAACGGTAAGAACAAAGCAGGATTACAGTACTACGCTGAACTACATTTCCGTACCGGTAATGCTTCAGATGAAACCTACCGATAATTTTTATGTAGAAGCAGGTCCGGAAGTAAGTTATTTTGTAGACGGTAAAAACAAAGGTGAACAGACTATTGCCACAACCACTGCGGGAACAACCACTACACAGACTTTATCAGCTTCAGAAAGCATTAACAAAGACGATATTAAAAAGTTCAATTTAGGTTTTGGAGTCGGTCTGGGATATTATTTCACCCGTAATCTGGGCATTAATGCGAGATATGTAAACAGTCTTACCCACATTTACAACAATTCTGATGCAGTAACCGATGCTCAGAAAAATGTAAACACAAACAGATCATTTCAGTTAGGGCTGAACTATAAGTTTTAAATAAAAAACAATTTTTGATTTCATAACAAAGATCAGGTTTCATCATGAGGCCTGATCTTTTTCTTTTTATTAAATTTGCAGCACTTTAATAATAAACATTCATAAAAATTAATAGACTATGAAAAAGATTTTTCTAGGACTTGCGATTACAGCAGGTACATTATCATTCGCACAGGAAAAAGCAGCAGCTTCAGCTTCACCGGTAAAATTCGGAGTAAAAGCGGGACTTAACGTATCTTCTATTAACGATAACGATTCTAAGGCAAAAGCAGGATTCTACGGAGGTTTCTTTGCAAACATTCCTGTAGCAAGTTCTTTCAGCGTACAGCCGGAAGTTTTGTATAACGGAATGGGTGCTAAAGACAAAACCTATTCTTCTGTAAAGCTTAATCTGGATTATATTTCAGTTCCTGTAATGGTTCAGTACAACGTTCTTCCGGATTTATATGTTGAAGCTGGTCCTCAATTCAGTTTTGCAATCAGCCAAAAATTAAAAGGTGACGGAGGTTCTGTAGATGTAGATCAGGCTTTCAAAGGTTTTGATCTTGGTTTAGGTCTTGGAGCAGGTTATTATTTTGAGCAGAAATTCGGAATTACGGCAAGATATGTTGCAGGACTTACGGATATCGCAGAAAACAATACAGGTGACGCAGTAAGAAACGGCGTTTTCCAGTTTGGTGTAGCGTATAAATTCTAAGCAACTTAAACACAATAAAAAATGTCAGACTTAAATTTTTAAGTCTGACATTTTCTTTTTTATGGAAATATTTTAATTGAATAATTCTACTTCCTCTCCTTTTCCTACAGGATATTCTTCCGTGAAACACCCGAAACAGTGATTGGCAGAGCCTAAAATTTCTTTCAGATTTTCAACGCTTAAGAATTCAAGAGAATCTACTCCTAAGTAATCTCTAAGTTCTTCCGTAGACATATTGGCAGAGATCAGATCGTCTTTCGACGGCGTATCGATTCCCAGATAACAAGGAGCGATAATCGGCGGAGAAACGCTTCTGAAATGAATTTCCTTCACGCCTGCATCTTTAAGAATTTTAACGAGTCTTTTTGAAGTGGTTCCACGTACAATGGAATCATCAATAATCACGACTCTTTTATCTTTAATCTCGGAAATAATCGGATTCAGTTTCAGGTTCACTACTCTTTCTCTCATTTCCTGAGTCGGTACAATGAAACTTCTTCCGATGTATCTGTTTTTAATTAAAACCGGACGGAAAGGAATTCCCGAAGCCTTGGAAAAACCAATGGCAGCCGGAACTCCGGAATCCGGAACTCCAATTACAACATCTGCTTCCACAGGAGCCTGATGCCAGATTTTTTCTCCGGATTTTTCCCTGATTTCGTACACATTAATATTTTCTAAAGTAGAATCGGGTCTTGCAAAATAAATATATTCAAAAGAACATATTCTCTGCTTTCCTTTTTCTTCATCTACCATGTAAGAATGAAGTTTTCCGGGTTCGTTTTCATTGGTATAAATAATTTCTCCCGGTAAAATATCACGCACATACTGCGCTCCTACTGCATCTAAAGCCACAGATTCTGAAGCAACAACGTAAGAATTTTCATTGATTGCTCCCAAAACCAAAGGACGGATTCCGTTGAAATCACGGAATGCGAAGAATTTATTTCTCGTCATCCCGACAACCGAATAAGCACCTTCAATTTTCTCCATGGTTGCTTTAATGGCTCCGCGAAGTCCCAGATCAAGGTTTTTCTGAATCAATCTTAAAATAACCTCAGAATCGGACGTTGCTCTGAACACAACTCCTTCCGCTTCCAGTTCTGTTTTCAGTTCTTTGGCATTGGTTAAGTTACCGTTATGTGCAATCGAAAGGATAATCTGGTCGTATTCGTTTTTCGCGAAAAACGGCTGAAAATTATATTTCTTTTTATCTCCCGCAGTCGTGTAACGCGTGTGTCCGATCGCAGAATTTCCCATAAAAGTTTCAGGATCGTTGATCTCTTTATAAACATCCAAAACCAGACCTTCATCTTTCATATTGGTAATTTTTCCGTTTTTAAGAACAGAAATACCACAAGCTTCCTGACCTCTGTGCTGCAATGCAAAAAGACCGAACTGTGAAAGAGAAAACGTATCCAGATCATTATCAGAATACATTCCGAAGATTCCGCACTCCTCGTTTGGAGCGTCTAATCTTTCTTCTTCCTGTGTTCTGAAGAGATTTCTTCCGTAGGTTTGGGTTTCAAATTGTTTTAAATATTCACTTTTATGAATGTCTAAACTTTTCATTTCTATTTTTTCTAAATTTTGATGGCGGAAGCCGGGAGCTCGAAGTCTGAAATTCACAACAAAACCATTGCGTATTCAGATAAACTTCCGGCATCCAACTTCTGGCTTATGCCTGATAATTATTTAGCAAGTACCGTTTTCAGTCTGTTATAGATCTCAACGTAAGCTTCGGTAACTTCACCAAGATCTCTTCTGAATCTGTCTTTATCCAGCTTCTTCATCGTATCTTTGTCCCAAAGTCTGCACGTATCCGGAGAAATTTCGTCTGCAAGGATAATTTCACCGTCTGCCGTTTTTCCTAATTCAATTTTGAAATCTACTAAGATGATGTTCATTTTATCGAAAAGATCGATTAAGATTTCATTGATGTCTGAAGTTAATTCATACATTTCATCAAGCTCCTCATACGTTGCAGCTCCTAAGAATACTGCGTGGTGATCGTTAATTAGCGGATCTCCCAATTCGTCTTTTTTGTAGCAGATATCGAAGATGGTAACCGGAGATTTAATTCCTTCTTCCACTCCCAGTCTCTGAGCCATGCTTCCTGCCGAATAGTTTCTTACCACCATTTCCAAAGGAATGATGGATACTTTTCTTACCAACTGCTCTCTTTCGTTCAGTTGTTTAATGAAATGAGTCTTAATCCCTTTTTCATTCAGATATTCAAAAATAAGAGTCGTGATCGCGTTGTTCATTTCTCCTTTAAGATCTACAGATCCTCTTTTCTGAGCATTGAATGCAGTAGCATCGTCTTTGAAACGCACCACTACTTCATTAGGATTATCGGTTGCAAAAACCTGTTTTGCTTTCCCTTCGTACAACATTTCTTTCTTTTCCATTTTCTAAAATTACTTTTTATTAGATTTATATTACTTAATTAAAATTCCTGTTAAAACTGCCATTCCAAAGCTCAGAAGCGTTCCGATGAGAACGTATTCGGTTAATTTCCTCTGTTTTGCCTGAGCAAGATCACTGAATCTGAAAACAGATTTTGCAGCGACCATAAAACCTACGCCTTCCCAATGATTAACCACAATAAAGGTGAAAACCAATAAACGTTCTAAAATCCCGATATATTTTCCGGCGCTCGATAAAGATTCGGTTTGTATGTTATTCTGAGTTTCGGGAACCGGAGTCCACGAAGACAATAATATCTTGATAAAAATGGAAGCCGGTGTCGTTAAAAACAAAGCTGCCATGATGATTTTTAAAATTTCCTGATTTTTTAAAAAGTCAAGATTAAATTCATTGAAATAAAAGGAAACTCCTGCAATCACGGCAATATGCAAAGCCTGATCGATAAAGAACCATGATTTTTTAGATTTTGCGGTCTGAAAACTCAGTTTTGCAGCATCAATAATGAAATGGGAGAATCCCACCAAAACGGCGACCCACCAAAGTTGAGTATTCCAGAGGAAAATAAAACTCAGAATGGTGTGGATGAGAACATGAAGGTACAAATATCTGCTTTTCAGCTTTTTGCTTTCCTTCTCTGCAACCCATGAATTTGGCTGAAGAATAAAGTCTCCAAATAAATGCGCCAATATGAGCTGAATAAAAACCATGCTTACAGTTCGGATATTTTTTTTCTGAAATATTGATTGGTTTCCACGATCAGTTCATAATTTGCACGCTTCAGTCTCTGGCTTACAGAAGATTGTGAGATGGCAAACTTTTTCGCAAGATCTTCCTGCGTGATGTCTTTATTCATAATCATCTCATGAATAATTTCTGCATTGGCAACCGTCCAGGAATCAAAATCCTTAGAAGACCATTTCAGCAGAATATTAAGGTCCCGGTCTACGGAATCGTTGGATGTTTTAATGGAAACGGTATGTCCGTCATTTTTCAGATCGTTCAGAAGTCTTCCGGAATGCACATAAGCCGTTCCGTTGGATTCGGTGATTTTTTCAGATGAAAAATTTTCTTCACCAATACCAATGGCAATTCTTACGTCTAAATTTTCCTGACTTTTTATAAGGGATTTTATGGCGAGAAAACGCCAGAATACTTCATCTATCTTACATTTGAACTGAAATTCGTCTCCCCTGTAGATTTCCCATGTACCGGGAGCGCTTCCCCAATGTTCGAGAAGATTTTTAAGCTTGGTGATCCAAACCTCTGTTTCCGCGTGCTGCGAATTTATAATATCTCCGGTAATGACCGCTATCATTCTGCAAATATAAGCATTATTACTTATAAATAAAAAATATAAGCAGAAACACTTATAGATAATGATTATTAGTGAATCTGCTTATATCTATACCTTATAATTGACTGCATTTTTGAATCTGTAACAGTAAATTTAAGAAATTGACCAGCAAAAAAGTAAAAACATACTGAAAATGTGTACAGAAATAAGATTTCAAAGAATAAAAATAATTTTACTAAAAAGATTATTTTAAATCAAAAAGTAACTTTTGTGTTCTGTTGTCATGATTTTATTCAAAAAAAATAAATTTGCCTCCGATAAAAGTGAAGAACTAAAAAAAATATTTCGAATATATTGTTTCAAACCGAATTTCGGATTATTATTAGATTAATTTGAAGTAATTTAAATTTTTAACTTAATTATTTAAATATTTAATAACATATTCCAATTAGAAATATCATAGAAATAAAATAAAACGTATTTTAGTAATGTTATCAGAATGTATTTAAAAAAAACACGAATGAAGTTTAACCTTTAAATGCAACTATCATGAAAACTAAAATGCTCTTAATGGCGCTTTGTTTTTCCTGCTTTGTATTTTCGCAAAGCCAGTATCAAACAGAGATAAGCAGCCAATCTAATGACGCTGAAGTACTGGCAAACAATACTGTAAGCTTTGACAGTTCGGATCTTGAACTATCCGGAAAAGACGGTACCAATCTACAGGAAACATTTCTTTATTTTAACGATATTACACTCCCGTCTGATGCGGTTGTAAATAATGTTTATCTGATTTTTTACGGCGATGAAGTAAGTACGAATTCTACAACATTGAAAATTACCGGAGAAATAGGCAGCTCACTTCCCTATCCTGCTTCAACAACTTCCTCTACTGGTCTGAATTTAAAATCCCGAAATTATTCCTCCAATTTTGTTGAATGGATTACGAATGGATGTCAGGTTAATCAGAAATATCAGTCGCCGGATCTTAAGAATATTTTCAGCGAAATGTTCCCGGGAACAGTTAACAGTGCAAATATCTCTTTTCGAATTAAAGGAAATGCACAGGGAGATTTTACAGTAAAATCTTTTTCGGGAGGTATAGGTTACAGACCGAAGCTCGTTATACTTTATACAACCAATACCACTACCATTTCGGCAACAATTACATCCGGTACAAACGATGCGGAACAAATTCTTACAACCGGAAATGTAAATCTTGGAGAAGCCGCGCTGGAACTCGGCGGAAAATCGGGAACATCACCGCAGATTGCAGGTTTAAGATTTGAAAACATTCAGATTCCGCCTGCTGCAGAAATTACCAATGCCTACATAGAATTGTATTCTTACGGCACGAGTCCCAATAACGCCGAACTTACCTTCCGTACAGAACTGGGAAATTCTGCGGCTTACACAACGGCTGTAAATCATATTTCTGCACGAAACTACAGTTTGCGGAAAGTAAAATGGATCACTGTTCCATGGAGTGTTGCGAATGTAAAATACAAAACAGCAGATCTTAAAGAAATAATTGATGAAGCAAGGCTTAGCGGATGGCAATCCGGACAGCCAATTGCTTTTAAAATTGAAGGAAATGAAGGAAACGCAACCGTGTGGTCTAAAGAAGCAAGTTCAACTTACCAGCCCAGATTAGTCATAGAATATAAAAACAACGGTTCTGGTCCGGCAGTAGGCGCGATTCCTTTAGAGGAAACATTTAAAACCTATATTATTAAAAATGAAAATGATGCAGAACAAATACTTCCTACAGGAAATATGGATTTGGGAAGCGGAATTCTTGAACTTGGCGGAAAATACGGAACAACTCCGCAAACCACGGGTTTAAGGTTCGAAAACATCCAGATTCCTTCAGGCGCATATATCCAGGATGCTTATTTAGAATTTTATGCTTATGGCAACAATACAACAAATGCAAAAATTAAAATCTTTACAGAAAACACAAACTCTCAGATCTATACTTCGGCATTACAGGACATTACGAAAAGAGATTATTCAACAATTTTTATTGACTGGAATACAGGAACCTGGATTTCCAATACCAAATACCGCACTCCGAACTTAAGAAATATAATAGACGAGATCCGAATGAACGGATGGAGTTCCGGAAATTCACTTGCATTTAAAATAGAATCGGAGTCGGGAGGGGCTGCGGTGTACTCCAAAAACGGTTCTCTCTCTTATCAGCCTCGTCTTGTCATAGAATATCTTAACAACAATGCAGGACCAAAAATCGAAGGAATAGAAACAGATCCCGCCAACATGACGCAGCTTTACATCAATGAAATATCCTCCGAAGGAACATTGGTTCAGAGCGAAGACTGGATCGAACTTTACAACGCACACGATTATCCTGTATATTTCGCCAACCAGAACAGCGGTGTTTATCTTTCGGATAAAAACGGAAACAGAACTTTAAGCGAATTAAGAAACGTTTATATTCCGGCAAAAGGATATGGAATATTCATCGCAGACAGCGATCCCGCAAAAGGAAGCAATCATCTGAATTTCGGGCTCAGTTCTGATGGCGAAACCCTTTATCTGTCAAGAAAAGTAAATGGAAATCTTATCGAACAGGATGTTTTACCGTTCACCTCCATTCCTTTCAACCAGTCTTTGGGAAGAATATCAGACGGAAACGGAACATTCGTAAACTTTATAACACCCACCTACAAAGCATCTAATAATGGCGGAAAAAGACGGCTGGATCTCACTTTCAGTAAAGAGAGAGGTGTGTATTCAGAAGGTTTTGATCTTTCTGTTCCTGTACAGACAGGCACAACGGTTCGTTATACTTTAGACGGCAAAACTCCTTCTGCAACCATCGGAACAGTGTACACTGCTCCGATAGTAATCAACAAAACTTCTGTAGTGAAATTCTATGCTTATGATGCCAATGGAAATAATTCCGGAGTGGTTGCACATACGTATATTCTCAAAAACAACTATGCCAATGAAAATACTTCAGGCGGTTATAACCAATGGATATATAAATCCAATATTACAGCGGATGAATATGCACAGGCAATTGGCGAAGTGCCTGTTGTTTCTATTTCAATGAATTCTGAACCTACGGCAACATGGACGGAGGCTTCCGTAGAATATATAGATAATAATGTATACGCCGGAAGAAAAAATTTCTTCAGCAATTCTATGACGAAAAGATTCGGACAGGAAAGTTTAGGGTTTTATAATCCAAACATAAAATTTAAATTTAATTCTGATTCCGGAGTTAAAAAAGCAAAGTATCCGTTTTTCGACTCTTATCCTAATGATGCTTTTGAGGTTCCGGAAAAAATGCAGACCATTGAATTAAAACAAGGGCAGGATAACGCTTCCAGAAATGTTTTCAATTTAGGGTTTATGCGGTACAGTGAAAAAGTTTCTATGGAACTTCAGAAAGAAATGGGAAAATACGCCCTGAATACACGCTTCATCCATCTTTTCATTAATGGTAAATATCGTGGTTTAAAAACAATGCGCAATGATTTCAATACCAATAATCTTGAAGAAACTTTTGGGGATGATGATGATAACTACACAAAGGTGAATCTGCAGGATGGCTATTTTACCAACGGAATTGTAGAGACAGGAGATGGAAATCAGGCGATATGGGATAACATCAGAAATTTAGCTTCTGCCAAAAAATTTCAGGAGTTTAAAAAATTTGTAGATGTTGATGATCTTATCAAATTCCAGATTATGTTTATGTTTACCGATACCGAAAACGAAGCCGTTGCAATTACCCATAATGATCCGAACATCATGAAAGCCAAGTTCATGATTAACGATACAGACGGCTCTTTCTTCGGAGGAATTACTTACTCTTCGGCAGATACAGCCATGCCTGCAAGATCATTTGCCGGAGGCGGCGGCAATTATAAATATAAATGGATCCTTAATGAAAGCAAAAACGGTCCCGGAGGAATTTTCGGACAGTTTATGGGATCCAACACCAATGCTGCAACAGGGAATTTAGAATTTAAGACATTAGTAAAAGATGCCGTTCTGAAATACATCGGATCTGCCTCCGGAAATTTCGCAGGAGCTTCAGTAGCGCCATTATCCGTACTTCGGGTACAGCAGAAAATACAGTCTGTGATGATTGAGCTGGACAGGCTTTATAAATTAGACGCAGCATACATGGGATACACCTCAAATGTTTACAGCCAGTGGAAAAATATAGACGGACCAAGAATTATTGCACAGGTTCCGGAAAGGGTTTCGTTCAGTTTACAGAAATGGATGGAATATAATATGGCGCATACTCTTAACGCTGCCGATATTCCTACCGCCGGAATAATTAAAACAACCGAAACTATTAAAATGGTTAATCCCAATGCAAACACCCAGCTTTATTATACAACAAACGGAACAGATCCTATGGGAAATGACGGTACTATATCTTCCGCGGCATTATTGTACAATGGAGAATTTAATTTACCAACAGGAACTTATGCCGTCGTAACCCGTCCGTTCACCACCAGTAACTGGGGACCAAAATTCTCAAAAACGATAAAAATTGAAGAATTGAATGAAGGCAAATTCATGATTACAGGAATCAATTACAAACCGCAATCTAACAGTGATGCAGAATTTATTTTAATTTCAAATCCCGGAGGCTCAGAAATCGATGTTTCCGGATATACTATTTCCGATGCAGTTAGTTATACATTTCCACAAGGTTTCAAAATAGCACAAAACCAAACCATTATGCTTGCAAAAAATCCGGCTCTCATTTCTGGGTTTGATTTAATAAATAAATATCAATGGACAAGTGGAAGCCTTAGTAATTCAGGAGAACCGATTACCTTTAAAGATGCATCCGGAAATATTATGGATTATGTGTATTACGGAGTAAATTCTCCCTGGCCAACTCAGGCAAACGGTTTAGGTTCTTATCTTAAACTGATCTCTGAAGATATGGACAACAGTCTGCCGGAAAGCTGGAAGGATGATTCTCTTCTAAATCCTGCCTCCAGATTATACGCTCAGAAAGAAAATTCACAAAAGAAATCTCCCCATGACATTTCTGCTGAAAATTTAAAAGAGATTAAAGTTTATCCTAATCCAATGAAAGAAAAACTATTGGTAATCTTAAACGAAAAATCTACCATTTCTGTTTACAATATAGCCGGTCAAACCATCAAAACGCAGGTTTTAGAAGCAGGAACAAATACCATTAATGTTTCCGAGCTTTCTTCTGGCGGATATATAATTAGAATTCAGGGAGAAAAAGAAAACAAGACTTTTAAAATGATTAAAGAATAGAATTTTTGAAAATAACAAAAAAACAGCCTTCAGATTTTACCGAAGGCTGTTTTCTTTGCTTAAAACATTACATTATTTTTATTGAATATCCGTTAAACAACCTATTACTATGCACTGATATGAAAATCAATTATTTATAACAGGCACTTCGACAAGCTCAGTATGGCACCTCTAATACTAAACGCTTGATTTTTAGCGATGTCAAGCTGAGCCTGTCGAAGCTTTAGGTTAATAAACGGACAATCAATTATTTTTTTATAAACTGATAAATTTTATCATCAATTTTCAACAAATAGGTTCCTGTAGATAGATTTTGAACAGAAATGCCTTTTTTGTTCTTAAATGGATTTTGTTCAGTGTAAATCACTTTCCCTGAAAGATCTAAAATCTGTGCTGATTTTATATTTTCTGTTTTTCCACTTACAAAAACATGATCGTTTACAGGATTCGGGTAAATTTTAAATTCATTATTCTGAGCAAGAATCGCTTCCGCGGTTGCCAAGGTTCCTAAACTCTGACAGTAATTGCTTGCGTAAGAATCCCATTCCGAAATAGTAAATGTCGTGGTCGGCTGAGAAATATTGGATTTTCTGTATAAAGAAACATTCCCCAAAACCGAAGAATTATTTGTCCCCGAAACTCCAATCGCATCAACGGTTGAAGATTTATATCTCAGTTCAAGATACTGGCTTCCTGAATACGTCATCTGTGGAGCCGCCGTTACAAACTTTGCCTGATTGATCGTGTAGCAGGAGAAATTGGCATCCGGATTCAATACCACAAAAGTTTCGTTATTCTGAACAGTTCCTTCCAGTTCATAAGGATCTACAAAATAATAATTTGTTCCGCTGCTAAACTGAATGGACAATCTGTAATCGCTTAAATTTACAGGGTGTCCTGTTTTATTGGTGATTTCAATGCCTTTATTATTCGAAGTTCCTTCAAGATATTTTGTTACCATTAAATCTTTGGCATAAACATCTGAAGCTAAAGTGGTAACAGAAGCGGTATTACTGTCCGGAGAAAGCAAGTATCCGTTGTCATAAGCTTTCACCGTAAACGTATACGCTGTAGAAGGCGTAAGATGATCTGCCGTGAACGTTGAATTCTTTGTTGCGCCTACCAACGTTCCGTTCTGATAAATTTTATATCCGATTACATCTATACTCGTACTTGGAGTCCAGCTTAGTGTCGCAAAATAAGCACTGTTTTGCGCTACTGTTAAATTTGTGGGAGTTTGCGGCACCACTGCATCTGGAGTCTGTCCCCATATCGTATTTACCCACGAAGGATTATCAATAAAAGGATTCCTGTTTTTCTGTATCCCATAAACCGCATTGTTTCTGTCGATCTCCCTTTGAGAAACAGGATCTTGCTGATGCCACTGAAGCAGCATGGCGATATAAGCAGGATCAAAAGCCCTTTCTTCCGTTCCGTCCAAAGGATTGGTATCGGAAGCCGGATTGGCGTTATTATTAAAATTAAACGTTCCTAATTTGCCTTCATACCGTACTGCAAAGTACAGCAGACTTCTCGCAACATCTCCTTTAAATTCATTAATTGGCTCATACACTCTTCCGGTATAAGTAATTCCCGGAATCGCACAATTCCCTATTCTTGAACTGTTGGTAAACGTATAATAAATCGTAGAACCTACAATTCCGTAAGGATAATTGCTTCTCAACTGATTGATTCTTGCATCCGTAGGAACCACATAAAACAGATCGGAATACATCGGATAATTGCTGTAAAAAGTACTTTGCGGCATCATATGTTCACGGTTCCAGCCCTGTCCTTCCGCAGAAGCACTTCCGATAATATTTGCCGTTGTATATTCATAAGCATCCGGACCGGTAGGAATTTCAGAATACATATCAAGCAGAATCGTCGTATTGCTTGGTCCGTAATCGTAATATTTATCTAAATCTGTCTGATTATAATAATTGGTAAGATCACCATAATGCCAGTTTATATTTTTCGCCGAAATGATATCATGAAGCTTTGATTTTAAGGCGTAACCCGTCAAACCCGTCGTTCCGTCGTAATATCCTGCAGGAGCCTGAGCTGCGAAATACGATGAAATCAGAATAATAGGCAGTAGAATTTTTTTCATGCTTTAAAAATTGGGTGGCTAAAATAGTAAATTAATCTGCTTAAAGTTCGGAAAATTTTATTAAAATATCATTAATTTTAAGAATATAAAAAATTGAAAACTAGATTTTTGCAGTTACCGCCTTATGTCATAAATAATTTTTTTGGGCGTTACGGCAATTTAATTATCTTTGGGAACTAACTATTATCTATATAAATACAGATATCTATATGAATACAGAGACTATTGACAACATCAAAATGATAGCGGAAACGGCAAGAGAATTTGCTGAAAAGAATATCAGACCTAATATTATGGAGTGGGACGAAAGCCAGATTTTCCCTAAAGATTTATTTCATGAGTTAGGAGAAATGGGGTTCATGGGAATCGTTATTCCGGAACAGTACGGAGGTTCAGGTCTTGGTTATCATGAATATGTAACAATTCTGGACGAGATTTCTCAGGTAGACCCATCCATCGGTCTTTCTGTGGCAGCACACAATTCACTTTGTACCAACCACATCTACGAATTCGGAAACGAAGAGCAGAGAAACAAATGGCTTCCACAGTTGGCTTCCGGTAAAGTAATCGGAGCTTGGGGACTTACAGAACACAATACAGGTTCAGATTCAGGAGGAATGTCTACCACTGCAGTGAAGGATGGAGACGAATGGATCATTAACGGGGCAAAAAACTTCATTACCCACGCGATTTCAGGAGATATTGCTGTTGTAATGACGAGAACAGGAGAAAAAGGAGCTAAAAATAATTCTACCGCTTTCGTTTTAGAAAAAGGAATGCCCGGTTTTTCTTCCGGTAAAAAAGAAAACAAACTGGGAATGAGAGCTTCTGAAACCGCTGAATTAATCTTTGATAACGTTCGTGTACCGGATTCTCACAGATTAGGCGAAGTAGGTGAAGGTTTCAAACAGGCAATGAAAATCCTTGACGGAGGAAGAATTTCTATCGCCGCTTTAAGTTTAGGAACAGCAAGAGGAGCTTACAAAGCAGCTTTAAAGTATGCTAAAGAAAGACAGCAGTTCGGAAAATCTATTTCAGAATTTCAGGCAGTTAACTTCATGTTGGCGGATATGGCAACAGAAATTGATGCAGCAGAACTGTTGATCCAAAGAGCTTCAACGTTGAAAAACGCTAAGCAAAAAATGACAAAAGAAGGAGCAATGGCAAAATTATATGCTTCTGAAGCCTGCGTAAGAATTTCAAACAATGCAGTACAGATTTTCGGAGGATACGGATATACAAAAGATTTCCCGGTAGAAAAATTCTACAGAGATTCTAAACTTTGCACCATCGGAGAAGGAACTTCCGAGATCCAGAGACTGGTTATCGGCAGAGATATTACAAAATAAATTTTAACTAAATTATTTCAAAAACATCCACAAATGATTAAACAGGCATTATTAGGTGAATTTTTGCATGAAGCAGAAAATACCCGCAAACTTTTACAGGCCATTCCGGACAGTGCTTTGGATTATAAACCGTCTGAAATTAACTGGACAACAGCCGAACTGGCTTCGCACGTAGTCGAAGTTTATAATTGGTATGACGCGACATTCAATCAGGATGTATTCGATATGGGAACCTATCAATACGACAAAGGCGATATTTCCAAAGCAGAAAATATTGTTGCCAAATTTGAAGAAAATGTTGCGAAAGCTCAGAAAGCCATTGAAAGTTGGGATGAAAACACCATGACGAACGAATGGACAATGGAAATGGACGGAAATTCCATCTTCCCGCCAATGCCGAAGATTCAGGTTATCCGCTCGTTTCTGTACAATCATTTGTATCATCACCGCGGAGAACTGGTTGTGTATTTAAGATCTACAGGAAATAAAGTTCCGGGACTGTACGGACCGACTGCAGATGATCAGTTTTAAAAATTAGAATTATCCGATTAATAATTTAATAGCATCCGTATTTTGCGGGTGCTATTTTCTTTTTTTGAGAAATTCACCAAATATTGACATTTAATGTATCGCATAATTATTTAAACGAATTATCTAAATTTTTCTTAAAAAATTTTATTTTTCATAACATATTTTTTATTAGCTTTGATATTCCACAATCAAATAGAAAACTTGTATGAGAAAACAACTATTGGTGATTGGAATGCTTGCATCAGGTATTTCATTCGCTCAGACCGACCGATTTTGGTCTGAAACGTCAGGAAAATCAGCTACTGAAATTTTTGAAAACAAATTAACTATTAACAATCCGAAAATCTACAGTCTGGATATTAATGGTTTAAAAAATGCTCTTGCAAAAGCTCCCAAAAGACTAGCTGCAGGAGAAAAGTCTGAAATTATTATCTCTTTCCCGAATTCTGAGGGAAAAATGGAAAATTTCAAAGTAAGAGAAAACTCTAACTTCGATCCTCAACTGGCAGCAAAATATCCAGACATCAAATCGTATATCGGTGAAGGATTAGGAGACTCCGGTTCCACTGTTTATTTTAGCGTTTCGCCTCTGGGATTGTCATCCATGGAAATCTACGGAGATAAATCAGCGGTTTTCATCGAGCCTTATTCAAAAGATCTTTCAACCTATGTTGTTTATAAAAAATCTGATAAAAAAGACGATTTAAGCAAGTTCGAATGTACCGTAATCGACGTTGCGCAAAAAGGCGTTGCAAACACAACCAATCTGGTGGCAAGACCAAATGCCGATGATGCAAAACTGAGAACATTCAGGTTAGCACTTTCCTGTACCGGAGAATACGCAACGTATTTCGGAGGAACAAAAGCCAATGCTTTAGCGGCAATGAACAACACAATGACCCGCGTAAACGGTGTTTTTGAAAAGGATTTTGCAGCGAGAATGGTTTTAATCGCAAATAACGATTCAGTAATCTATACCAATGCTTCTACAGACCCTTATTCTCCTGCTTCCAGCTTAAGCAACTGGAACTCACAGCTTCAGTCTACATTAACTTCGGTTATTGGGGAAGCAAATTATGACGTCGGTCACTTATTCGGAGCTTCCGGAGGTGGCGGAAATGCAGGATGCATCGGCTGCGTTTGTACCAATGGCTCCAAAGGAAGCGGTTATACTTCTCCAGCAGATGCAATTCCTTCAGGAGATAATTTCGATATCGACTATGTAGCACACGAATTAGGACATCAATTCGGCGGAAATCACACCTTCTCTATGAATAACGAAGGAACGGGAGCCAATATGGAACCGGGTTCAGGATCAACAATCATGGGATATGCGGGAATTACTTCTCAGGATATTCAGCCGCATTCTGATGCTTTCTTCCATGCAATCAGCATTCAGCAGATTACCAATAATATCAAAGCTAAAACCTGCCCTACAAGCACAAGTACAGGAAATTCTATTCCTACGGCAAATGCAGGTTTAGATTATACCATTCCGAAAGGAACACCGTTTATGTTAACAGGATCAGGAACAGATGCAAACGGAGATTCTTTAACGTACATCTGGGAACAAATGGACAATGCATCCTCTTCACAAACCGGAGCAAGTTCTGCGGCAAGTGCTACAAAAGCAACCGGACCAACGTTCAGATCATGGACACCACAAACTACTCCGGTAAGATACTTCCCAAGAATGGCTTCAGTTCTGGCAGGAGCTACCACAACAGCAGGATCTGAGATTACTGTTGAAGCACTATCCAATGTAGCAAGAACGTACAATTTCAGATTTACAGTTCGCGACAACAGAGCCGGAGGTTCTGGAAATAACTCGGATGATGCAGTGATCACGGTAAACGGAACAGCAGGACCATTCAGTGTAAGCTCTCAAAATACCGCAACAACAGTTACAGGAGGAACTTCCCAAACCGTAACATGGAATGTGGCAGGAACAACAGCGAATGGTGTAAATGCAGCCAACGTAGATATTCTTTGGTCTACAGACGGAGGAAATACATGGACTACTCTATTGGCGGGAACTCCAAACGACGGAACACAGGCAGTAACGATCCCTAACGCTTCTACAACAACAGGAAGAATTATGGTAAAAGGTTCCAACCACATTTTCTTTGATGTGAACAATGCCAACATTACGGTAAATGCAGGTTCCGGAACTTCCGATACGACCGCTCCTACTGCTCCAACTCTTGCAGCTTCCGGAACAACTTCTACAAGTACCAATCTTTCATGGTCCGGAGCAACAGATAACGTAGGGGTTACAGGCTATGATGTTTATCAGGGCGCTTCATTAATAGGCTCTACCGCTTCTACTTCTTATACGGTATCCAGTTTATCTCCTTCTACTACATACAGCTTCACTGTTAGAGCTAAAGACGCAGCAGGAAATGCTTCAGTTTCCAGCAACACGGTTTCTGTAACCACTTTAGCAGGAACAGCGGTTTCTTACTGTTCTGCTTCAGCGAACAATACTGCAGATGAAAGAATAGGAAACGTAACGTTCGGAAGCATTAACAATACTTCAACAGGAACGGCAGGTTATGAAAACTTCACTTCAGTTTCTACGAATGTAACAAGAGGTTCTGCTTACTCACTTTCTATTACTCCGGTTTGGACATCAACCAAATATAATGAAGCTTATGCTGTTTATATTGATTATAACAGAGACGGAGATTTCGCAGACAGCGGAGAATTGGCTTGGTCTAAAACAGGATCTACAACAAGTCCGGTAACAGGATCTATCACGATTCCTTCAACAGCAACCGTAGGAACTACAAGAATGAGAGTAATGATGCAGTACAGCTCTGTACCTACATCTTCTTGTGGAACGTATACGTACGGTCAGGTAGAAGATTATACTTTAAATATTGTATCATCAGGAAGAGGAAATATTTTAGATACAAAAGATATGATTACAGATATCCGAGTGTATCCGAATCCTGCAAAAGATATTTTAAATATTTCAAATACAACGAACGAAGACTATAAAATCTTCGATATGGGTGGAAAACTAATCAATTCAGGAAAACTTGAAAGAGGCGCAGTAAATGTAAGCGGTCTTATTAAAGGTGCTTACATGATCCAGATTGGAGAAGTCTCTAAGAGATTCATTAAAAACTAATTGCTTCACTCAATTAAACTTTGAGGTAAAAGGCTGTCCGGAAACGGACAGTCTTTTTTTTGATTCCGCCAAATAAAAAACGTCCACTCCCTGCATAAATTCCAAATAGGATTAAGCTCTTAAAAATCATTTAATCACAAATCCCAAAAACATTTTCACCAAAACTCACCATCATTTAAAATCTGAAAGATTTATGAAAGAAAAAGCATGATCTATTTCTTGACTTTTGAGATTCTTCACTTCGCTTTTAATTGATGTTCTTAGATTTTCAGTCTATGTTCAGAATGATATCATTGCATAAAAAACCTAAGCACCGATTCTTAAAATCTAAAACCCAATTGTTATCTTTGCCTAAATAAAAAATATACATGGATAAAATTGATAGTCTGAACCAGGTAGCAGAATTCCACACCACCTTTAAAGCCCCTATTTTAGATACCCCTCAAATTCCTTCACCGGAAAGATGCAACCTGAGAGTTGAACTTCTTCAGGAAGAGCTGAACGAACTGAAACAGGCAATTGCAGACAATAATATCGTAGAAATTGCAGATGCTTTATGCGATTTGCAGTATGTTTTAAGCGGAGCAGTTCTGGAATTCGGACTTGGCAACAAATTTGTAGAGTTGTTCAACGAAGTTCAGCGTTCCAATATGTCGAAAGCCTGCGATAATGAAGAACAAGCACAGGAAACGGTAGAATTTTACAGAGCAAAAGACGTAGAATCATTTTATGAAAAATCCGGCGAGAAATTTAATGTATACAGACAGGCAGATCATAAAGTCCTGAAAAACAAATACTACTCTCCTGCCGATTTAAAGACAATTATTGAAAAATAGTATGAAAAAATTTATTACGAATTGTATGGCTGTTTCAGCTCTATTCATGGCAACTCAACAGCTTACTGCACAGAAAGTGGTTGTAGGACGTGAGGTTGAAACCACTGCCGACGGAAAAATGCTTTTGGGAAATCAGCTTAAAAGTAAATTTCTTGAAGCTCCGTATTCCGACTGGTATGTGAAAGAGCATGATGAATATGCTTTGGATCAGAAAGCCATCGGTGAACTTAAAAAAGGAAAGATCAACACGTATAACATTACCGTTTTCATGGGAACATGGTGCGAAGATTCTCACAGAGATTTTCCGAGGCTCATGAAAATCCTTGAAGAGGTAAAATATCCGGAAGGCAAACTTACCATTATTGCGGTAAACCGTAAAAAGGAATCTCCGAACGGCGAAGAAAGTCTTTTCAATATCCAGAAAGTTCCGACGATTATTGTTCAGAAATACGGAAAAGAATTAGGAAGAATTATCGAAATGCCTACATCAGGATACATCGAAAGAGATTTGGTAGAGATCCTGAAAAAAGATGACAGTTCTGTAATTAAAGAAATTTTTGGTAAATAAGGTTTGAGAAATAGTAAAGTTTTAGTTCCGTTCTTGGCTGGTGTTGTACTGATGACGATTTTGTTTTTCAGTTTCAGATCATGCTTCAGTCTTAGTGAAAAAACCGAGAAATCAGATTATTATATTCTGACCAATCAGATTTCGAAAATGAACAAAATGGTCGTGCTTGAGCAGAATACTTCTTCCATTCAGAAAACCAAAATGGGCTATGAATTTTTAGGCAAAGAAGTTTCCAGCAACAGCATCATTACCTACACCAAAACGAACGCACAGGTTTCTTATGATCTTAACAAGATGAAAATGGAAGTAGATTCGATCAATAAAAAATTAGTGATCACCGAACTGCCCGATGCAGACATCAGAATTACGCCAAGTGTGGAAATTCAGTCGATGGACGATTCTTTTTTCAACAGAATTTCCGAAAAAGACATTAAAAACGTAACGCAGAAAGCGAAAGATACCGCTGTAAAATCTATCGATCAGAACAAGCTGAGAACGGAAGGGAGACAACAGCTAATGGAAAATCTTAATAATATTTTTGTTTTGGCAAAGGCTTTGAATTATACCATAGAAGACCAGACCGGAAAACTGGGCATTTTAGGACTATAAAATTTAAAGCTATGCATTCAGAAGAAAAAGAAAAACAGGAATCTGCAAATTCTGCGGAAACCAAAAAGCAAAATCAGGATTTCCCCGACATTCCTGCTTCATCAGAAAAGACAAATCCGTCCGATGTAGATAAGGAAGATGTTCAGAAATCTTCTCAAAACAACAAATCCGGAAAAACGGATAATACAGACGAAAAATAAAAAGGTTCTGCTCACTGAGCAGAACCTTTTTTAGAAAAAAACACAAATAAAAGTCAAATATGTAATATGAACTACAACGGTCAATCTGCTCCGCTTGTCAACTACCGTAACTATTTGGCTGTTGACTTACGGAAGCAAAACTGACATATTTTTCAATGATTATCTATTATTAATCATAATTTTAACACAAAGTTCGCAAGAGTATTTTAAATACTAAGTGGTTTTAAGATATACAAAGGCGTAAAACTTATTAAAGTAATACCATTTTTGTCTTTTTTAAATAAACGAAGTGCCTTTGTTTACCATACAAACTTTCAATAAGTAAAAAAAATCTTTTGTTTTTCTTTGCGATAAATTGATATAATAGTATAAATCAATTATTTAAATTTATTTCTTATCCCAAACTGAGGTTATGATTAATTGCAGACAATTGATATTTTTTAAACAATAGTTGATTTTCCGAGCTTTACATTTTCAAAATTGTAATACGATTTCTCGGAATATTTAATATAATCTGCGATAAAACTTCCCACTTCACTGGTGGAATAAGGCTGTTTAGAATTCAGATCCACCGTAACGTATTTATTCTCAATGGCATACCCTACAGATTGTCTTAATTTTTCTGCTGCCTGTTCAAGCTGTAAATAATCCAGCATCATTGCCGTACTTAAAATGGAAGCAACAGGATTTGCAATTCCTTTTCCTTTTGCCTGCGGATAAGAACCGTGAATAGGCTCAAACAAAGCATTTTCATTTCCAATGGAAGCTGAAGGAAGCAAACCGATAGAACCGCCGATTACACTCGCTTCATCCGAAATAATATCTCCGAACATATTCTCGGTAACAATCACATCAAAATGTTTCGGATTTAAAATTAACTGCATCGCTGCATTGTCCACAAACATAAAATCAAGTGCTACATCAGGATACTCTGAAGCAATTTCTTTACAGACCTTTCTCCATAATCTTGAAGTATCCAAAACGTTCGCTTTATCAATTAAAGTTAATTTTTTTCTTCTTTTCTGAGCCTCCTGAAAAGCCATATGAACGATTGGAGCGATTTCATCACGGTTGTATTTACAGATATCATACGCATAACCTGCTTCCTCATCCGTAAATTTTTCGCCAAAATAAATTCCGCTCACCAGTTCCCTGAAAATCTGAATATCCGTTCCTTCAATAATTTCCCTTTTCAAAGGACTTTTTTCAATTAAAGAAGCATACGTTTTCAAAGGTCGGATATTCGCAAAAAGACCCAATTCCTTACGAAGTTTTAATAACCCCTGTTCCGGACGTACTTTGGCATCCGGATTATTATCAAAAGAAGGATCTCCGATCGCCCCGAAAAGCACCGCATCAGACGCTTTGCAGATCTCCAGTGTTTCATCCGGCAAAGGATTTCCAGTCTTATAAATCGCCTCCGCTCCCATCAATCCGTATTTAAAATCAAACTGATACTGGAATGCTTCCGCAATGGAATCTAAAATTTTAATACTTTCTGCAACCACTTCCGGCCCGATTCCATCTCCCGGAAGCACTGCAATTTTAAAATTAGTTTTCATACACTTTTTGTGTTTTTAGTTCGAATTGTTCGATCGCCTGTTTTCTGCTGATTAAAAAATCAATATCATCATACCCATTCAGCAGACATATTTTTTTATAAGAATCTATTTCAAAACCTTCCGTCTTATCATTAAAGGTAATGGTTTGTTTTTCAACATCCACCAAAATTTCTTTTTCAGGATTTTCAGTAATCTCAGTTAAAATTTCTTTTAAAAATTCCTCAGAAACTTTTACAGGCAATAATCCGTTGTTTAAAGCATTGCCCTTAAAAATATCCGCAAAAAAACTTGAAACAACCACCTTAAAGCCATAATCCGTTAAAGACCATGCAGCGTGTTCCCGACTGCTTCCGCAACCGAAATTGTTTCCGGCAACCAGAATTTCACCGCTGTATTTTCCGTTATTCAGGACAAAATCAGGATTCGGTTCATTCGTATGAACATCGTATCTCCAGTCTCTGAAAAGATTTTCGCCAAAACCTTTTTTATCAATACTCTTTAAAAATCTCGCCGGAATAATCTGATCCGTATCTATATTTTCTACAGGCAAAGGAATTGCTCTGGATTGTATAATGACTAATTTTTGCATTTTTTCGAGCCAAAATAGTTTTAATTATTGTTTTTTTCTTTTTCAGGAGCTATTTCCCGCTATCCACTCATACTCCTCGCTCCCTTGCTTTTGCCATCGCTTGCTCCGGGGTAACCGTTTCTATCGGGGCTAAAAAAGTGAATGGTTAATTTCACTTTGTGAGTCAATAGTCAATTTCTAAAATTCACTATTGACAATTCACTTTTAAACTTATGTGCTCTTTTTTCTATTTAAGTAGTAAGCTTAAAAAACTAAAGTGTTTAAATCTTTTGCGTCTTTTGTGGTAAAAAAAATTAGACAAGTTTTAAGTAAATTCATCTCCATCAGTTTTCAAAGACGGAAATTCTTCCTTCCACAGCAACTTTTGCAGCCGTTAACGGACTTGCCAGAATTGTTCTCGCACCTTGTCCCTGTCTTCCCTCAAAATTCCTGTTCGAAGTGGAAACGCAATATTCCCCCTCCGGAATTTTATCGTCATTCATCGCTAAACACGCTGAACATCCCGGTTGTCTGATCTGGAAACCCGCTTCATTAAAAACCGTATCTAAACCTTCTTCAAAAATCTGTTTGGCAACCTGTTGAGAACCCGGAACAAGCCACGCATGAACATGATCCGACTTCCTTTTTCCTTTAACATAATTTGCCGCAGATCGGAAATCTTCAATTCTCGCATTCGTACAGCTTCCGATAAAAACATAATTCACTTTAATATCAGAAAGAGCCTGTCCCGCTTTTAAACCCATATATTTTAAAGCCTTCTCTTCAGATTCGTTCTGAGGATTCGGGATATTCTGACTGATGGAAATTCCCATTCCCGGATTGGTTCCATACGTTACCATCGGATAAATTTCCGAAGCATCAAAAGAAAATTCGGCATCAAAAACGGCTCCTTCATCGGTTTTCAAAGTTTTCCAGTATTCCAGTTTTTCTTCCCATTCCTCGCCTTTTGGTGCGAAAGTTCTTCCTTTTACGTACTCAAAAGTTGTTTCATCGGGAGCAATCATTCCTCCGCGAGCGCCCATTTCAATGCTCATATTACAAACCGTCATTCTGCCTTCCATCGACATTTCTTCGAAGACATTTCCGGCATATTCGCAGAAATACCCTGTTCCGCCGTCAGTTCCCACTTTTGAAATAATGTACAAAATCACATCTTTGGGCTGAACATTTTTATTTAAATCACCATTTACGGTAATTCTCATCGATTTTGGCTTATTCAGCAGTAAACACTGGCTCGCAAAAACCTGCGCTACCTGACTTGTTCCTATCCCGAAAGCAATAGAGCCGAAAGCGCCGTGTGTAGAAGTATGGCTGTCTCCGCAAACAATGCTCATTCCCGGCTGTGTAACGCCTAATTCCGGAGCAATGATGTGAACAATTCCCTGATAATGATGTCCTAAACCATACAATTCTATGTTGTTTTTCTTACAGTTTTCCGTTAACTGCTCCACCTGATTTCTGGATGATGCATCGCGAATCGGCTGATCCTGATCCAGAGTCGGAACATTATGATCCGCAGTTGCCACAATCTGTTTCGGTCTGAAAACCTCAAGATTTCTCGCTTCCAGTTCCGCAAAAGCCTGTGGACTGGTTACTTCATGGATGAGATGTTTATCAATATAAATAATCTGAGGTCCGTCCGGAATCGTCTCTACAACGTGCGCATCCCAGACTTTATCAAACAGTGTCTTTTTTGTGTTCATTTTAATTTATGTAATGAAAAATCAATTCTGTTACCCTATTTTTCTTGTCACTTTTTCGATCATTGAACTTAAATCGTCATTATTGACTTCTTTTTTACCGTCAGCAATTTTCAAAAACTCCTGATACAGAAAATCAAGTTCATTTTTAGTAACTTCAAAACCAATATGTTTAAATCTGTATGCCAAAGCAGAACGTCCGCTCCTTGCTGTTAAAACAATGGTAGAAGCATTCACGCCCACTTCCGCAGGATCAATAATTTCGTAAGTTTCCCTGTTTTTAATGACTCCGTCCTGATGAATTCCTGAACTGTGCGCAAAAGCATTCGCTCCCACAATCGCTTTGTTCGGCTGAACCGGCATTCCCATCAATTCAGAAACCAAAACACTCATAGGATTGAGCATTTTGGACTGAACGTCAGTATATAATTCTAAATATGGATGCTGTTTTAAAATCATTACCACTTCTTCCAGCGCCGTATTTCCGGCTCTTTCTCCCAATCCGTTGATGGTGCATTCTATCTGTCTCGCTCCGTTGATGACTCCTGCGATAGAATTGGCGGTTGCCATTCCCAGATCGTTGTGGCAGTGACAGGATAATATCACGCGATCAATCCCTTTTACATTTTCTTTCAGGTATTTTATTTTTGCACCGTACTCTTCAGGAAGACAGTATCCCGTTGTGTCCGGAATATTAAGCACGGTTGCCCCTGCTTTTATCACTTCTTCGCAAACTCTTGCCAGATAATCGTTGTCTGTTCTTCCTGCGTCTTCCGCATAAAATTCCACATCTTCCACATACGATTTGGCATATTTTACCGCCTGAACCGCTCTTTCAACAATATCTTCCCTGTTTGAATTGAATTTAAATCTGATGTGAGAATCCGAAGTTCCGATTCCGGTGTGAATTCTCGGTCTTTTGGCGTATTTTAATGCTTCGGCTGCGGTATCAATATCTTTCTGATTCGCTCTCGTCAATCCGCAGACTTTCGCATTTTTTACTAATTTTGAAATCTCCGAAACCGAATGAAAATCTCCGGGACTGGAAATCGGGAAACCGGCTTCAATGACATCTACTCCCAGTTCATCCAGTTTTTCCGCTATAATTAATTTTTGCTCGGTATTTAATTTACAGCCGGGAACCTGCTCTCCATCACGCAGGGTTGTATCAAAAATTTCGACTTTTTCGGATTTCATAATGAAGTTTTTACTTAATTTTGATTCAAAACTAAAAAGATGAAACGTTTATTCAGTTTCAGTTTTTATAAAAAATACAATACTCGAAATATTGTTTTTTAATTTCAATTATTTGATTATCATTATTTTAAATTTTAAAAATTTACAATGGCAGAATTGCATAAAGATTTTTTATTCGTACTCATTAAATCACTGACAACTTCAGAAAAAAGGCAATTCACCTTGTATGTAAACCGTCTCGGAATTAACGCGGATGCCAAATTTCTTCTTCTTTTTTCAGAACTGGATAAGATGAAGGAATACGATGAACATATCATCATCAACAAAAAAATTTCGACAAAACAGCAGTTATCGAACCTGAAAGCGCATCTTTACAAACAGATTCTGGTAAGTTTACGAATGAACCCGAGTCATCAGAATTACAGAATTCAACTGCGTGAACAGCTTGATTTTGCGAATATTTTATACCAAAAAGGGCTCTATAAACAGGCTTTAAAAATTTTAGACAAAGCAAAACAGACTGCTTTGGAATTGGATGAAAAAAGTATTGCTTCGGAAATTATTGATCTGGAAAAAGTAATTGAATCCCAGTTTATTACCCGAAGTATTGAAGGTCGAGCCGATGAACTGATCAGACAGTCTACAGAAATCAGCAAACAGAATCATTATGCAACGGAACTATCCAATCTTTCGCTTAAACTGTACAGTGAAATGCTGACAAAAGGTTATGTAAAGAACGATGAAGACCGTGCCGAAATCATGCAGATATTCAATGCGCAGATTCAGAAAATTAATTTCAAAAAGCTGAATTTTACGGAGAAATTGTGGTATTTTAAAGCGCACGTCTGGAAAAACCAATTGCTTCAGGAATATAAATATACGTTGAAATATGCTTTTCAATGGGTGGATTTATTTCACAAAAATCCTGAAATGATCGTGAGTCATCCCGTTTGGTACATTAAAGGAAATACCTACCTGCTGAAAATCTTATTCCTTTACGGAAATATTGATATTCTTGAGGAAAGTTTTAAAGATTTCAATGAAATTGTTCATTCTTCAAGTTTTGCTCAAAATGAAAACCTGCAATCGCTTATTTTTCTGACGCATTACAATACTTTAATGAACATTCACTTTGTGAAAGGTGAATTCTTTTCCGGCTCGAAATTGATTCCTGAAATCGAGCTGAAAATGGATAAGCTCCGTGATAAAATTGATGAGCATCATTTCATGATTCTTTATTTAAAAATGGCAGCGATGTTCTTTGGAAGCAAAAAATTTGAAGAATCCATCCATTATTCATTAAAAGTGATCGAATCCAAAGGAAATGTTCAGGAAGATTTACTGTTCCACACCCGAATTTTGATTCTGATGGCGAAACACGAATCCGGAAACGATGAAGATTATGATGAATTTATAAAAGCAACTTTAAAATTCACCAAAAAGATGAAAAAGCCGGATGAATTCCATTTTGAAAGCATTCATTTTTTCAAAAATCTGAATAATATAACACCGGACAAACAATTGGAATCTTTCAAAAAATTTGACGAAAAATTAACTATTTTTTCTGAAAATGAATACTACAGAAGGTCTTTGCTTTACATAGATATTCACGGTTGGGTACAGTCTAAAGTAAGAAATGTGGACGTTATTGAGATTATTAAAGAAAAAGTACGGTACAAAAGAAAACATCAGTCTTAATTTAACCTATTCATAATTAGAAGGTTGGTTAAACGTTAATTATTTATAACGGTATTCTGAGATTTTTCGTATTAAATCTCGTCTCAAAAATGCGTGAAAGTAGTATTTTAAATAAAAAATCCGTATTTTTGCATCTTAAAATTTCTTAGTAAACAATGATAAAAATTACACTTCCAGACAATAGTGTCAGAGAATTCGAGGCGGGAGTTACTCCGCTAGATGTGGCAAAATCTATAAGCGAGGGATTGGCTAGAAATACCATTTCCGCAGTTGTAAACGACAAACAAGTAGAGACGACCACACCTATAACCACGGATGCTACGGTACAATTGCTAACCTGGAATGATGATCTTGGAAAGAAGGCTTTCTGGCATTCTTCTGCCCACCTTTTGGCGCAGGCAATCCTTGAGTTTTATCCTAATGCTAAGTTAACGATAGGTCCTGCCATTGAAAAAGGATTCTATTATGACGTAGATTTCGGGGACGAAAGCTTATCTGATAAAGATTTCGAAAAGATCGAAAAGAAGGTTTTAGAAAATGCTAAAAAAGGATCTACATTCTCTTTATATCCGGTTTCTAAAGAAGAAGCTCTAAAAGTATATGCAGACAATCCTTATAAAGTGGAACTGATCTCTAATCTTAATGATGGAGAAATCACTTTCGTAACGCATGATAACTTTACAGATCTTTGTCGTGGTGGACATATTCCGAACACAAGTATTGTAAAGGCAATGAAAATTTTAAATGCTGCCGGAGCATACTGGAGAGGAAATGAAAAAAATCCTCAGTTAACAAGAGTTTATGGTATTTCTTTCCCAAAACAGAAAGATTTAACAGAATATCTTGAACTTTTAGAAGAGGCTAAAAAAAGAGACCACAGAAAACTGGGTAAAGAACTTGGAATTTTCGCTTTCTCTGAAAAAGTAGGTCAGGGATTGCCGTTATGGTTACCAAAAGGAGCTGCTTTAAGAAAAAAATTAGAGAATTTCCTTTCTGAAGCTCAGAAAAAAGCAGGTTACGAGTTTGTAATTTCTCCGCATATCGGTGCAAAGGAATTGTACGTAACTTCCGGTCACTGGGACAAATATGGAGCAGACAGCTTCCAGCCGATTAAAACTCCGAATGAAGGAGAAGAATTCATGCTGAAACCGATGAACTGTCCGCATCACTGTGAAATCTACAAAACTTCACAATGGAGCTACAGAGATTTGCCTAAAAGATATGCAGAATTTGGTACCGTTTACAGATATGAGCAAAGTGGTGAGCTTCACGGTTTAACGAGAGTTCGCGGATTTACTCAGGATGATGCGCATTTGTTCTGTACTCCGGATCAGTTGATGGATGAATTTAAAAAAACAATTGATTTGGTTCTTTATGTTTTCGGTTCATTAGGTTTTGCTGATTTTACCGCGCAGATTTCTTTAAGAGATCCTGAAAATAAAGAAAAATACATCGGAACCGACGAAAACTGGGAGAAAGCAGAAAATGCAATCGTAACAGCGGCAACGGAAAAAGGATTGAATACAGTAACTGAATACGGCGAAGCCGCTTTCTACGGTCCTAAACTGGATTTCATGGTGAAAGATGCTTTAGGCAGAAAATGGCAGCTTGGAACGATTCAGGTGGATTATAACTTACCGGAAAGATTTGATCTTTGGTATACAGGAAGCGATGGCGAAAAGCACAGACCGGTAATGATTCACAGAGCGCCGTTTGGTTCTATGGAGAGATTCATTGCGATTCTTATTGAGAATACAGCGGGAGATTTCCCATTGTGGCTGGCTCCTGATCAGTTTATCATTCTTCCGATCAGTGAAAAATACGTAGATTATGCTAAAAAAGTTTCTCAATTACTGGAAAATCACGATATTAGCGGATTAATTGACGACAGAAACGAAAAAACGGGTAAAAAGATCCGCGATGCCGAATTAAAGAAGATTCCATTCATGATTGTAGTGGGAGAAAATGAAGAAAAGGATGGCACAATTTCTGTAAGAAGACGTAGCGAAGGCGATTTAGGAGTAATGAAGATTGAAGATTTTGTTTCTTATTTTAAAGAACAGTCAAAAACAGGATTTGAGTTTAACGCTTAAATCTGAAAGAATATGATTCTGAATAACTGAAAATTACTTTTTATTCAGAATGATTGATAAAAATAGAAGTTAACCAATAAAATTATAATACAATAGCACAAAGATTTAACAACAGGGGCCCACAGAGACGTCCGGTACAGGAGGACGCACACTTGATCAACGATAAAATTCGTGTGAGAGAGCTTCGTTTGGTGGGCGATAACGTAGAGCCGGGAGTTTATCCTACTGATAAGGCAAGACAGATTGCGCAGGAGCAGGAATTGGATCTTGTAGTAATCTCCGATAAGGCTGAACCGTTTATTGCAAGGATTCTGGACTATAAAAAGTTCTTATACGAGCAAAAGAAAAAGCAGAAGGAATTAAAAGCTAAGCAGGTAAAAGTAGTTGTGAAAGAAATCCGTTTCGGACCTCAGACAGATGAGCACGATTACGAATTCAAAAAGAAACATGCTGAGAAATTCCTTGAAGAAGGTTCAAAATTAAAGACCTACGTATTTTTTAAAGGACGTTCGATTATCTTTAAAGACCAGGGAGAAATCTTACTTTTAAAGCTTGCTCAGGAATTGGAGCACGTTGGAAAAGTAGACCAGCTTCCTAAGCTTGAAGGAAAAAGAATGATTATGATGATGAGTCCTAAAAAACCAGCTAAATAATCTACAGCCGGATCTACGGATCTGAAACTAAAATATACAGCCTCAAATTATTTTTGAGGCTTTTGTTTTTATAGTAATTTAATTTTAATGAATCAGATTAAAGTTATGTTGTAAAATTTACATTAATTATTAAATATTTTTTAATTTTTAACATAGATCAAGATTATCCATTTAATTTACTGCTACATTTGCTTTAGAAAATAAGACAACAGTCAATTTATTTAAGAATTAAAATTGAATAACAAATTAAACAACAAAGCAATGAGTACATTAAAATTAAAAGACGGAACAGAAATTTTCTACAAAGATCAGGGAGAAGGACCGGTATTGATGTTTCACCACGGATGGCCATTATCTTCTGATGACTGGGATGCACAGGTTATTTTCTTTTTACAGAGAGGATACAGAGTAATTGCTCACGACAGAAGAGGTCACGGACGTTCCAGCCAGAATATTTATAATCATACGATTGAGCAGTATGCTTCTGATGCCGCAGAATTGGTAGAATTTCTTGATCTGAAAGATGTTGTGCATATCGGACATTCTACAGGAGGTGGTGAAGTGATCCGTTATGTAAACAAATATGCCAACGGAAGAGCAAAAAAAGCAGTATTGATAAGCGCAGTTCCTCCGGTAATGGTAAAAAGCGAAAACAATCCGGATGGCGTTCCGATGGAGGTTTTTGACAACATCAGAGATCAGACTTTAAATAACAGAAATCAGTTTTTTATGGATTTAACGGTGCCGTTTTATGGTTACAACAGAGAAGGTGCCGTAGTGAAGCAGGGTGTACAGACCAACTGGTGGAGACAGGGAATGATGGGAGGAATTGTGGCTCATTATGACGGAATCAAAGCTTTTTCTGAGACAGATTTTACAGAAGACCTGAAAGCTGTTGATATTCCGGTACTGTTGCTGCACGGTGAAGATGACCAGATTGTGCCTATTGAAAATTCCGCTATAAAATCTGCTAAATTATTGAAAAACGGTAAGTTGATTACTTATCCGGGATTCCCTCACGGAATGCCTACTACTGAACATCAGACGATTAATAAGGATCTTCTGGAGTTTATTGAGGCTTAATTTTTTCTACATATAAGTAAAAGCAGCAATCAGAGTATTTTGGTTGCTGTTTTTTATTTCAAGCGGATTTGCCGGAACTTTTCAGTAATTTTTGTTCAAAAATATTTACAAAGTTTGTCATCCTGAAAAGGATTTCAACGATGCATTGAAATACTGTGTTTAGATGCTTTCAGTATGACAAATAGTATGGACATTCGTTTTACTATTTAACCTCAGTTTGGGATAAGAAATGAATTTAAATAATTGATTTATAGAATCATATTAATTTATCGCAAAGAAAAACAAAAGATTTTTTACTTATTGAAAGTTGGTAAGCTAAACAAAGGCACTTCGTTTATTTAAAAAAGACAAAAATGGTATTACTTTGATAAGTTTTACGACTTTGTATATCTTAAAAGCTGAATTCTTAATAATTAAAATTGAATATCCGTTAAACAACCTATTACTATGCAATGATATGAAAATCAATCATCTATAATAGGCACTTCGACAAGCTCAGTGTGACATCTCTAATACTAAATGCTTGATTTCTAGCGATGTCAAGCTGAGCCTGTCGAAGCTTTAGGTTAATAAACGGACAATCAATTAATTAAATCTCCTTGTTTAACGTTGCGTTTAACAAGACTTATTTATTCCCTAATCCGGTTATTTATATTGGGAACTGCCACTCTAGCCCTGATTGGAACGACATCCTTTTTGGTTGCGGGCGGAGCGGAGCGGAGTCCGCAACCAAAAAGATACAGTGGAAAGCAGGAAACAGCTTCAAATAAAATTTATCTCACAAAAGCGGTAATACCTAAAGCTTCATACACTTCCCTATTCTATTCAAAAAATCTTTTTCAAATCTCGAAATTTTTCTGTAATTTTGCAGACTATTATTCCGGGCAATCGGAAATAGCCAAAACAGATATTGATAACAAAACAATAAAAAGCAAAACAATGCCAAAATTAAAAACGAAATCAGGTGCTAAGAAACGTTTTGCTCTTACCGGATCTGGTAAGATCAAAAGAAAGAACGCTTACAAAAGCCACATCTTAACGAAGAAAGAAACGAAGCAGAAGAGAAATCTTACTACGACTTCTTACGTTGCTGCTGTGGACGAGAAAAGCGTATTGCGTCAATTAGCAATTAAGTAGTTTTTATAAATCTATAGTCGGTTTATAAGAATTCAAACAAATTCAACATTTTAACCCTGAAATGAAGCCACTAAGAGTAATGAAATAATTACCGCACATTTCAAAAAAACAATTTAAATTATGCCAAGATCAGTAAATTCGGTAGCTTCAAGAGCTAGAAGAAAGAAAATTTTTAAGCACGCTAAAGGTTATTTCGGAAGAAGAAAGAACGTTTGGACGGTAGCTAAAAACGCGGTAGAAAAAGCAATGCAATATGCTTACCGTGGTAGAAAAGAGAAGAAAAGAAATTTCAGAGCACTTTGGATTACTCGTATCAACGCGGGAACCAGAGAACACGGAATGTCTTACTCTCAGTTTATGGGAGCTCTTAAAAAGAACAACATTGAGCTTAACAGAAAAGTTTTAGCAGATTTAGCAATGAATCACCCTGAAGCTTTCAAAGCAGTTGTAGATCAAGTAAAATAATGTAAAATTTTTGTTATCAATATAAGTCCCAGGTTTTTTGCTTGGGATTTTTTTATTATTTACATTTGCGTAATATTATTAAATTTATAAAATTTTCCTCTAAAGTGAAAAAAATAACTACTCTACTGCTGTTTTCATTAGGAACATATGCATTTCAGGCTCAAAGTTTTATTCAGGCTTATCAGAACAGAGCGAATTTGGTTACCCAGACCAATATAACAACGTTACTTCAGGAATTTGGGAATCTTGGCGTAAAAACAACGGGTTCTACAGCCAATACCAATGCTCTGAACTGGCTTAAAGCAAAATATCAGTCTTACGGTTATACAGCAAGTCAGATCGTAGAAGATTCTTTCACATTTGGCTCTACAAGTTCTAAAAATTTAATCATTACCAAGACAGGAACCGTTTATCCGAATACCTATGTTATTATCTGCGGACATTACGACACGATTACCGGTCCCGGCGTAAGTGACAACGGAAGCGGAACTTCTATCATTCTGGAAGCGGCAAGAATTTTAAAAGACGTTCCGACAGAATATTCTATTAAATTCATCCACTTTTCCGGTGAAGAACAGGGATTACAGGGAAGTGCACATTATGTAAACAGTGTGGTTTTCCAGAACAGTGTCCGTCAGTTAAACATCAAACTGGTTTTTAATTTAGATCAGGTGGGTGGAAAAATAGGCAATTCTAATATTGCCATCAACTGCGAAAGTGATCAAAGCGGGCAAACAGGAAACAATGCTGCCTCTCTTTCCGTTACACAGCAGCTTGCGGCGTGTACAACTCTGTATTCACCATTACAGACGGTAATGTCAAACGCTTACTCTTCCGATTATATGCCTTTTGAAGCGAAAGGAGACATTATTACAGGTTTTTACGAAACGGTAAGAAGTTATAATGAACATACCGTAAACGATACTTTTGCCAATGTAGACCCCACTTATGTTTTCAACGTAGGAAAGGCGGCTGTAGGAGCTTTACAGCATTTTGCAACAGCCTCTACAAGTTTATTGGCGACGGATGAAAAGACAGTTAATAATCTGGAAACCGTAAAGATTTATCCCAATCCGGCGAAAGATCTTTTAAATATTGAACTTCCGAAAGACGTTAAAAACTTCAGTCTTGAGATTTCGGATATGAACGGCAGACTTGTTTTAAACAAACAAAATGAAGTTAAAGTTAATATTTCAGGATTAGCAAACGGTGTTTATATGGCAACTGTTAAAACAAAAGACCAAAAAGCGGTAAGAAAAATAATTATCGGCAAATAATTTTTATTTTTCTATAAAAAATAAAATCCTGAACTTTTGTTTAGGATTTTTTTATTATTACATTTGTATACCAATCAAATTACAAAAATTAATAACAAAATGAAAAAGACATCTACATTTCTGCTTTTTTCTTTATCTGCTTTAAGTTTCAATGCACAATCTTTTATTCAGGCTTATCAGGACAGAGCTAATATGGTAACACAGACCAATATTACAACAAACTTACAGAATTTTGCCAATTTAGGGATTAAAACCACCGGCTCAACAGCGAATAATAATACTTTCAACTGGCTTAAGAATAAATATCTGGCTTTCGGATATTCTTCAAACCAGATTTCGGAAGATGCCTTCACTTACAACGGCAAAAGTTCTAAAAATTTAATCATCACTAAAACAGGAACCGTTTATCCTAATAAATACGTTATCATTTGCGGACATTTCGACACTATAAACGGTCCCGGAGTAAACGACAACGGCAGCGGAACGTCCATCATTTTGGAAGCTGCAAGAATTTTAAAAGACGTTCCTACAGAATATTCTATTAAATTCATCCATTTTTCAGGTGAAGAACAAGGACTTATTGGAAGTTCACATTACGTAAATAACGTTGTTTATCAAAATAATATTAAGAAATTAGACATTAAATTAGTCTTTAATCTGGATCAGGTTGGCGGAAAAATAGGCAATAACAACAATACGATCTATTGTGATGAAGATCAGGGAGGTCTGTCGAGCAATAATGCAGCTTCAGCAAACGTTACACAGCAATTGCGAAACTGTACCGCTTTGTATTCTCCTCTTTTAACGGCGGTAGATCCGGCTGAAGCTACAGATTATATTCCTTTTGAAAGAAAAGGCGAAATTATTACAGGCTTTTTTGAAAGAATAAGAAGTAATTATCCTCATACTTCAAACGATACATTTGCTAATACAGATCCTGTTTATATTTATAATGTAGCAAAAGCTTCTTTGGGAGCTTTACAGCACTTTGCAGTAGCAGCAAATTCTTTACAGAAAAAAGAAGTGTTACTTTCCGGAAATTCTATAGAATCTATAAAAATCTATCCTAATCCTGCGAAAGATTATTTAAATGTCGAACTTCCGGAAGATGTTAAAGATTTCACTCTTGAAATTTCAGATATAAACGGCAGGCTTATTTTAAATAAGGAAAATGAAACGAAAGTAAATGTTTCAGAATTACCAAACGGAACGTATATCGCAACTGTTAAAACAAAAGACCAAAAAGCAGTAAGAAAAATAATTATTGGAAAATAATCAACGGTCAAGCAAAATCCTGAGTTTCTTTCTCAGGATTTTTTATTTCTATATTTGTAAAATAGTAAACTAATTACCAATATGAATTTCAAAAAATTAACCGCCATTTTTCTTTTTTCTTTAACAGCCGTTGGATTTCAGGGACAAAGTTTTATCCAGGCTTATCAGGACAGAGTTAACTTATTAAAAAAAGAGGACATCGTATCCCATTTAAAGGAATTTGAGAAACTGGGTGTTAAAACCACAGGTTCTATAGAAAATGAAAATGCCCTGAACTGGATCAAAAATAAATATTTATCTTTCGGATATTCCGAAAACCAGATGGAAGAAGATCCTTTTTCTATTGGAAAATTAAAATCTAAAAACCTGATCATTACTAAGAAAGGAACTTTATATCCTGATAAATACATCATTATTTGCGGACATTTCGACAGTATAAACGGTCCCGGAGTAAACGACAACGGTAGCGGAACATCCATCATTCTGGAAGCCGCAAAAATCCTGAAAGACATTCCAACTGAATATTCCATAAAATTCATTCATTTTTCAGGAGAAGAGCAGGGATTGTACGGAAGCAGACATTATGTAAATGAAGTTGTTTATCAGAATAAAACAAGGCAGATTGATATAAAAATGGTCTTCAATCTGGATCAGGTCGGGGGTAAAAAAGGGATGTTCAATGATACTGTTTTTTGTGACGAAGATCAGGGAGGAAGCTCAAAAAATAATGAAGCTTCTAAACAGGTTACCAAAGAATTGATGACCTGCACAACTCTTTATTCTCCATTACAGGCAAAAATCGATCCCGCAGAAGATACCGACTACATCTCTTTTGAGAAAAAGGGTGAAGTAATCACCGGATTTTTTGAATATCTCAGAAGTGATCTTCCTCATACCGGAGATGATACTTTTGCTAATACTGATGTTCAGTATGTTTTTAATATCGGTAAAGCAGCAATCGGAGCATTGCAGCATTTTGCTGTGGCATCGAAAAAATAGAGATAATCAAATTGTTTTAAAAAAGCCAGCCGAAAAATCCGACTGGCTTCTAATTTATCCGGCTCTTGTACCGCCTTTTGCAGTATCAGAATTGGGAGATTTTACTTCTTTTACTTTTCCCTTTTCAGGGTTAATTTTTCCTTTACTTTCCGGTTCAGTTTTGGATTGCTGATTTTCTTTATTGTCTTCTTTCATGGGATATTTTTTTAATGAATTGTATTTAAAACACATAAGTGACAAAAATAAGCTGAAATTTCATTTAAAACAGTTTAAAAATCTTCGATTTTATTCTTCTGATAGCTTTGAATATTCTAATTCTTGCAACATAATGGTCTTTTGCCTCTTTTGCGGTTGATTCTTAATGAGTTTAGAGATAAAAATACAACTTTATCGGTTTCTGGAAAGCAAAATTTCTTCAATATCTTTCAGTGTAAAATTCTTGGCTTTCAGTAAAATCAAAAGGTGATACAGCAGATCTGCCGCTTCATTTTTAAACAGATCATCATTGTTGTCTTTGGCTTCGATCACCACTTCTACGGCTTCCTCTCCCACTTTCTGAGCCATTTTATTGATGCCTCTCTGGAATAATGAAAACGTGTAGGAACCTGCGGTTTTTTCATCAATTCTTTGACCTATTTTTTCTTCCAGTTCATACAGAAAACCTTTAGAATCTTTATCCCCAAAACAACTGAAACTTCCGGTGTGGCAGACAACATTTGTAGGAATTGCCTTAATTAAAATTGTATCCTGATCGCAGTCTATCGCAATATTTTTAACCTTTAAAAAATTTCCGGATTCCTCACCTTTTGTCCAGAGACGGTTCTTGGAACGGCTGAAAAACGTTACAATTCCTTCTTTTTTGGTTTTTTCAAAAGCTTCTTCGTTCATGTAACCCAACATTAAAACCTGTAACGTTCTGTCGTCCTGAATAATCACCGGAACCAAGCCTTCACTTTTATTAAAATCGATATTCATCGTACTGCAATTTTTTTAAATTTCAAATTATTTTTAAGATCCTGAATCTGTACTTCTCCAAAATGGAAAATACTTGCCGCCAAAGCTCCTGTTGCTTTGGTCTGATTAAAAACTTCCTCAAAATCTTCCATTTTTCCGGCGCCTCCGGAAGCAATGACGGGAATATTTACACTTTCGGAAATTAACTTTGTTATTCTGAGATCAAACCCGTTTTTTGTACCATCGCCATCCATTGAAGTGAGAAGAATTTCTCCCGCTCCCAGTTCTTCCGCTTTCTTTGCCCAGTCTAATGTCTTCAGATCCGTTATTTCCCTTCCTCCTTTCACGTGAACCCAGTCAGATCCGTTTACCAATCTTGTATCAATTGCAACCACAACACACTGGCTTCCAAATTCTTTTGATAAATCCGAAATTAGTGCCGGATTTTTAACCGCCGAAGAATTGATACTGATCTTGTCTGCTCCTGCTTCCAAGAGTCTTCTTACATCTTCCACGGTAGAAATTCCGCCGCCGACAGTAAAAGGAATGCTTAATTCTGCTGCGATTTTCTGGACCAGTCCGGCAAAAGTTTTCCGTTCTTCTATCGTTGCGGTAATATCCAAAAAAACCAATTCGTCTGCGCCTTCTTTTTCATATCTTTTGGCAAGCTCTACAGGATCTCCCGCATTTCTTAATCCTTCAAAATTAATTCCTTTTACCGTAGTTCCGTCTTTGATATCCAGACACGGAATGATTCTTTTTTTAAGCATTTTCAATAAAATTTTGGAGTTGCTGCAAACTGATTCTGCCTTCATAAATAGCCTTTCCGATAATTGTTCCGGAACAGCCGATCTTTTTCATCTGTCCGACATCTTCAATACACGAAATTCCGCCGCTTGCAATTAACTGAACTGCTGTTTTTTCTATAATTTCCCTGTACAATTCATCCGATGCGCCCTGAAGCATTCCGTCTTTGGAAATATCCGTACAGATCACGTTTTTAATTCCTTTATTTTTATATTTGAGAATAAAATCGATCACATCCAGTTGGCTTTCTTCCAGCCAGCCCGAAGTTTTTATCTTGCGGTTTTCGCAGTCGGCTCCGAGAATAATTTTTTCCGAACCGTATTTTTCAATCAGATCAAAACAGAAATCAGGATCCTGAACCGCAATACTTCCAATCGTAATCTGCTTTGCTCCCGAATTAAAGGCAATTTCAATGTCTTCCAGAGTTTTCAGTCCGCCCCCGAAATCAATTTCCAGAGAAGTTTCTTTCGCAATGGTTTCCAAAACCTTTTGGTTAACAATATGCTTCGATTTTGCACCGTCAAGATCCACCAGATGAAGATATTGTATGCCAAAACTTTCAAATTCTTTGGCGACTTCAAGAGGATTTTCATTGTATATTTTTTTGGTATCGTAATCTCCTTTCGACAAACGAACGCATTTTCCGTCGATGATGTCTATAGCGGGAATAATTTTCATATTCAGTTTTTATTGTTTTAAAAAATTTTCCAGTAAACGGCTTCCTACATCTCCTGATTTTTCGGGGTGAAACTGCATCGCGTAAAAATTATCCTTTTGCAGAGAAGCGCTGAATGGCAGAATGTAATCGCAGACCGATGTCGTATTTTCCGATAATTCGCAGTAGAAACTGTGAACGAAATACACATCGCTGTTTTCTTCGATGCCTGAAAATATTCCGGATTTAAAATCTGAAATTGTATTCCATCCCATGTGCGGAACGATATTCTTTGCAGGAAACTTTTTTACATCGATATCAAAAATTCCCATCCCGACTGTATTTCCTTCTTCATTATTTTTACACATGAGCTGCATGCCCAGACAAATGCCTAAAACCGGCTGTTTTAAAGTCGGAATTAACTGATCCAGACCTTTTTCCTTTAACAATTTCATGGTAGAAGATGCTTCACCCACTCCCGGAAAAATTACTTTGTCGGCTTTTCTTATCAGGTCAAAATCATCGGTTACCACAGATTCTACATGTAATCTGTTCAATGAATTCTGCACGGAACTGACATTTCCGCCGTTGTATTTGATGATGGCAATCATTATAAACTTCCTTTGGTTGATGGTAAATTAAAATTCGTATCCGTCTGTTTCACTGCCATTTTTACCGCTTTGGCAAATGCTTTAAACACAGATTCGATCTTGTGGTGTTCGTTATCACCTTCCACTTTAATGTTGAGATTACACTTTGAAGAATCAGTGAAGGATTTGAAGAAGTGATAAAACATTTCAGTCGGAACATCACCAATTTTTTCACGTTTGAAATCCGCTTCCCACATTAACCACGGTCTTCCTCCGAAATCAATGGCGACCTGTGCTAAACAATCATCCATCGGAAGCAGGAAACCGTAACGTTCAATTCCCTTTTTCTTTCCCAAAGCCTTTAAAACAGCTTCTCCAAGAACAATTCCTGTATCTTCAATCGTGTGATGCTCATCAACCTGCAAATCTCCTTTGACATTAATTTTCAAATCTAAATTTCCGTGTTTGGAAATCTGTTCCAGCATATGATCAAAAAAGTGTAATCCGGTTGAAATTTCAGAGGCTCCGCTTCCATCAAGATTGACTTCAACTTCAATTTCTGTTTCATTGGTTTTTCTTGAAACTTTTGCTTTTCGCGGAATTTTCGTCAAAAACTGTGCAATTTCGCTCCAGTTTTCTGTTGTTAGATCGGCTTTATCATTCTGAACTTTACTGATTAATATAGATTTTGAGCCTAAGTTTTTTGCCAACTGAATATCTGTAAGCCGGTCTCCGATCACAAATGAATTTTCAAGATCGTAATCTCCGTAAATATATTTTCCCAGCATTCCGGTTCCCGGTTTTCTTGTGGGCAGGTTTTCACTTTCAAAACTTCTGTCGATCAGAATATCACTGAAAACAATTCCTTCATTTTCAAAAGCTTTTAACATTTTTTCCTGTGGTCTGATGAAATCTTCATAAGGAAAACTTTCGGTTCCCAAACCATCCTGATTGGTTACCATCACGAGTTCAAAATCAAGTTCTCTGGCAATTCGGGAAAGATTTTGGAAAACTCCGGGATAAAATTCTAGCTTTTCAAGAGAATCAACCTGAAAATCAATAGGCGGTTCTAAGATTAAAGTTCCGTCACGATCTATAAATAATACTTTTTTCATTTTACTTTTCGTTTACTTTTCTAAACCTCACAGGTTTAAAAATCTGTGAGGTTTCAGATTTAATTAAATACTTTTTAAGACGTTAATCAGCCTGTTGTTTTCTTCTCTTTTACCCACATTAATTCTAATGCAATCCGGAATCTGCGGACTTCTTTTGCTCGTCAGAATTTCATTTTCCAGCAATTTCCGGTACACCTTATCTACGTTTTCAAACTGAATCAGGAAGAAATTTGCGTCGCTCGGAAATACTTTTTTGATGCAGTTTATTGTCTCTAATTCATTTCTTAACCAGGAAATTTCATCTAAAGTATTTTCTATATTTGATTTTATAAATCCTTTATTAATAATAAGTTCTGATATTTTATTTAAACTTAAAGAATTAACATTGTACGGAGATTTCACTGTGTTGATCAGTTGAATAATTTCTTCTGAAGCATATGCAATTCCCACTCTTGCTCCTGCCATTCCCCAAGCTTTGGAAAACGTCTGAAGAACGATAAGATTGGGAAATTTTCCCAACAGTTCAACACACGATTTCTTTCCTGAAAATTCAATATAAGCTTCATCCACCACAACAATTCCGTCAAAATTCTGAATGTAAAATTCAATGTCTTCGATTGAATTTCCGGTAGGATTATTGGGCGAACATAAAAAGAAAACTTTTGGTTTTTCTTCGTTTGAGATTTTTAAAAATTCTTCTTTATCAATTCCAAAATTTTCATTCAGATTCAGTTTAGCCACTTTATTTTCATTCACCGAAGCATAAAATCCGTACATTGCAAAAGAAGGATTCATCATCAGAATAGCATCTTTCTTAGGTTCACAAAAAACTTTCACGATAAGATCGATCAGTTCATCACTTCCGTTTCCGACTGCAATCTGCTTAGCCGAAACATCTTTCAAAACTGCCAATTTTTCTTTCAATTCTTTTTGAGTAGAATCCGGATAGCGGTTCAGTTCTCCAAAAGCACTTTCATTCGCATCCAGAAAAACAGGATTTTCAAATGTATTATTGTCCCTGAAACTTACATAAGGCTGTAGTTCCAGAATATTTTTTCGTACTAAATCTTTGATATTAAATTCTTTCATTCTGTTCTTTTAATCTTATACTTACTGCATTTTTGTGAGCGAAAAGCCCTTCCGCTTCTGCCATTATTTCAATGGTTTTTCCTAAATTTTTCAATCCCTGTTCCGACAGATTCTGGAAAGTGATTTTCTTCACAAAACTGTCAAGAGAAACCCCGCTGTAATTTTTCGCAAAACCGTTCGTAGGAAGGGTGTGATTGGTTCCGCTTGCGTAATCTCCCGCACTCTCGCATGAATAATTTCCTAAGAAAACAGAACCTGCATTCTGAATTTTCGGAATATAATTTTTAAAATCATTGACTGCTAAAATCAAGTGTTCCGGAGCATACAAATTGCTGAATTTCAAAGCTTCATCTATTGAATTCAGTAAAATAAAGTGGCTGTTTTTCAAAGATTCTGCTGCCATTTCATTTCTAGGAAGTGCTTCAAGCTGTTTTTGGGTCTCCAAAATCGTTTCATTAAGAATTTTCTCGTCTGTGGACAGGAAAATCACCTGACTGTCACTTCCGTGTTCCGCCTGAGAAAGTAAATCTGCTGCACAAAATTCAGGAACCGCCTTTTCGTTGGCAATTACAAGAACTTCACTCGGTCCGGCAGGCATATCGATGGCAATATTGTAGTTTTGCGCGTATTCTTTAGCGGCTACAACATATTGATTCCCCGGTCCGAAAATTTTGTAGACATTGGGAATACTTTCGGTTCCGAAAGTCATTGCTGCAATCGCCTGAGCGCCTCCTGTCTTGAAAATCTGCGTTACTCCGCATAATTTTGCCGTATATAAAATGGCAGGATTTACATTGCCGTTTTTATCGGGCGGCGTACAGAGAATAATTTCTTTACAACCCGCTAACTGAGCCGGAATGACAAGCATTAAAACCGTAGAAAACAACGGTGCTGTTCCTCCCGGAATATAAATTCCTACTTTTTCAATGGCCCGGTTTTCTCTCCAGCAAACCACTCCTTTTGTCGTTTCTATTTTTTCGACTGTTGGAATTTGTGAAGCGTGAAACTTGGTAATATTCGATTTTGCATCCTGAATGGCTGTTTTCAGTTCTTCACTGATCAGATTTTCAGCGGATTCAACTTCTTCTTCAGAAATTTTAATGTTGTTTATTTCAGCGGAATCAAATTTTTTAGCAAAATCAATCAGCGCCTGATCTCCGTTGTTCTTCACTTCATCGAAAATTCCGGCAACGATTTCTGTTAGTCTTTCTCTTTTTATGACGGGTCTTTTTGTTAATTCAGACCATTGTTCCCTTTCAGGATATCTTTCTACCTTCATATTAAATCACCATTTTATCGATTGGAATTATTAAAATATCCTGCGCTCCTTTGTCTTTCAGTTCATCAATCACTTCCCAGAAACGCGCTTCGTCTATCACGGAATGGATACTGCTCCACCCTTCTTCCGCCAACGGAATCACCGTCGGACTTTTCAGCACAGGAAGCGCTTTTGAAACTTCTCCAATCTTGTCGTTCGGAACGTTCATGAGAATATATTTTGAATTTTTTGCTTTAAGAACGGCTTTAATTCTGAATAGGAATTTTTCAAGAATTTTGGTTTTTTCCTCATCCAGTCTGAATGTTTTTGCCAGAACGGCTTCAGAAGTAAGAATCGTAACGGTTTCTCTTAATCCGTTTTTGAAAAGGGTGCTTCCTGAGCTTACAATATCGCAGATTCCATCGGCAAGACCAATGTTCGGGGCGATCTCTACAGAACCTGAAATAATGTGAATGTCTGCTGAAATATTGTTTTTATCCAAAAAGTTTTTCAGGGTATTGGGATAAGAAGTGGCAATTTTTTTTCCCTGAAAATAGGTGATGTCATCGGTTTCAATTTCTTTCGGAACTGCCAGAGAAACCCTGCATTTTGAAAATCCCAAAGGCTGAACGATTTCAATTTTTTTCTGTTTTTCTACCAGAAGATTTTCTCCTACAATGGCAATATCTACCACTCCATCTTCCAGATACTGAGGAATATCCGAATTTCTGAGATACATGATTTCCATCGGAAAATTTTCTACGGAAACTTTTAGCTGGTCTTTTCCGTTGTTAACGAAAATACCGCAGTCTTTTAAGAGCTGAAGAGATTCTTCGTAAAGGCGACCGCTTTTCTGTATGGCTATTTTTAATTTACTCATTTCACTTTTTGTTGTGCCTGAGTAAAAAGATGGTTTGGAAATAAATTGCCCGGGATGAATTTAGAAACAAAAAACCGCCTGTTTACTCAGACGGTTTTAATTATTTTGATTTTTAACATAAGTACATATCAATCAATTCCGTCTTAGCAGAGATGATGATGATAATGATGTACTGTTAAAAAATTCGGTTTCATTGTTGAAAATTGTGGTACAAATTTAGGACTTATTTTTAAACTGCCAAAAAATTTACGAAATAATTTTTCGGTAAAGATTCATCAGGTTATTGGCAATCGGTTCGTCATTGAACTGCTGAACGAAGTGAAAACCTTTATCAGCACGGCGTTTACGTTCGGATTCATTGTCCCATAAAAATTTAATTTTAGACTGAATATCGAGATGATTTTCCGGATCTACATAGACGGAATCGGGTCCGCCCGCTTCGGGAAGACAGCTTGTATTGCTTGTAATAACTACTGTTTTCGAAAATAATGCTTCGATGACGGGAATTCCGAAACCTTCGAAAAAGCTTGGATAAACGAAGATATCGGCAAGTTTGTAGATTGCAGCGAGTTCATCCATAGAAACTCCTTCGAGAAACTGCACGCTGATTTTATGCTGCTGAACAAACTGTTCCACTTTCCTGAAGTATTTTGTTTTTTTGCCGACAACCACCAGCGGAATATTCGTGTCTTTCAACGCTTTTACCACATTGAGAAGATTTTTACGTTCTTCGATGGTTCCGACATTGAGAATGAATTTTTCCGGAAGACTGTATTTTTCTTTGGTTTTCTGAATGAATTCTTCGGATTGCTGTTCTTTAAACGCTTTATGGCATCCCTGATAAATGACTTCGATCTTCGATTCGGGAATTTTTAAAAACTGGATAATATCGCGCTTGGTCTGTTCTGAAATGGCAATGATTTTATCGGCAGAATTTGCGGCTTTCCTGAATTTCCAGAAGTGAATTTTACGGTCGAAAAAGGAATAATATTGCGGATATCTCTCAAAAATAAGGTCGTGAATGGTGACAATTTTTTTGATGGGTTTTTTATCCCATTTCAAAGGCAATTCGCCGGATAATCCATGAAAAATATCGGCGTTCTGTTTTTGGGCATCCTTCCCCATTTTAAACTGTCGGGACATTTTTCCTTTGGAAGTTTCCACAAAATGAACGTTGGAGTTTTCTAAAATATCCGAACCTCTTTCCGATTTGTTTTTGTTGAGCAGAATGTATTCGTTTTCAGGGAAATACTGTGCTAAAATTCTAACGAGATCGCGGGAATAGTTTCCTAAACCTGAGGTGTTGTGAAAAAATCTTTTGGCATCAAATGCTATCTTCATGGCTGTATTTGTTTTTGAAATTCCTGAAATGTTCCGAATGAATAATTTTTACTTTTTAACCATGTAAGAAATTCATCGAACCTTTTTACCATCTCTATTCCTGAATTTTTTACGGTAAAACCGGGTAATTTAAAGGCTTCATCTTTTATTTCTGCGAATTCCCACGGATGAAAGTAGATGTTGAGATATTTGTCTTTTTTCAAAACGTCGGAAGCCAGTTTTTTGTAGAAAAACAAGGGAAAATTGTGAAAACTCAGCCAAAACAACGGGATTCTGAAGTTGGGTGATACGGAAGCCGGAATCTGCACCACATTTCCTTCGTTAAAATAAGTTCTCGATACTTTTAAATTATTGTATCTTCCGGGAAGATAGGTGGGATTGATGGAGGAATTGTAAGAATATCCTGCGTTTTCCACGGCATTTTTGCTTACAGGCATCATTCTGGGCATTCGAAGTCCTGTAACCTGTGTTGAAAACAGTTCTTCGAGCCGTTCTTTGGATTCTTTAAGGTGTTTTTCTTCAAAATCTGAATGAAACCATGTGTGAGAAGCCAATTCGTGACCTTCATTTAACAGTCTTCTGATGAGTTCTTTGCTGTTTTCTGCAAAAACTACGGTTGAAAAGAACGTTGCTTTTGCATGATGTTTTTTGAGAATATCTAAAATTCTTTCGACGCCTTTCTGAGAAATTGAGATTTGCTGTTCAAAGGAAATTTCGCCTTTGTATTCGAATGGCATATCAAATTCCTCGATGTCAAAACTTAATAAAACCATTTAAAAATTTTTATTTTTGATGATATAATTGGGTCTTTCTTTTACCTGTTTGAAAATTTTGCCTAAATAAATTCCCATAATTCTTAAAATAATCAGTTGCAGACCGCCAAAAAATACGATGGTCATAATTAATGAAGCCCATCCTGAAATTTCGGTTTTTGCCACGAAGGAATAAATGACATACAAACCGTATCCGACAATTGAAAATGCGGAAAAAAGGAATCCTAAATAGGCTGCAATATACAGTGGTTTTACACTGAATGCCGTAATCCCTGTAAATGCAAAAGTGATCATTTTCTTGAGGTTATAGCTGCTTTCACCTGAAAGTCTTTCATTGGCTGTAAATTCGATTCCGGTCTGTTTAAAGCCCATCCAGCTTGTTAAACCCCGTAAAAAGAGGTCATCCTCGTTGAACGTTCTCATCACTTCGACTGCATTCGCATCCATAAGTCTGAAATCTGATCCGCCTCCTTTTGTTAAATTAACATCGGACAAACTCGACAGGATTTTATAAAAAAAGTCGGATGTTTTTCTTTTAAAGTAGGAAATCTGCTTCGGATAGGTTCGAATCGTAAAAACAATGTCGTAGCCTTCTTCCCATTTCCGGATCATTTCAGGAATCATTTTAGGGGGATGCTGAAGATCGCCGTCCATGGAAATGACCGCATTTCCGAAAGCATTATCCATTCCTGCTTTTACGGCGGGTTGATGTCCGAAATTACGTGAAAATTCAATGAATTTTACTTCGTCATATTTTGCGGAAAGTTCTTCGAGCTTCTGCTGGGTTTTGTCGCGGCTTCCGTCGTTCACGAAAATAATTTCAAAGCCGTAATCATCCAGTCCATCAAAAACTTCTTTAATTTTCTGATGAACCAAAGCCACGTTTCCTTCTTCGTTATGCGCAGGAATTACAATTGAAATTTTTTTCATAATCAGTTCAGGCTGTAGTCTTTTTCGAAGTCTTTTGTTACCAGTTCATAAATGATCCTGAACCAGACAACGATGCAAGGTAAAGCTTTTAGGGAATATTTAACAATATAATTCTGTTTAATAAATTTCGGAAATAAGTCTGATGGTGAAAAACAGGTCAGAATAATTACGAAAATCAACATAGCATAGACAATCGGTGTTCTTTTTTTCTGAAGGAAAAACCAGATCATCACTCCCGCTACTGCAATAATGTACGTTGGGGATTCTGATCCTGAACTGAACAATACTAAAAAAAGTAAGGTTGAAGCCAGAATCATCAATTGATATGCGTAATGTTTGTACTGTTTAATTCTTACATACGGCAAAAAGAACAAAGGCGCTCCGAAAGCCATAAAAGTAAGGTTGGAAATTGAAGCATCCTGCAAAATTCTTCTTACAAATCCCATTAAAGAAATGTCCTGATAAGAATCCAGACTTTGATTGAGTCCGTTTTTTTCAGCCAGAGAGTGAAACCAGTCTGTATAGCTCTGTACAACGAACTGCGGGCTGGAAATTGCCATCGGTAATACAAAAAATAAAGCCGCAACTGCAATTCCGGACAGAATAAATTTGAGCTTGTTTTTGATAAAGAAAAACTGCGAAAGTCCTAAAATTCCGTACAGTTTTACAAATACTCCCACTAAAATGGCTGTAGCAGACTTTACTTCTTTTTTTTCATAAATAAAAATGGCAGAAAGCATAAGCAGTCCTACCAAAGCGATATTGAACTGAAGACTTACCGCCGCTGTAATATATTCCTGAAGACAAAGCAGTGCAAAAAGTGCTTTTTTAGCGTCTGAAAACGGAAGTTTGTAAATGGCAAACAGGAAAATGGCTGCGTTGGCAACGTTCCATAAAGAAATTCCAAGCCAATCGGGAATCAAAGCAAAAGGGGCAATCAGAATACTGAAAAATATTCCATAATGATTGGCATCTAAGTATCTTTCAGGATACTGCAAGTAGAGATTTTTCTGCTCGAAGGTATTCACGAAAACATTTTTGAAGATCAGATAATTGTTAATCGCCTGTGGTCCTCTGAAATATTTGGATAACGCCGTTGCAACAGCTATAATAAGATAAACCCCAAATATGTATTTAGGGTTTAGCAATATTTTAAGAATTTTTTCTTTCAAGATGTGAGGTTTTAGTTTAAAATATTCATCTTAAACAGCAACATTATTCTCTCTCAACGCATCATTTAAAGACGTTTTTTTGTCTGTAGATTCCTTTCTTTTTCCGATAATCAATGCACACGGAACCTGATATTCTCCCGCAGGAAAGGTTTTGGTATAACTTCCCGGAATAACTACTGATCTCGCAGGAACTCTTCCTTTGATCTCAACCGGAGTTTCACCTGTTACATCAATAATTTTTGTAGATGCCGTTAAAACGACATTAGCTCCCAAAACAGCTTCTTTTTCAACATGCACTCCTTCTACAACGATGCATCTTGATCCTACGAAACAATCGTCCTCGATAATTACCGGAGCAGCCTGAAGCGGTTCTAAAACACCACCGATACCAACACCACCACTCAGGTGAACGTTTTTACCGATCTGCGCGCAGCTTCCAACCGTTGCCCATGTATCCACCATGGTTCCGGAATCAACGTAAGCCCCGATATTTACATAAGACGGCATCATAATAACTCCCGGCGCAATATAAGCTCCTTCTCTCGCGATTGCATGCGGAACAACTCTTACTCCTTTTTCAGCGTAGTTTCTCTTCAAAGGCATTTTATCATGAAATTCGAACGGACCGACTTCAATCGTTTCCATTTTCTGAATCGGGAAGTACATTACTACTGCTTTCTTCACCCACTCGTTCACCTGCCATCCGTTTTCTGTAGGTTCTGCGGTACGAAGCTCTCCTTTATCCACCAAAGAAATCACCTCTCTAATCGCCTTCTGGCTGTCTTCATTGTGCAATAGTTCTCTGTTTTCCCAGATATTTTCAATAGTTTGTTGTAACGACATGTTTATTATTTAATTTAAATTGAAAAATTATACGCTGCCAAAGATACAAAAAAGATCAGCAAAACCTTTTGAAAGTATTTTGTTTAGAATGAAACTTGTTTAAACTTTTTTACCGCAAAAGAAGCAAAAGATTTAAACACTTTAGTTTCTTAAGTTCAGTTTATATTTAAATGGAAAAAAAAGTGCACCTAAGTTTTAAAAAATCAAAGATTTTTTCTCTTTGCAGACTATTGAAATATTTTAAATAAATCCAATAAAGTCTTTTGTATCCTTTAAGGTTAAATTTAAAATTAGTTTAAACAACTTCATGATTTTAATATTCCGGATGCTTTGAACAGTGTTTTAATGTAATTGTATAAGCCACATACGATTTAAGTAAATCAAAATCGGCTAAAGCAGAAATTTATGATATGTTTTGGCTAAAGCCAATTGTATTCTTAATTATTTAAAATGGGCTAAAGCCCATTTCTATTGATATATTTAAATAATATGTTTAGTGTGTCACAGAAACGCTTATGTTTAAAATATTGTCGCATTAAAGATATCAATCCTACGGATTGATGGTTGGTCTTTTTATTACTATTTCTACACAGATTCTTCTCCTAATGGAGCAAAACTCTTTTACTTTAAAAATCTTATGTTTTTAAGTTCTACAATGCCTTTTTGTTTATTAAGGCAACACAAAAAACAAATGTAATGTTTTGATTATCAGAAGGTATTTAAATATTATTTGTTTAACAAAACAGCTAAGCAACTTAAACTACAGAACTCTCTGCGCGTGAAGATAGGCTTTGTTCCAGTAGGTTTCATTTAAGGAAGAAATAATAACGCCTTTTGATGTGGAAGCGTGAATAAATTTTACTTCGCCGTCACTTCCGATGTCATGAACGATTCCGACGTGTGAAACTCTGCTTCCTCCTGCTGTCGCAAAAAACAGAAGATCTCCCGGCTTTACATCTTTGATGTCAATCTGAGATCCGGCTTCTGCCTGATCTGCGGATCTTCTCGGAAGTTTGAAGTCATTTTCCTCAAAAACTTTTACGGTAAATCCGGAACAGTCGAAACCTGAAGAAGTATTTCCGCCAAATTTGTAAGGCGCTCCCAAATATTTTTCTGCGTCTTTCAGGAGCTCGTTGATGGATTTTGAAATTTTCCCGTCAAATCTGGAATCGAGTTTTCTGAGGTTTTCAGATTTGGCAACGGTTTTGGTAACCGGAGTTTTTTTTACAACGTTTTTTGAACTTCCGCAGGAAATGATAAATACGGAAAAAAGCGATACAATAAATATGTTTTTAACAAACTTTTTTTTGCCTAAAAATCTATTCATCATATTTCCCTGAATTTTACAATCTATACAAATATAATAAAATTATGCTTTCGCAGAGCCTAAGTAAGAAATACCACAAAAATTTTTTGATTGTCCGTTTATTAACCTAAAGCTTCGACAGGCTCAGCTTGACATCGCTAGAAATCAAGCGTTTAGTATTAGAGGTGTCACACTGAGCTTGTCGAAGTGCCTGTTATAAATAATTGATTTTCATATCAGTGCAAAGTAATAGGTTGTTTAACGGATATTCAAAAAATAAATCCAATAAAGTCTTTTTCATATAACCGCTGCTTAAAAACTTAATAAAAAAAGCCATCCCGGAAGGATAGCTTTATTATATTGTATGTAAAAATCTTTTTATTTTGAAGTTTTAGCACCTTTCCATGTTCCGGCTCTTGTAGGTGTAGGAACTGCATTAGACCATGTTCCCGTAGCTTTTTTGTCTTCTCTTGTGAAAGTTCCTCTGAATTCGCCATCTTCAGGAAAACCGATCGTTGCAACAAGATCTCCGGATTCGCTAAGATGTCCTGAAATATAATAGTTTTCTGTCGTCTGATCAGAATGTAATGTTCCGGTTACTTTTCCGTCGGTAGCTACCACTACATTCCAGTCGCCTTTTTCGGTTCCTTCGTACGTTCCCGCCCAGGTTCCGATGAAATCATAAATAGTATCTTCATCTTTGCCACAACCAACGAATAAGAAAGCTGTTAATAAAAGTAAAAATATTTTCTTCATAGTTTACAAGTAGTTAAACAATTTTTGTGGAGGATATGGGACTCGAACCCACCACCTTTAGACTGCCAGTCTAACGCTCTAGCCAGATGAGCTAATCCCCCTCTCGTTTTCTTCAAAATTCCGAAGCCGTACAAAAGTAAGTATTTAAACCACATATACAAACATTTTATTACATTTTCTTTAAAAACTGATGGAAATATCTGTAAATATTTTAGCAGAAATGATTTTTTTAAGACCAAATAAAAAACGCATACAGAAATAAATCCGTATGCGCTTTTCTTTTTACTTTTATTGTCAGAATTTATTTCCAACCGCCGCCGAGAGCCTGATAAAGCTCTATTCCGGCTTTCATTTTACTGTACTGTGCATTGGCAATATTCAATTCTGCATTTAAAGAATTGACACTGGCATTCAGTACTTCAAGATAATTTGCCATTCCGTAGTTTACTAATTCCTGAGAATAGTTTACGGAATTTTTATAATTCACCAGTTCTTTCTGTTTTAAATCGATGTACTGATCCTGAACGGAATACACTCTTATGGCATCAGAAACTTCTTTTCCTGCGGTAAGAATGGCTTTTCGGAAATTCAGATAAGCGGTTTCCTGATTGGCAAGACTTACTTCGTAATTGGTTCTGATGGCTCTTTTGTTCAGCAGCGGCTGTGCAAGACCTGCAACAACGTTCGCAAATAAAGAATTGACGCTGAAAAGATGATCGATATCCACCGACTGAACGCCTCCGCTTCCTGTTAATTTTAAAGTCGGATAAAACTGTGCTTTTGCAGAATTTGTAAGTTCAAAAGCATTCATCAGATTATATTCTGCTCTTTTTACATCCGGTCTGTTGGATAACAGTTGTACAGGATATCCTAATTTAAGATCAATCGGAACATTCTGATTTTCCAAAGATGACCGTTCAATGGTATGAGATGGCTCTCCCATCAGAAGACTCATGGTGTTTTCCAGCAACTGAATCTGTGTATCAATATCAATCAACAAAGATTTTGCATTGTACACCAAAGCTTCACTCTGCTGAACTGCAACTTCCGTTAAAGTTCCCGCCGTCTTCAAAGCTTTTGTCGTCTCTAAATTCTGCTCACGTACTTTAATGGTTTCTGTGATGATTCTTTTCTGAGCATCGTAGGTAAGCAACTGATAATATGATGAAGCCACAGAAGCAATAAGGTCTGTTTTTACAGCTTTGTGCGCTTCCACAGTCCCTAAATATGTTGCTAACTGCGCTTTTTCCTGTGCTCTGAGTTTTCCCCAAATATCGGCTTCCCAACCAAGACTTGCCGTAATATCGAACTGATTTACATATCGTCTTTCTCCGATAATCTGCCCAAACTGGGTATTGATAGACTGGGTCTGGAATGTGTAATTCGGTCCTATTGATAAGGTTGGCTCATACGCTGCCTTGCTTTGTTTTAAATAAGATTCTGCTGAAGAAATACTCTGCAAAGCAATTCTGATGTCCAGATTATTTTCCAAAGCCTTTGTAATATGTCCCTGAAGAACAGGATCTGTGAAAATTTCTTTCCAGGAAACATTCGCGATATTGGTGCTGTCTGTAGGAAGCATATCTGTACGGTAGAGTTTTTCGTCTACCACATTATCCGGTCTCTGGTATTCTTTCCTCGCCATACACGATGATACGGCGGCAAGAACAGCGACTGAAAATGTTATTCCTTTTATGATGTTTAAAATACTCTTCATTATTTGAAGTTTAAGGTTTAAAGATCAGGGCTTTTCAGTTTTTAGTTATTATTTAAACTTTACATCAAAAACCCTGAACTCACTTAATTTTATTCTGCTAAATTGATTTCTTTCGGTTTGATAGGTTTTACTTTCTCCTGTAAATATTCAAAAATGACATATAAAACAGGGATCACGAAAAGTCCTAAAATAGTTCCTATCAACAAACCGATTGCTGCACCTGTTGCGATGGATCTGTTTCCTACCGCCCCGATTCCGCTTGCCAAAACCAATGGCAATAAACCGAAGATGAAGGCAAATGAAGTCATCAGAATCGGTCTTAATCTCGCTTTAGCCGCGTTAATTGCCGACATAACGATGGTTTCTCCGTGATGTCTTCTCTGAACGGCAAATTCCACAATCAAAATCGCATTCTTTGCTAATAAACCGACCAACATAATCAGGGCAATCTGGAAATAAATATTGTTTTCCAAGCCCATGATTTTCTGCCCGAAATAAGCTCCCATCACTCCAAGAGGAAGAGAAATCACTACAATTAAAGGAAGAATATAACTTTCATACTGTGCAGAAAGAATGAAATAAACGAAGATTAAACTCAATCCAAAGATCAAAACTGTCTGAGATCCGGAATTTAACTCCTCTCTTGAAAGCCCTGTAAATTCTACATCATAATTCTGGTTCAGGGTTTCTTTCGCTACCTGCTGCACTGCTAAAATGGCATCTCCGGAACTGAATCCCGCAGAGTTTGCTCCTGTAATTTTCACTGAAGTAAAGAGGTTATAACGGCTCACCGACTGTGGTCCGTAAGCTTTGGTAAGCGTTACAAACTGTGAGATTGGCGACATGGCTCCGGAACCTGTTTTTACGTAGAGTTCGTTCAGATTTTCAATATTCTGTCTGTTTTCAGGAAGTGCCTGAACCATTACCCTGAACTGTTTTCCGTATTTTGTAAAATCGGCTGTATAAACTCCTCCGATGTATCCCTGCATCGTTGCTAAGATATCACTTACAGAAACTCCCAACTGTTTAGCCAAAGGAACATTGATCTTCATTTCATACTGAGGATATTTTGTATTGAATGAAGTCTGGGCAAAATCGATTTCCGGTCTTTCGATCAGTTTCCCGATAAATTCATTGGTTTTTGTATCTAAATCTGCATATTCTCCTCCGGATTTGTCTAAAAGTACCATTTCAAAACCGGCACTGCTACCAAAACCGGGTACACTCGGCGGCTGGAAGAAAACCACTTTTGCATCCGGAACTTTTCCTGAAATTCCGAATAATTTTTTCGTAATGTCTTCAGAAGTCTGCCCGTCTTTTTTACGGTCTTCAAAAGGTTTTAGTTTAATGAAAGCCAAACCGTTGTTGCTTCCGTTTCCGGATAAGAATCCTCTACCGGTGGAAATTGTAACGTTCTGTACTCCCGGAACTTTTAAAGCGTTTGCCTGAAGAGTCTTCAACGCATTGTACGTTCTTTCCATAGATGCTCCCGGAGGAAGCTGAACATCGGTAAAGATAATTCCGCGGTCTTCCGTAGGTACGAAACCTTTTTTCATGGTAGAACTCGCCCAGTATAAAATTCCGCCTGTTACGGCAAAAATAATCAGCGTAACCCATTTATGTCTCAATAAGAAGATTAATCCTCTTCCGTAACGCTCTGTTGTTGTTTTAAAAGCAATATTGAATTTATAGAAAAACTTCTGAATGAAATTTAAATTCTTATATTCTTTATGGTGCGCATCGTGAGGTTTTAAGAATAATGAACATAAAACCGGACTTAACGTTAATGCATTGATTGCAGAAATTATGATCGCTACAATAAGAGTGATCCCGAACTGCTGATAAAAGACTCCGGTAGGACCTGTAATGAATGTTACCGGAATAAATACGGATGCCATTACCAGCGTAATTGAAATAATTGCTCCTGTAATTTCGTCCATTGCTTCCACGGTTGCTTTTTTGGCATCCGAAATACCGTGTTCCATTTTGGCATGAACGGCTTCGACGACGACAATTGCATCATCCACAACAATACCGATGGCAAGAACCAAAGCGAACAACGTTAACAGGTTTAATGAATATCCGAATAAATTCAGGAAGAAAAAGGCTCCCACAATAGAAACCGGAACCGCAATTGCCGGAATTAAGGTAGATCTGAAATCCTGTAAGAAAATATATACCACGATGAAAACCAAGATGAAGGCTTCAATTAAGGTATGCACTACCTTTTCAATAGATGCATCAAGGAATTCGTTCGTATCAAAGTTGAATGTATATTTAATTCCCTGCGGAAAACTTCCTTCTGCCGATTTCAGGTAAGACTTGATATTTTTAATAATTTCCTGCGCATTGGAACCCGGTGTCTGGAAAATCCCCATACTGATGGAAGGATTATTTCCGTTTTCCCCGATTCCCGTGTAAGACTGTCCTGCCAATTCTACCTTAGCAACGTCTTTTAACATTAAATTCTGTCCGTCTGCTAATGATTTAATGATGATATTATCGTATTGTTCTTTATCGTTGAATTTCCCTACATATTTAATGATATATTCGAAAGAACTTCCGCTGTTTTGTCCGATAGAACCTGCGGCAGCTTCTCTACTCTGCTCATTGATGGCATTGGTAACATCGGTAGGCGTTAATCCGTAAGCTGCCATTTTAGCAGGATCCAGCCAGATTCTCATAGAGTAATTTTTACCTCCGAAAACATTGGCATCTCCTACTCCGTTAATCCTTTTTAAATTCGGAATAACATTGATGTTCAAAAAGTTCTGAAGATATACATCATCCAGATCTTTATTTTCAGAATAGAAAGACATATACATCAAAGCACTTGTCTGCTGTTTCTGCGTAACTACTCCGGAACGTGTTACTTCACTTGGAAGTAAAGGAGTTGCTCTTGCGACACGGTTTTGTACGTTTACCGCCGCAATGTCCGGATCAATTCCCTGCTTAAAAAATACCTGAATCTGTGCAGAACCATCATTTCCGGCAGATGAAGTAATATAATCCATTCCTTCCACCCCGTTGATCTGTTCTTCCAGAGGAACAACAACACTTTTCATTACGGTTTCTGCGTTCGCTCCGGTGTAGTTTGCCGAGACACTTACCGTCGGCGGCGCAATATCAGGATACTGCGTTACGGGTAACGAGATCAGTCCTAAAACACCGAGAATCACAATTAAAATTGAGATTACGGTAGATAAAACCGGTCTGTTGATAAAATTTTTAATCATTAGAATTTCGGTTTTATAGATTGAACAAGACTATCCATTTTCACAGGTTTCTTTATCACGGCAGTTCCCGGTTTTAAACCTCCGATTCCTGCTGCAATTACGGTTTCCCCTTTGTTAACTCCGGATTTTATCAATGCCATATTGTCGATTCTGTCGATCACATTAATCACCACATTTTTCGCAGTGTCTTTATCCACTTTATATACGTAAACAATTCCCTGTTGTTCGTAAGTCGCACTTTCCGGAACTACCAGAACATTGTCGTAACGTTGAGGGAATCTTATGGTTCCGCTGTTTCCGTTGCTTAAAAGTTTCTGCGCATTGGTAAACGCAACTCTGAACTGGATGGTTCCCGTTGTTGGATCGATCTGTCCTGTAATGGCTTCAATTCTTCCTTTTTCAGGATAAAGGCTTCCGTTCGCAAGCTGTAATTCCACCATCGGAAGGTTTTTTATTTTTTCAGGCATGGATGCACCCGGAGATTTTTCAAGGAAATCAAAATATTCTTTTTCATTCATTGAAAAGTAGGCGTAAATCTGAGAAGTATCTGAAATGGTGGTTAAAGGAGTCTGGTCTGAAGGGCCTACCAAACTTCCCACTTTTAAAGGAAGCTTTCCGATTACTCCGGAAATAGGAGCACGAATAACAGAATATTCGATATTGGCTTCTACTCCTTTATAATTGGCAACTGCCTGACTTTTTGCAGCCTGTGCCTGTTTTAGCTGCGCCTGAGCCTGTGCTAAATTTGCCTGCGCGGTCTGTAACTGTACATTGCTGATGATATTTTTCTGAACCAGCGGTTTAAGTTTGTTCACTTCAACATTTGCCGCCGCAACAGCAGCCTGCGCTGCCGCAATATTGGATTCTGCAGCACTGATTCCTGCTTTTGAAGCCGCCGCATTTTCGTTCAGAATATTGGTTTCCAGGCGGAAAAGCGGCTGTCCTTTGGTTACATACTGCCCTTCATCTACCAAAACCTGTGTGATATATCCCTGAATTTTAGCACGGACATCATTATTAACCTTCCCCTGAATGGTAGCCGGAAAAGTCTGATAGCCCACTATATTTTTTGCCTCCACCTTTACCACAGGATACGGTTTCGGGCCGTCCTGTTTGGGAGCTTCTTTTTTGCAAGCCACTAAAGAAAGAGCTGCAACAGAAAGTATAACTAGCTTATTATTCATTTTTATAGTTTATTAAGAGATTCCTGAATATTTTTAATGTTCCTGTTTAAAAGAGCTTTGTAAGCTTCCATCTTTTCATTGTAATCGTCATGATTTTTTTTAAAATTGTCTAAATCATCCAGTAGTTGTAATTCGTCTTGCATTTTTTGAACTATTTTTTCAAATCTTATCTTCTTATAACCGTCATTGATGAAAAAATACCGTTTCCTCTCGTCCATTTTGTTGTGATCTACGATGAGCTCTGCGTTCAGCAGTAAAGAAATACTTGTGGAGACTGAACTTTTGCTCGCGGAAAGCACTTCCACAAACTCATCAAAAGTAATGCCCACTTTATCATAATCGAATAAAAGGTAGGCATAAATCTTTGAAGCTAAAGGAGGAAGGCTGAAAATGGTTCCGTAGAACTTTACGGCATTCTGAAAAATTTTTTCATCAATTTCTATACTCTTATGCATTGTATATAAATTTGAAACAAAAATAGAAATTAGTTCTGAACTAAACGAACAAACCTGATAGAGTTTATAAATATCAGGCTTTTTAAAATTTCAATGAAAACGGATTTAACTTTTGGACTAAAAAATAATCTTCTCAAAGGCTTTTCTTACGCCTCCCGCGAGAACAACTTCGCCGCAGTAGCTGTAGCCTTTGTTCTCGAGAATTTTCAGCATCGGAATATTATCATAGTTGGTATCGACCTTAATGCTCTGAATTCCATGAGATCTGGTGAATTCTTCAATATGGTCGAAAAGAATTTTTACCATTCCCTGTCCTGCAAATTTTTCATCAACAGCAACTCTGTGTACCACGACGAATTCTCCGTTACTTAGCCAGGCTCCTTCAATGGTGCTGTATGCGGGTTCATCATTCAGGATTAAAGCAACGTAAACAGAAATTTCCCCATATACCGTCATTACATATCCGAAACCTTTTGCAATATCGCTTTCCACGGTTCCCAAATTCGGGTAACCTTCCTGCCATTGCGTACTTCCGTCTTTTCTTCTTCTTTCGATTGCCTGCTGCAGAATATTCCAGATGATATCTCTGTCTTCAATTTCTGCTTTTCTCAGCTTAATTTCCTGTGCCACGTTTATTCTATTGATTTTAAGTTTGTTTATTAAGAATCAGTTTTATTATTTCTGTATTTTATTTTTAGAAATATCATCACAATCAGCATAATTAACATTAAAACGTTTGTAATCCAAAGAGGTTTTGCATCCTTCATCATTCCGTAAACAGCCCAAAGCAAAGCGTTTAAAGTAAGAAATGATAAAGTGACCATTGAAAGGTCTTTTCCGGATTTTGTCTTCCATAATTTGATTACCTGCGGCAAAAAAGAGATGGATGAAATTAATGCTCCCGAATAACCAATTATCTGCTCTATCATACTAGTATTTTTTGAATTATAACTTAAATATAATAAAAATAAAACAAAGATTAAACGTTAAACCATACTTGTTTTGTTAAAATATGACAGTTATTTATGCTCATTATTTCATACAAATGTATGATTATCAGATAAATAAAAAACCGAAAACTAATGAATATTAATTTTCGGTTCGAAGTAGTAAAATTTAAAATTATGAAATTGTTTTTGTTAATTTTCACTTTGCTGAAGATAAGCATCGATAATTTCGAATGCTTTTTTTTCATCTTCAAGTTTCACCATTACTTTCAGCGATGTTGCCGTGGGCGTAGTTGTAAAAGTAAGGTAATTGTTTTCTACTGAATTTTTAATCTGCGCATCATCCAGTTTAGACTTTATCAATTGGATTTCTGCAGGTTTGTCACTTTCAAAAACTGATACTCTTGTACTTCTTTCCATATTCTATCTCGTTTGAGTATCTAAATATATAACGTTTTTTTGAAAATCACAAATTTCAGCTTTTAAATTTTATGAATATTATTTTCAATTTTATCTAAAGCGATCTGAATTTCTTCTTTCGTAACGTTCAGATGCGGTCTGAAGCGAAGTGACTGATCTCCACATGAAAGGATGATCATTCCGTCGTTCCAAAGCTCGTCTCTTAATGCATTTCTCTGTTCAGAAGTCGGAAGATCGATGGCGCACATCAGTCCTCTTCCTCTTGCATTGGATAGTTTTTCAGGATATTTTTCTGCAAGACCAATCAGTCCGTTCAGCAAATATTCTCCTACCACTCTTGCATTTTCCACAAGGTTTTCTTTTTCGATAACTTCCATTACCAACTGGAAACGTAGCATATCGATAAAATTACCTCCGAAAGTGGAATTGATTCTTGAGCTTTCTCTGAAAACATTGTTCGGAACTTCATCAAATTTTTCTTTATTGGCTAAAACTCCGCAAACCTGCGCTTTTTTACCGAAAGAAATAATATCCGGTTTTGCTGTAAAATGTTCAAATGCCCACATTTTTCCCGTAATTCCGATACCAGTCTGAACTTCATCAAAAATTAAAAGAATATCATGCTGATCGCAGATTTTTCTTAATCCCATTAAAAATTCGTCTCTGAAATGGTTGTCTCCTCCTTCAGCCTGAATCGGCTCGATGATGATACACGCCACTTTATCAGGATTCATTAAAATTGCTTCTTCGATATTTAATAAAGCCAGTCTTTCGTTTTTAATGGTTTCTTCCAAATTCTCCTCCGTGATCGGAAAAGTAAGTTTAGGATTTAGGATTCTTGGCCAGTCGAACATCGGGAAATACTGATATTTTCTTGGATCTGAAGTGTTTGTTAAACTTAACGTATACCCGCTTCTTCCGTGGAATGCCTGTTTGAAATGGATACAGATTCCCGCTTCCAGATTAAGACCTTTTTCAAAATTCTTACGCGTTTTCCAGTCGAAACACGCTTTCAGGGCATTTTCTACTCCTAAAGTTCCGCCTTCAATAAAGAAAGCATATTGCAGTTCTTCAGGAATTACCACTCTTTCAAAAACTTCTAAGAAATGCGCATATTCTTCAGAATAAACATCTGCCAAAGTGGGTTTGTTGACTGCCATTTTTCCCAGCCATGCCGATTTTTCAACAATATAGGGATGATTGTAACCGATGGATGCCGAAGCAAACATGGAAAACATATCTAAATATTCTTTGTCTGTAAGTTTATCGTACAGCCATGAACCGTGGGATTTTTCAATATCCATCACGAAATCGAAACCATCTGCCAAAACGTGTCTTCCAACGGTTTCTTTTACTTTATTTGCTTTTATTTCAATTGTCTGTTCCATTTTTAAATAAAAATCTTAGGGGTGATTAAAATTTAATAATAATTTGAGACTTAAAAATCTGTTTCCAAATTTTTAAACTCATGATGTTAGTTTTTAAAGGTCAAACTTAATTCCCTGTGCTAAAGGTAAGTTTGTGGTATAATTGATGGTGTTGGTCTGTCTTCTCATATAGTACTTCCAAACATCTGATCCGGATTCTCTTCCGCCTCCGGTTTCTTTTTCTCCACCGAAAGCTCCGCCGATTTCCGCACCTGAAGTTCCGATGTTTACATTGGCAATTCCACAGTCTGAACCTGCATGAGAAAGGAATAATTCTGCTTCTCTTAAATTCTGCGTCATGATTGCAGACGATAATCCCTGAGGAACATCATTCTGAATAGCAATTGCTTCTTCTAAAGTTTTGTATTTGATTAAATATAAAATAGGTGCGAAAGTTTCGTGCTGAACGATTTCGTAAGAATTCTTTACTTCAGCGATACATGGTTTTACGTAACAACCGGATTCGTATCCTTTTCCTTTCAGAACTTCACCTTCCACGATGAATTTTGCACCTTCTTTTTTGCCTTTTTTAATGGCTTCCTGATACATATTTACCGCATCGGTATCGATAAGCGGTCCCACATGATTCGTTTCATCCAGAGGATTTCCGATTTTCAGCTGTCCGTATGCTTTTACCAGTCTGTTTTTCACTTCATCATAAACACTTTCGTGGATAATCAGTCTTCTTGTGGAAGTACATCTCTGTCCTGCCGTTCCTACAGCTCCGAAAACTGCTCCGATAATTGACATATCAATATCTGCATCTTTAGAAATAATGATGGCATTGTTTCCACCTAATTCAAGGATCGATTTTCCGAATCTTTGTGCAACATTCGCTGAAACCATTCTTCCCACTCTTGTAGAACCGGTGAAAGAAACTAAAGCGACTCTCTTATCATCCACTAATTTCTGTCCGATTTCGTGATCTGCAACCAATACGCTGGAAATACCTTCGGAAAGATTATTTTCCTTTAACACTTCGTTCATGATGTTTTGGCAGGCAATGGCACAAAGCGGTGTTTTTTCTGACGGTTTCCAGATCGTAACGTTACCGCAGATCCATGCTAAAGCTGTATTCCAAGCCCAAACTGCTACCGGAAAGTTGAACGCGGTGATGATTCCTACGATTCCCAATGGATGATACTGCTCATACATTCTGTGTCCCGGTCTTTCCGAGTGCATTGTGTACCCATGAAGCTGTCTTGAAACCCCTACTGCAAAATCGCAGATATCAATCATTTCCTGAACTTCTCCAAGACCTTCCTGCAGGGATTTACCCATTTCATAGGAAACCAGTTTCCCCAAATCGTCTTTGTACTGTCTTAATTTCTGACCTAACTGTCTTACAATTTCCCCTCTTTTAGGAGCCGGAATCAATCTGAATTCTTTAAAAGCTTTTTCAGCCGTCTCAATTACCTTGTCATAATCAGATTCTCCGGAAGTCTTCACTTTAGCAATCAGATTTCCGTCTACAGGAGAGTAACTTTCGATGGTTTTCCCTGATGCAAAGTATTTTCCGCCTACTGAAGTTCCCTTATTTTCATCCTTAATTCCTAGATTTTTGAGTGTTTTTTCGATCCCAAAATCCTTTACTTTTTTAGACATAAAAATTTTACTTTTCGTTTCCTCTAAAGATAGAAATATTATGCGAATCGCAAAATTTTAATTTTTTAACAATTTTTTATTTGGACTAATTATAAACATAGTTATCTTTGTATAGGAATCATTTTATTTCAGGAATGGAAAATAATAAGATTAATAACGAACCTGCCACAGAGGGAAAAAAATCCTCCAGATGGAAAAGTCTGGTAAAGAAATTCGGGATTGGCGGAATTATATTTTTTACCGTCAAAGGAATTATTACCTCTACGCTGATCTATTTTCTGGGAAAGAATTTCTGGACGGTGATCTCCGATTATATTACCGGAATTTTTGATTAATTAATTGATATATAGATACAAAAAGCTGAGAAATTTCTCAGCTTTTGTTTTGGATTCAATGTCATTCGAAATGACCATATTTTTTCACCTATTCTTTCTTTTTCCTTCCTGAATTAATCAGGCTCTGATGCAGCAAATACTCAATCTGTCCGTTTACACTCCGGAATTCGTCATTTGCCCATTTTTCCAGAAGCTTAAATGTAGACTCATCAATCCTTAAAACAAAAGATTTTTTGCCTTTATTTTCGGAAGGATTCTGAGCTTTTTCTGATTTCATTTTTGTTAATTCTTTTTGTTTTCAACGCAAATGGCGCAAAGATTTCTTTTAATTATTGTGAATATTTTTCGTTCGCAAAGGCGTTTCACTCAGCGAAGAACTCAAAGGTTTTCTAATTATGACAAATTACGGACAATCATAAAAAGATTTCTCCTTCGTCGAAATGACAAGATACATTGCAAATCTTTAATTATACAAAGTTCCGGCATTTAAAATCGGCTGTGCCGCTTTTTCCCCGCAAAGAACCACCATTAAATTGCTCACCATGGCTGCTTTTCTTTCGTCATCCAGTTCTACGATATTTTCTTCCGAAAGCTTTTTCAGGGCTAAATCTACCATTCCTACAGCTCCTTCCACGATCTTTATTCTTGCGGCTACAATTGCCGTTGCCTGCTGTCTCTGCAACATCGCTCCTGCGATTTCTGACGCGTAAGCCAAATGTGAAATTCTTGCTTCCTGAATGGTAATTCCTGCCTTTGAAAGTCTTTCGGTAAGTTCCTGTTCCAGAATAGCGTTGATCTTTTCACCGCCTTCTCTTAAAGTAATCGGTGCATGATCATCTTCTAAATTATCGTAAGGAAAACTCATCGCCAAATGACGTACCGCGGCTTCACTCTGCATTTTAACAAAATCTGAATATCTTTCCACATCAAAAGCCGCTTTGTAGGTATCTCCCACTTTCCAGACAATCACCACAGCAATTTCAATCGGGTTACCCATCTTGTCATTCACTTTAAGAGTCTGTCCCTGAAGGTTTTCAGAACGGAGACTGATTTTCTGTGAGGAATATAAAGGATTGATAAAAAACAAACCGTTGTCTTTTACGGTTCCCACATATTTTCCGAAAAAGTTCAGCACTCTTGAATGATTAGGCTGAATAATCATTAACCCTTTCATGAAAAAGCAAAACAGAATAAATGACAATAATGATAAAACGACAAGCGTAACACTGTTATCGACACCGATTGCAAATAAATAAACGGAAACGGCAAATAATCCGAGACAAATGACCAAAGTAAGGTATCCCGACATTGGTTTTAAGATTTTTTCCATGATATTGATTTTTTAATTTGATATTATTTTGATATCATAAAGGTATGACTTTTTTTATATGAAAAATCATTTATTTTAAAATTTCTTTTGACTTGAATCAAAAGAAACAAAAATTCAAGACCCGAAATCTGAATGCTAAAAATTAAAATTTAATTCCTAAAATTCTCAAAACCTGCACGAGTCAGATATTTGTTCTTCAGTTCAATATTTGTGTCGTGCTTCAAACAGTGAGAATTTTTTAACGGATTAAATCTTAATTTTCTTAACACTTCAGCTTCCACTGTCGGTTAAATTCTAAGCAAAAAAATCCCTGAAAAATTAATTTCAGGGATCGTATGTATGATATTTTATTGATTATCCGTTATTAGTAATACTGCTTTTAAACGCAAAGGATCGCTAAGATTCTTTTTATATACTAACTGTTTTTAAGTTCACAAAGGCGTTTCACTCAGCAAAGAACTCAAAGGTTTTTTAGTTATGCCAAATTATGGATAATCATTATCTTAAATTTATTTTTTATTTAAAATTCTGAACTTGTAATAAGAAGCGGCAGATAAAAGTGCCATTGTTGCAAGTCCGATGTAAACCCAAGCCGGAACCGGAACCGGATCTCCCGCTGCGTAAGAGTGAAGTCCGCTCAGGTAATAATTTACTCCGAAATACGTCATGACCATTGAACAGAATGCAAACATCGTCGCAACGTGGAATGCCCATCTGCTTCTTAATCCCGGAACCAGTCTCATGTGAAGAACAAATGCATATACCATAATGGAAATGAATGCCCATGTTTCTTTCGGATCCCAGCTCCAGTATCTTCCCCATGATTCGTTTGCCCAGATTCCTCCTAAGAAGTTTCCTACGGTTAATGCAAACAAACCTATCGTTAAAGACATTTCAGAAACGATTACCAGTTCTTTTAACGTTGTATCGTGATGCAATTTATACGTTTCTTTATTGGAAATGATATAAAATACCAGACTGATTACTGCAATAATCATGGATAATGCAAAGAACCCATAACTTGACGTAATAATCGCAACGTGAACAATCAGCCAATACGATTTCAATACAGGAACCAACGGCGTAATCTGCGGATCAAGAGCAGAACCTCCATGCGCAAATCCCATCATAATAACAGCTACCATAAATCCGGCTGCAGGAATTAATGCGTTGGAATTTCTGTAAAGTAATAAACCTGCTGTAATACCTACCCAAGAAATGAAAATAATGGCTTCATACCCGTTACTCCACGGAGCGTGACCGGAAATATACCATCTTGCCACCAAACCAAGGAAATGGAAAAGATATCCTACAATTCCTAAAACAATGATAACTTTAATTGCTTTGTTTAAAACTTTTTTAGGCTTAAATAATTCAACAAAACCTAAGATTAATAGCAATCCTCCGATTAATGTGTAGAAGATTAACAATTTGAAGTTGATGTTAACTTTATTCATGAACACCTCAAGATCAACTTTAGATTTTGCAGGAACGACAGCTTTGCCCCATTTTTGCTGATATTCTGAAAGTTTCGCCAGTTGCGCATCTGCTTTTGCCCAATTTCCTGATTGCTGAGCCTGCAAAACTTCTGCAAAGTATGGTCCCATAACCTGTTGAGACTCCATATCCGGTTCCATTTTCTGATCCAGCCATGAATGCCATGTGTGATTCGCATCATTCTTTACAGGAACAATTCTCATAAACTGACCGCTGAAAAATTCATTGAAGATCTGAACTCTTTCGTTTACCGCAATCACTTCTTTATCATAATTGGTCTGTTCAGCCGGTTTTTTACGGAACGCAGTGTTGTAATCGCTTTCAAGGATATATCTTAAATTTCCGTTGGCATCTGCCGGGAAAAGATTCATTAAAGAAGTATATCCATCTTCGTCTGCTTTGGTTTTATTTTTCAGTTCGTCTCCGCCTTTTGTTCCTACTTTAATCATCGGAACCATTGTCCAGCTTGGCGTATCAATATTCACTGATAAAAACCACTGGTTTGCTGTTAAAGATTTTCCGTCTGTTCCTTTAAACTCGTCTTTTTTATAAAGCTTTCTTAAAACATCCAAAGCTTCGGTATTAATCGGAACGATTCTTCCTTCAAAATTCTGCACCAAAAGATATCCGAATTTATCAGCATGTTCTGCGCTGATTTTATTTCTGGCAATAATTTCATCGGCAGAAACCACTTTCATTTTTGTAAACGGCTGCGCTCCCTGTGGTTTTAACGTTTCTGAACTCTGAGCGTGACTGTGATTATCACCTTCCACGTGGATGTGTTCCCTGCTTCCGTCGGTTGTACCGTGTGTCTCAATTTTCTGGGCATTTAAGCCGAAACTCAACAATAATAAAATTACTGCTGCTGCTTTCTTTTTGTTAACGTCTTTCAGCATTTTGTTTAATTTCCAGAAGTGGGTTCCTTTCCAGAAGAACATAAAGAACATTCCCCCGAACAAGAATGTATACCCGATGTAGGAAATCAAAGTTCCCCAATAATCGTGGTTTACGGAAAGAACGGTTCCCATTCTGTCCGGATCGAAGCTCGACTGGAAGAAACGGTATCCTTTATGGTTCAGAACGTGGTTCATATAGATTTTAAAAGGAGTCTGTTTTCCTTCATCAATAATTTTAATGTGGCTTTCGTACGCACTCGGAGAAGAACTTCCCGGATAAGTTTCCATGATGAAATCATCCAGTTTAAGCGAGAAAGGCGTATTGTAAATTTTAGGACCAAAACCGATCATAATGTTCAGTCCGTCCATTGTTACCTGTTTGTAAGCATTCGGATTTCCTTTTTCAACAGAAAGATCTACCAGTTGCTTTGTTTTAGGCCCCTGAAGTTCTACCTTCAACATATCCGGAACATTCTGATCTTTTTTTCTGTCGCCTTCAATCGCCATCAGTTTTCCTTTTTTAAGACCTTCCGGAACTACTAATTTTAATTCGTTGATGGAATATAAACTTCTTAAAGCCAAAGGCTGGAATTCATCTTTCACCGTTGTTCCGGTTGCCTGAGTTGCCATCGTCATATAACTTGCATCCACAGGAGTTTTGATGAACAGTTTTCCGCCTTCGTTTTTAAATTCAACCGCTCCTTCAATAGCTCTGTTGAACGTTACCAAAGTTCCGTTGATTGATTTTGTTTCGCCCGGCTTGATGAAAATATTCTGTCTTCCGGTTTGTCCTGTGGAAACCAAATGAAGATATTCTGCCCCATTCGGATCAGCCAGAAGACTGTCTTTTTTTCGCTGAACATATTCTTTAGCAACTACTTTCACCTGCTTTCCGTGGAAATCGTAGGTTGCTTCCAGATCCTTGTGCAAAGGAGACATTAAGTAAGGAATGTCTTTATAGTTAAGAACATCGCCTTTTTCTTCAATCTGCACTTTCAGAAAGTTTTTATCCGTTACGATTTCATTGGATGTTTCTCCTTCACGAATGTGCATAGTCCCTTCGAAACTGATGTACCTTGTGATTGCACCACCGATGAAGATGAGTATAAAAGCAAGGTGAAACACCAGAACCGGCCATTTTTCTCTTTTCCAAAGTCTATATCTTCCGATATTTCCGATGAAGTTGAGAATGAGCAGGAGCATAATGAGTTCGAACCATTTCGCTTCGTAAATTAACGCTTTTGCTGTAGGAGTACCGTAGTCGTTTTCCAAGAACGTTGCATAAGCCATCGCAAATGCATACACCAGTAACAATACAGCCATTGTCCTGGTCGAGATAAGAATATCTTGCAGCTTCTTCATGATTTATATACTTGACATGCAAAAATAAGGATGATAAACCATAAAGACTCCAAAAAAAACTGTCATTTATCAGTTGAGACTGCTTTTAATCTTATTTTTATTGATTCTTAATAAGCAAATTTCCTTTGAGGAAAATTTAAAACGAAAAAACCATCAGAATTGAATTTATAAAAGCTATAAAACTGATTGACAAGCTCTATTTATTCAGAATTTTTAATCTTTATTTGATTCAAATTTTCAAAACAGCAAAAAATGATCGAATATTTTTTCCCAGTTCATTTTATTTTAAATATTTTTAATCATCAAAACCAAATCAATCCAAAAATTCTTTTGAAATAAAGAAAAATTAGTTACTTTTTCAAGCCTATGAGCATTCGTTTAATGTAGGAAAAACATTAAATTTGCCAATTGACATTATGAATAAAAACACACAAAACAAACCGACTGAATCGCCTGATAAGGGCAAATTTTTATCTAAGCCAAGAGTATTCTTCGGGCTTACTTTCATTCTTTTTTCTGTAGTGCTTACTTTTTCGTTCGTTTCTTACCTGATGAACTGGAAGGCAGATCAGAGTCAGGCAGGAACGATGCTCGATAAAAGTATAAAATCTTCCAATCTTTTCGGAAAACTTGGCGACTGGCTCGGAAATATTTTTATTTTCGAAAGTATCGGAGTGGCTTCATTCATCATTGCCTTTTTATTTCTGGTTTTCGGAACCGTTATCCTGAAAAAGAAAATGTTCAAACCTTGGAAAACGGTAGGTCATTCCCTGTTTTTCATTTGCTGGCTTCCGATTCTGTTTGGAGCGATTACTAAAGGACAGGGTGTTTTAAGCGGAGTTTACGGATATCAGATCATGGAGTCTCTGAATACGATTATTGGTTCTTATGGTCTCTGGCTGGTTTTAATTGCAAGTATTGCTTTGTATTTTATTTTAGAGTTTAATCTTCGTCCGAGTTCTATCAAGTCTAAATTAAATGATATCAACGAAAATACCATCGGAAAAGTAAGATCGATGATGCCGAGTTCTGATGAAAATTTTGAAGCGGATGAAGAACTGATTGAGGAAATTGAAACGGCAGAACAGGAAGAAGAACAACCTAAAATAAAAGTAACGGAAGTTGCAGAAAAACCAGCTCCCAAAATGGCGGAGCCTGAACCTGTAAAAGTTCCGAAAGGTTTTCCGGAAGTTCCGGTATCCAGCAATTTGGATCCGATTGTAACGCCGAATAAAACTTCTTTTGATGAGGAACCTAAAAATGATTTTTCAAATTCCATTAATTTAAATCTTGACTCCAGACCTAAAGTTCCTACTACAAGTCCGGAACAGGCTTTTGATATGACGCCTTCTATTCCGGTAAGCACAGTTACTGCGGCTGCGCCTCAGGAAAATATTAAATTTAATGTAGAAGTGGCTCCGGTTATCGATATTCTGGATGATGCCGATAAAAAATCTCAGGAATTGGTAGACAAACACGGATTGTACGATCACAAGCTTGATCTTGCCAAATTTCAAATGCCGCCTGTTGAATTGCTGAAAGATTACGGAAACGAAGAAATTTCTATCAACAAAGACGAACTGGAAGAAAACAAAAATAAAATTGTCGGATTGCTGAAAAACTTTAATGTAGGAATTGCCGAAATTAAAGCGACGATAGGACCGACTGTAACTTTATATGAAATTGTACCGGAAGCGGGAATCCGTGTAGCAGCGATTAAAAAACTTCAGGATGATATCGCCCTGAATCTTTCCGCTTTGGGAATCCGTATCATTGCACCGATGCCCGGAAAAGGAACTATCGGGATTGAAGTTCCGAGAAAAAATCCGACGATGGTTTCCATGCGTTCAGTGATTGCTTCGCAAAAATTCCAGAATACGGATATGGATCTTCCCGTTGTGTTCGGTAAAACCATTTCGAATGAAATTTTCATGGCAGATTTATCCAAAATGCCACACTTACTGATGGCGGGAGCAACAGGACAGGGTAAATCGGTCGGAATTAATGCGATTCTTACTTCACTATTATACAAAAAGCATCCGAGCGAACTGAAATTTGTAATGGTAGATCCTAAAAAAGTGGAACTTTCACTATATTCAAAAATTGAAAGACATTATCTTGCGAAACTTCCGGATGCAGAGGAAGCCATCATCACCGATACAAATAAAGTAATCAACACTCTGAATTCTCTCTGTATCGAAATGGATACGAGATATGATTTGCTTAAAAATGCATTCTGCAAAAATTTAAAGGAATACAATAAAAAATTCACAGAAAGAAAACTGAATCCGGAAAACGGTCACCGTTACTTACCGTACATTGTTTTGGTGGTGGACGAATTTGCAGATTTAATTATGACTGCCGGAAAAGAGGTTGAATTACCGATTGCCAGATTGGCTCAGTTGGCAAGAGCGGTGGGAATCCACTTAATTGTTGCAACACAAAGACCTTCCGTAAATGTAATTACAGGTATGATTAAAGCGAATTTCCCTGCAAGAGCAGCGTTCAGGGTAATTTCCAGTGTGGATTCCAGAACGATTCTGGATTCTCCGGGAGCAGATCAGCTTATTGGGAAAGGAGATATGCTTTATTTTAACGGAAATGAAATTTTAAGACTTCAGTGTGCTTTTGTAGATACTCCGGAAGTGGAAAGACTTGCAGAATTTATCGGGGAACAAAAAGGATACGCTTCCGCATTTATCCTTCCGGAATATGTTTCTGAAGATTCCACCAGTACAGTGGGAGCTTTCGATCCGAATGAAAAAGATGCTTTGTTCGAAGATGCAGCTAGAATTATTGTTTCTACTCAGCAAGGTTCTACCTCAATGCTTCAAAGACAACTGAAACTGGGCTACAACAGAGCCGGAAGAATTATGGATCAACTGGAAGCCAGCGGAATTGTCGGCGGATTTAACGGGGCAAAAGCAAGAGAGGTTCTCATCAGTGACCTTCATTCTTTGGAACAGTTTTTGGAAGATCTGCGCAGTTAAAGCGAAATTTCAGTTTAACTTTTAACATTAAAGAAAGTCTAAAGATTAAAGAATTTAATAAAAATGAAAAATATTATTTCAAAAGTTATAGTAAGCAGTTTGGTAGTTGGAGCGGTCGGATTTACGAATGCACAGAAAATTGATGCAAAGGCAAAAAAAATCCTTGATGATATTACGGCTAATTATAACTCTAAGAAAAATTCGTATTTCAAATTTTCTTTCGGAAGCGGAACCAACGGAAAAGTCGATAAAACGGAACCCGGAATTTATTACGCTGCAGGAGATAAATACAAACTGAAGATCATGGAAACGGAGCAGATCTTCGACGGAAGTAAAATCTATAACATCAATACAGAAGATATGGAGGTTACGGTAGCGAAACCTAACGGAAGCAGCTCTATGTTCTCCCCTATCAACTATCTTTCTACTTACAGAAAAGATTATAATGTAACGTACGGAGGAAAGAAAAATGTAGATGGTGTAAATGCAGACTTCATTAAATTAACTCCGGTAAAATCCAACGGAATTAAATATGTGTATCTTTTTGTAGATTCTGCAAAAAAACAGATGGTAAAACTGGAACAGCACGGAAACAATAAAGACCTTGCCGTAATTGCGATTAAAGAATACAAGGAAAACCAGACTTTGGATCCGGGAATGTTTACATTCGATAAAAACAAATACAAAAATTACCTGATCACAGAACTTTAAAAATAATCAGCAGATAAGCGAATACGCGGATTTGCTTTTTATTAAACTTGTCTAAACTTTTTTACCGCAAAAGATGCAAAAGATTGTAACACTTTAGTTATTAAGTTTAATACTTAAATGTAAAAAGAGCACATAAGTTAAAAAAAATCAAAGATTTTTCTCTTTGCAGACTTTTGAAATACTTTAAATAAACTCAACAAAGTCTTTTGTCTCTTTTGCGGTTACATTTAAAATTAGTTTAAACAAACTTATTATAAAAATTTCATAAAATATAAGAGCTGCAAAGAAAACTTTGTGGCTTTTTGTTTAATTTTGGCGAATGTTAAAAATACTAGACCGATATATTATAAAAACCTTCTTCGGACCGTTTTTCTTTATATTCAGCGTATTGTTTTTCATCTTTATTGTGAACATTATCTGGATTCAGCTGGGTCAGTTTATGGGAAAAGGACTGAGCTACTGGCAAATCATGAAACTTCTTTTTTACCTCGGGGTAAGTGTAATCAGTATGGTTTTACCGCTCACGATTCTTCTTGCGAGTATTATGTCTTTCGGGGAATTCGGGGAACGGTATGAACTTGCCGCCATGAAAGCCGCAGGAATTTCGCTCACCAGAGTGATGATGCCGCTTTTGGGAGTAACCGTTGTACTTTCCATTATGCTGTATTTTTTCTCCAACAATATCATTCCGGATTTTCAGAGGAAGGCGAAAAATATGCTTTTCAATATTGCACAGACCAAACCTGCTCTGAATTTCACACCGGGACAGTTTATCGATCAGATTCCCGGAAACATGGTAAAGTTCGATAAGATTTACGGTAAAAATGATGAAAATATAGAAGGTGTTTTTGTTCATAAGAAAGCAAGTTCCTACGAAAATCAGCAGACTGTAATTGCTCAGAAAGGTGTTTTTGCTCCGGCAGAAAATACAAATTATTTAAAGCTAAAATTGTTCAACGGATTTGTTTATGAAGATAATTTTGCCGGGAAAGGAGAAAACATCCGTCTGAAACAGCCCGATCAGGTGATTAAATTTGATACGTTAACGCTTCACTTCGACGTAAGTGAGATAATTAATAAAGCTATTGAAGAGGAAAAAATTACAGACGATTACCGTTTTCAGACCTTTAATGAACTGAATACAACGATTGATAAAACAAAGAAAGACAATCAGAAATTCTTCACCAATGTAAGCAATGATGTTTTGGGACAGACCAATTCTGTGGTAAGTTATATGGACACCAAACAGAACAGCGCAAAGGCAAAACCGAAGCAGATTATTAAGCTCGATACAGTGAAAGGGGATAAAAAACTGGAGATTATTAATAATGCTTACAGTCGTCTTGATAACCTGAAAAGTACGCTTGAAAGCAAAAATAACGAGATTGATCCCGGCGTAAAATATTACAGCAAAGTCGTGATTTATCAGCAGAGAATCGTGACGTATTCTTTCACCTGCATCATTTTCTTTCTGATTGGCGCGAGTTTGGGTTCCATTATCCGAAAAGGAGGAATGGGACTTCCTGTGGTAATTGCGATTGTTATTTTCATTATTTTTTACGTGATTAATGTAGGCTTTGAAAACATGGCGTGGTCCGGAAAGATCAATCCTTATCTTGCAGCATGGGTTCCGAATCTGGTATTGTTTCCTTTCGGAGTATGGATGACGTACAAAGCACTTACGGATTCTCAACTGTTTGATGCCGAGAAATACAAAGCGGCTTTCAAACCTGTGATTAAACTTTTTGTAAAGAATGAAGAACACAAAAGGTATCAATAATAAGCTGTACCTTATACAATATAAAAGATCCGGAATTTTTCCGGATTTTTTTGTGGTATGTTAAAAACTAAATTTCAATTTCATTTTAACCGTAAAAAATTATCTTTGTCAAAAATTATGACAGTTTTATATGAGAAAATTATTATTGATTGGCTTATTCAGTATCGTTTCTTTCAATGCGTATGCGCAGGAAGACAATACGGAATACGAAATGAGAATCGGGGAAAAGCCGGGATACATTATTGATAAAAGCGGGAAAAAGATCGAAGGTATTGTAAGACTTGCCGGAGACGAAATGAATCCGTGGACGAATCAGAAAAAAGTGAAATTTATTGCGACTTCGGACGTTGACAACTCAAAGAAAAAGCAAAAGTTCAAAACGTATGATGTAGATGATCTTAAAGGTTATATGGCGATCGACAACAATACGGAAAGAGTCTTTGAAACCATAAAATACACGAACACCAAAGAAGCGTACAACACCCAGAACGGAGGTTTAAGTGGTGGTTTAAAAGCTTTCAACAACCTTACAAAAAGCAATCAGTTTGCAGAAGTTGTGGCAGACGGAAAAATTAAAGTGTACAAAGTATATGGATTCCCCACTACTTTCTCAGCAGGCGGACAAATTGCAGTTGCAGACGAGGAAAACAAAAGAATGAGAGAAAATCTGGCTTATGTGTATTCCAAAAAAGGCGGAAAACCTGAAGAACTTAATGTTGCAAAAGCAAAGATCATTACCGCAGACTGCCCTGTTGTAAAAGCTAAAGTAACAAAAGGAGAATACGGTTCTTTGAAAAATGATACCAAAAAGAGATCGGGTTTAGGAAAATTCATCCGAAATGAAATCGACAATGCGATGGCAGATAATCTTTCGATCGTAAATGAAGTGATCTATGATTATAACGAAAATTGTAAATAATCTATTAAAAATATTTTTTACTGCAGTTTCATTTTGGAACTGCTTTTTTATTTTAGTTTTTTATTAATGGAAATATTCTTGTCAAAAAGTACAAAAAAGCAAGATTTTTATTAATCTCAAATCTTTAAGACGCAAGAAAATCAAAGATTTTCAATAGGGATGATGCTTAATTTTATTTTAGATAAAATCTTAGCGCTTTAAAACAGGACAGTATTTAATGAATATTTTCCGCCTTTGCGATGGTTACAGTGATTAAGTTTAAATAAGTTTTGTGCATATTTTTTGCAGTACGCTTAAACAAAATTATTTTTATGAAAATACTTCTTTTTACTTTAGGTTTTCTTGCCATTGTTTCCTGTAAAAAAGAAAATGCCGAAAACTTTCAAAATAATTCAGTGACTGATAATACAACTACAATGACAGTTTCGGAAAAATCGAATGATACCATTACCTCCATTGAAGATATTAAAAAAGAATATGCAACTGTAAACAATCTTTTGTCTGCGAAACAGTTGGATTCAACGAAATTCACGTATAACTGCGATGAAAAGGAAGGTGAAGTTGTTTTGTATTATGAGAATAAAGACCTCAGAATGGTTAAAGATTCTTATGCAGAACACAGTCATTTTTCTTCATCCACAAAATATTATGTAAAAAACAACAAAGTATTTTTCATCTTTAAAGAGGAAACGGTATGGAATTTTGATGAAGGCGGAACACCCGAAAAACCTGAAACAAAAGATGATATCAATGAAAAAAGAATCTACGTTTTAAACAATAAAGCCATTCAGTGTCTCGAAAAAAATTATACGATTCGCTCAAAAGGAAATAATAAAAATCCTGATTCGGTTCCGAATAAAGAAACAAAATGCGACATTTCCGATCTGATGAAAAACTATAATTTAATCCTTAAAAATAAAGACAGAAAAGGAGAAATCAATTGTCTGTAATGCATACAAAAAACAAAAGCGGCTTCAAAATGAAACCGCTTTTTATATTTTCAGGAGCCGAAAATTATACTTTCATAATTTCAGCTTCTTTTACTTTAAGATGCTCGTCACAAGCTTTTACATATTTGTCGGTAAGCGTCTGAATGTCTGCTTCAATACCTTTAATGATATCTTCAGAAACTCCTTCCAGTCTTTTAAGCTCTTTCAGACCGTTTTGTCTTGCATTTCTTACGACTACTTTCGTATCTTCTGCTTCAGACTTAGCCTGCTTTGCCAGTTCACGTCTTCTTTCCTCCGTTAAAGGCGGTACATTAAGGATAATGTTGATCCCGTTATTAGAAGGTGCAAAACCTAAATTGGAATTGATGATTGCTTTTTCAATATCATTAATGGCTTTTGCGTCCCAAGGTTGAATAGAAATCGTCATTGCATCGGGAATAGAAACATTGGCAACCTGATTAATTGGAGTTAATGCTCCGTAATATTCCACCATCACATCCTGAACCATTGTTGTAGACGCACGTCCCGCTCTGATTCTCTGAAATGCATGATCCAGGTGCTTAATAGCTGCTTCCATGTCCTGCTGTACAGACTCTACTATAAGATCTAATTCTTCCATTACTATAATAAAATTTGATAAGTTACACATATGTTAATGATAAGTAATAAATAATTGGTAATGAGTAATCTTTAAAACTTTAAACTCAGAACCCTGAACTTACTATTACAAATCAACTAAAGTACCAACATTTTCGCCGTCAACAATTTTTTCCAGATTTCCGTCTTTGTTCATATCAAAAACAATAATCGGCAGTTTGTTTTCGTGGCTTAAAGTAAATGCCGTCATATCCATTACCTTTAGATTCTTCGCATAAACTTCGTCGAAAGATAGTGAATTATATTTTACCGCATCTGCATTTTTTTCTGGATCGCTGTCGTAGATTCCGTCTACTCTTGTTCCTTTCAAAATAACATCTGCCCCGATTTCGATGGCTCTTAACGTTGCGGCAGTATCTGTTGTGAAGTATGGGTTTCCTGTTCCGGCTCCAAAGATCACTACTCTGCCCTTTTCAAGATGTCTTACTGCTCTTCTTTTGATGAATGGTTCTGCTACTTTATCCATTTCGATGGCAGACTGCAGTCTTGTTTTAATTCCCGCATCTTCCAGAGCACCCTGCAAAGCCATCCCGTTGATTACCGTTGCAAGCATTCCCATATAATCTCCCTGTACTCTGTCCATTCCTTTTGCAGCTCCTGCTACACCGCGGAAAATATTTCCTCCTCCGATTACGATGGCAACTTCACAGCCTTTTTCTACCACTTTCTTAATTTCTGCAGCATATTCCTGTAGCCTTTCATTATCAATACCATATTGTCTGTTTCCCATTAAGGCTTCACCACTCAGTTTCAGAAGGATTCTTTTATATTTCATTGTATGTAAATAACTTTTTTTCGTTAGATATATCTGTCTAAAATTTGACTTTGCAAATATAATCATTAATAAGGTTGATTTTTCATTATACATTATAAATTTTAAAAGTGATGTTTTATGGGATCAACAAAGCATTTTTCCTTATAAATAATGCCCATGTATTTTATAATTTGAGTGAAAACATGGCTGTTTAATTAAATTACAAAACATGAAGATTCAAAATACTAATCTTACACTAAAAGATTAAGCTCAATAAAAATGGCATAGAACTTAAAATAAAACCATGATTTTCACAAAACTTAAATATTTAAATATAAATAATGTGAGAAATATTTTGAAAAGTACGAAAAAGGATTATTTTTGCATTACTAATAAACTGAGTTGAAGAAAATTGTCATTTTTTCATTATTTCTGTCAGGAATTGTTTCTTATGCACAAACAGGAACAAACGTTTATCCATTCTTAAATATCCCTGTTTCAGCGAGACAGGCAGCTTTGGGAGGAGATGCAATTTCTGTGAGAGATCGTGATGTTTCCTTTGCTATTGCAAACCCCTCATTACTGAATAAAGATTCCGATAATCAGCTTTCTGTAAACGCAACGGCTTATCTTGCAGATTCCAAATACGGAACAATTGCCTATGCAAAAGACTTTGATAACGGTCACATGGCGACCATCAATGCAAGATACATGAGCTACGGAGATATTCCGCGAACAGACGACAGCGGTTTCGAGAACGGAACTTTCAAAGCTTCGGATGTTGCCATCGGAGCAGGATATGCCTATCAGTTTGAAGAAGACTGGACGATCGGAGGTGGATTGAATTTCATTACTTCGAAAATTGATACCTATACTTCTTCCGCCATTTCAGGAAACGCAGGAATTACGTACCACAACAAAAAAAATAAGGAAACAGCATCTGTTGTTTTCAGAAATTTCGGATATCAGTTCAATTCCTTCAACGGAACTAGGGAAAACCTTCCGTTTCGTGTAGATTTGGGATATACAAGAATTTTAAAAGTCATTCCTTTAGCGGTTACCATTACAGCGCACGATTTACAGGAATTTAATATTTCTTCCCAGTACAATGTAAACGGGCAGGAAGTAAATACAGGCAGAAAAATCGCCGATCATTTCTCTATCGGAGCAGAACTGTTTCCGGAAAAAGGCTTCAACATCAGATTGGGGTATAACGTAAAAAGAGGAAATGAACTAGCCGTTGCAGACCAGAGAAATTTCTCAGGACTTTCTGCCGGATTCGGGATTAAAATTTCCAGATTCCGTGTAGATTACGCACACGTACGATATCATAATTCTGCGAATGTCAACCAGATAGGAGTTTCTATTGACCTTACAAGCCATGCAGGATACTAATCGTTAATCATTTTTCAAAACGAAATAAATATCAGAAACCTCAAGAAAATCACTTGAGGTTTCTTGATTTTTAAGAAAAAATCTTGAAATTTGCAGTATGAAAAAACCTGTAATAGCTATCGACGGATACTCGTCTACCGGAAAAAGTTCAATTTCTAAAGTCATTGCAGCAAAGCTGGGACTTATTCATCTGGATACAGGTGCGCTTTACAGAGGAGTAACATGGTTTGCTCTTCAGAATTGTTTAAATGACAGCGGAACAATTGATCTTGAGAAATTATTTTCTTCGTTTGATCAGATCGAGCTTGAATTTAAAAATCTTGATGGAGAACTGGTTCTTTTCCTGAATCATATTGATATTTCCAAAGCAATACGTACGAATGAAGTCTCGGAGAATGTAAGTTTTGTTGCCAAACAGAAAGAAGTAAGAGATTTTCTGCTTCAGTCTCAGCGCAATTTGGCAGAAAAAGGCGGCATTATTATGGACGGACGTGACATCGGGACAGTAGTTCTGCCAAATGCGGAATATAAATTTTTTCTTACCGCAAGTATTGATGAAAGAACCAGAAGACGTTATCAGGAACTGATTTCTTTAGGAATTGAAGCAGATGAAAAGCAGGTGAAAGAAAACCTTATAGAACGCGACAGAATAGACAGCGAACGCGAAATCGCCCCATTAAAGCAGGCTAAAGATGCTATTGTTATTGATAATACCAACATTTCTAAGAAAGAAACCATTGATGAGATTTTATCTCACATCCAAAAGATTTAACATTTTTTAATAGATGTCTTTCTCCTTTGGTATGTTAATTGTACATTTCATCATAAGTAAAAAGCTAATATTATTAACTATTAAAAAAAACGAAAATGTCTAAAAAAAACAATACAGCGGGTATTTTGGCAGGACTTCTTGCAGGTGCTGCAGCGGGTGTTATCTTAGGAATGCTTTATGCTCCTGAAGAAGGTAAAGAAACAAGAAAGAAAATTAAAACAAAAGCGAACGATCTTAAAGATCAGGCTAAAAATAAATACGGAGAAGTTTCTGAAAAAGTAAAAGACCAGTATGGTAATATCTCTTCTACTTTTAAAGAAACAGCAAACAGTGTTGCAAACACCGTAAAAGACGGATATGATAAATACAAAGATCAGATCGTTTCTAAAACTGCAGACGTAGTAAAAAATGTAGAATCTGAACTGAATGATCTAAAATAATAATATAGTTTATTTTTTTAGGTAAATTATGAGAAGGAACTTTATAAACGAAAGTTCCTTTTTTTGTAACTTTAAAGAAAAACAATGATTGAAACTATTAAAGAATACGCTTCAAAAAGGATCGATCTCCTGAAAATTGAAGCGACCGAAAAATCCTCTCTTTCGGCAGGAATGATCACCTATTTTGTGGTTTTGCTGGTCGCTTTTGGTTTTTTCATCATTCTGTTCAACTTCGGAATTGCCTTTCTTATCGGTAAAGCATTGGGCGACCAGTCTTACGGATTCCTTATTGTAGCTGCATTCTATCTTTTAACCATGATTCTTATTGTGCTGTTTAAAAAGAAAATCGTAAATTATGTGGCAGATCAGGTAATTAAATTTTTAAATCATTAAACTATGAGCAGAAAATATGAAAGCTTAGAGGAACTGAGAAGAAAGAAAAAGCTGCTGAAGCAGGAAATAGACGGTCTGGAAGATCTCCTTACCTTCAAAAATACCAAGGAAAGCCTTAGTGCTTTTACCAATGGCTTAACAGACCAGTACCTGCAGGAAAAAGTAGATGAAGACGGTGATGAAAAAGTAGTTCTGCGAAAGGATGTTATTGCAAAACAGATCACCTCTGAAATTAAAGGAGCCCTGATCAATAAAAATACCGCCATGGGAATCGCCAATTCTGCCTTCAAAGGAGATGCGGCGGATATTATGATAAACCTTGCAGTTACAACATTTGTCGGAAATTATGCCAGAAAAAACTTTAAAAGTTCAAACTGGAAGAATAAATTAATTGGCGCTGCGATGATCTATCTCGCTCCTGTCGCCTTAAGATATGTAAGAAAGAAACTTGAAACGTATCAGAAAAACAAAAGTGTTTCGAGTATGGAACAGCTTATTTAAAGTTTGAGGGTTTGAGGGTTTTAGAGTTGGAGTGTTTAAGAGTTAATCTCATTACGCTCCCATTCTAAAACCCTTTAATATTTGATTAAACCTCAAGATCTGTCTATTGATCTTTTTCACACAAACCCTCCAATTCTCTCACTCTATTACTCACTTCCTCCAAACAACTGTCCTAAAATAATTCCTGCTGCCATTGAAACATTAAGACTTTCTGTAGATTGCGATTTTCCAAATCTAGGAATCATCACACTTTTATGAAGCAGTTTTTCCGTTTCCGGACGCATCCCGTTGCCTTCATTTCCTAAAATTAAATTCATTTTCTCAGGTCTTTCGAAAGAATAAATATTTTCACCATCCATATCGGTTCCGATGTTGATATTTTCTGTTTCGGATAAATATTCAGTCAGGTTTGTATAAACGATATTTACCCTCGTAAAAGATCCCATACTTGCCATAATAACTTTAGGATTATAGAAATCTACGGTATCTTCACTGCAGACAATCTGCTCGATACCGAACCAGTCTGCAAGACGGATCATCGTTCCCAGATTTCCGGGATCCTGAATCCCATCCAAAACCAACTGGAGATTTTTATCCTCTGTTTTTTCTTCAGGATGAAGATAACAGACCGCAACAGAATCTTTTGGATTTTGCAGAAAACTGATTTTTTTCAACTCATTTTCAGAGATATGAGTTACCGGAGCTTCCATACGGTCTAATTTTTGCGGATCCGTAGAAAATATTTCTTTAATTTTAAATCTGGAATCAGGAAGTTCACGAATGATTTTATTACCTTCAACCAAAAACAAATTGTATTTTTGCCTGAACTTCTTTTTATCTAAAGACTGTAAAATTTTTATTGTATGAGCTGTAAGCATTATAAGAATTCTCCTCAAAAGTATTATAAAATTATATCATTTGCAACATTTGTAGGTCTCCTTTATGCTTGTAGTACCACTAAAAAAGTTCCGGACGGCGAATATTTGCTGGTAAAAAACAATTTTCAGTTTGAAGATAAGAAAGAACCTTTCGATGGCGAACTGAAAGATTACGTACAGCAAAAGCCCAATAAAAGACAGCTTCTTTTCATGCCTTTAAGCCTTTGGCTTTACAATGCTGCCAATCCCAAATACGACACGCTTCTTAACGAGTACATGACGTACCCTAATGAACTGAGAAATCAAAAACTGAGAGATTCTCTTTTCATTAAATACAACATGAAAAACAGTGTGGGTAAAAGTCTGTTTTTCGACAGATTATACCACAACTGGGGTTCCGCACCGGTGATTCTCGACCAGACAAAAACTTCAAAAAGTGCTGAATCTATCCAAAAAAGAATGACGTACCGCGGCTATTGGGATGCAGAAGTGAAATTTAAGCATGAACTTGATTCCACTGCAAAAAAAGCTGCCGTTAATTATTTTATTACCCACAACCAGCCTACTTATATTAAGGATTATTATTACAACATATCAGATCCAAATATCAAAAGCCTTTATCAGCAGAAAATCCGTGAAACTCTTATAAAGAAAGGACAAATTCTGGATCAGACCGTTTTGGAGAAAGAAGTTGGAAGGATTAATGATCTCATGCGGGAATATGGATATTACCGTTTTAACAGCCTTGGCGATGAGGTAGGTTTTGTGGCAGATTCTCTTAAAAGCACAAAACAGGTTCCGCTGGTTCTGGAAATCCGCAAAGATTCTCTTGATAGTCCTTATAAACAGGCAACCATCGGAAATATTGATGTTGCTATTGTAGACGAGGCAAAAGATTTTCCAAATAATACAATAAAAGACAGCTTAAGAGGTATCCGTTTTCATAAAACAGACAACAGCTACGATTCCCGTGCGATCTGGAGAGCCATCATCGTAGGAAACAAACAGGTTTACGATCAGAAAAAGCTCGATCTTACCAAAAGAAATATTCTGGCAATGAACAATTTCAGCATTCTGAAAGCCAGAGATTCTTTAAGAAGAGGTGGCGGTACAAGTCCGAATGACAGTATTGTAGATGTAACGTACGTTTTGAAACCGCTTCCAAAATATGACCTGAAAGTGGGAACAGATTTAAACTATTCCGAAGTCCTGAATTTCGGGGTTTCTCCTTCCATCGATCTTACCACGAGAAATATTTTTGGCGGGGCGGAAAACCTTACAACCAGTCTTTCCGGAACTTTCGGGCGAATCGTAAATCCTAAAAATATCGATAACAGGATCTGGGCTTACGAAATCTCGGCGCAGGCTTCATTGAATTTTCCCAGATTGCTTTTGCCTTTTGATTATTACAAATTAATTCCGAAAAGATACAGCCCTACTTCCTCTATTACTCTCGGTGTTTCAGATCAGAGTAACATCGGTTTGGGAAGACTTAACTTCAATACCGGTCTGAATTATCTTGCGACAGTAAATGACAAGGTAACGCACAGACTTACTTTATTTAATACGCAACTGAGTTTAACGAAGAATAAAGATGCATATTATGATTATTTCGTGAATGACAATACGATCCGTGAAGAGTTTTTCGCAGATTATTTTGCTTACAACTCATCAGTATATCAGGATTTTAAAGCCGGATTGCTCACAATCGATCAGGTTTCACAACGTATTATTGAAGATACAACCTATCTTCAGGGGTTAGATCAGCAGGGAGTTGACCGGTTTGTAGCGTTTGTGGGAACTTTGGTAAATAAAGACCGGCAGACTCAGGATGTATTGATTTCTTCTTTCATCTATAATTTTATTTACAACGAGATAGGAAAAAAAGATTATCCAAATGCTTTTTATTTTAACGGAAAAATAGAATTAGCGGGAAATATCTTCAGTATTTTTAATCAGAAAAGAAATGACGGAGGTGTGGTTACCAGTCCGGAAAGAACCATTTTCAATATTCCTTATGCGCAGTTTGTGAAATTTGATCTTGATTTTAGAAAATATTTTAAATTCGGAAACAATACTTTAGCGCTTCGTCAGTTTATCGGAGTCGGAATTCCGTACGGAAACTCCTCCAATATGCCCGTCATCCGTTCTTATTTCAACGGTGGACCGAATGACATCAGAGCATGGGTTCCTTTCGGAGGATTGGGTCCTGCAGATTCGCAGGTGGATGAAAGAGTTCGAACGTATATGACTGATAATTTAAAACTGACTACGAATATCGAATTCAGGATGCCTTTTAATGATATGTATGAAGGCGCTCTTTTTACGGACATTGGTAACATCTGGAGTCTTAAAAATTATAACAACGGATACGGCGATGAGTTTAAATTCAACAAATTCATCAGACAGGTTGGTGTAGGAAGCGGTTTCGGATTAAGGGTAAATATTGCCTACATCAAACTGAGACTGGATTTAGCGTATAAAATGTACGAGCCCAACAGACCGGAAGGTGAAAGATGGAGACTGAAATACATTCAGCCGTTTAAACCTACTCTGAATATTGCATTCGGATATCCTTTCTAAAAATTTACAGGTGGTATTTCTCATAAATGCCACCTTTTCTTTTAATCCGGCGAAATTCCCAAAGCGAAATACACCACCGCGACCGTTCTTGCAAGGATCTCTCTAAACTGATTTCTGTAATAACTTTCAGGTTTTGTAACATCCTGCGCATCAAAACCAAGCGCATTCATACTGTTGTTTCTGGCAAATAATAAAGCGCGAAGATTATGAAATCCCTGAGAAACAATAATTACATTGTCTTTTCTATACACATCTTTACAGCGGAGAATACTTTGATAGGTATTAAAGCCTTTCGGATCTTCCATAATAATTTCCTCAGGAACTCCTTCCTGATAAATAAGATAGTTTTTCATGGCAGCAGGCTCATCATATCCTTTGCTCTTTTCACCGCTTACAAGAATTTTCCGGATTTTCCCGTGATGATAAAGCAAGGCTGCCGCATCCATTCTTTTTGTAAAATAAGGATTGGACACACCAGATCTCATTTTGGGTGAAGTTCCCAAAACCAAAGCCACTTCCCTTGGAGGAATTTTTGAAATTTTGGTATAGGTTCTTCCGTCTGTAAGCGCAAAAACCCACGCATTGGCAAGACATATCAACAGAATTCCCATTTCTATTGATATGAATACCAGGTTAAATATGTTTTTTATTATTCTCAACTAAGATAAAAGTTAAGCTTTATTTTTTTGCTTTTAGCAATCGACATACAAGCTAAAATATGTCCTCTCTCCTCTTCATTTACCGTTAAATATTCATTTTCAAGCAATTCCACATCGCCCTCCTCAAGAATACATTCACAGCTTCCGCAAATTCCCGATTTGCAGGAATACGGAACCTGAAATTTCTGTACAAGTAACTGCTGCAAAATCCTTTCCTCGTTGGTCGGAAGTACAGTAGTATATTCTTTTCCAAGCATTTTAAATGCCAGTTCAACGTTTTCTAATAGCGGAAATTCTTTTTCTACAGGATAAATATCGTCATTAAATTCTTCAAAAAGCTCAAAATGAATATTTTTTTTCGGAATTCCGTGATGATAGCAAGCATTGGCAAGCGTTTTAATCATCTCTCCTTTTCCGCAGATCAGCACTTCATCTACGGCATCCCAAATGGTAGATTCTTCATCCGTATCATCCAGATGAAGGATCTGGTTGATGATGAGACTTAATTTTTTATCATCCAGTCTTCCATGGAAAAAACTATTGGCGGTTTTCTCTCTGGAGAAAAAATGAAAAATTTGCAATCTTTCTCCGTGCATTGTAGCGAGCCGATCCAGTTCATCTCTGTAAATCAGATCTTCAGAACTTTTATTTCCAAAAAATAAAAATAATCTTGTTCTCGGTTCGTTGTGGAGAATATTTTTAAAATGACTTAAAATCGGCGTAATTCCTATTCCTGCAGCAAATCCTACAATGGTTCTGAATTCGCTGGGTTTTGAAATTAAAGTAAATCTTCCGTTGGGCTCGCTTACCAGAAGCTCATCACCTTCATGATAATTTTTAAATAACTGTGAAGAGGCTCCGTCATGAGAATTTACCTTTATACCTAAAGTAATTTTTTGTTCATACGGAGCAGAAGTCATCGAATAATCATTGATGATTTCCTTACCGTGAGCGTGAAATTGTATGCTGACAAACTGACCGGCATCAAACCTGAAATTTTCTTTCAGATTCTCCGGAATCTCGAATTCCAGAGAAAAAGTATTTTTGGTCAGTTCTTCCTTTTTCGCTATTTTTAACCAATGAAACTGTGTAAGTTTCCCTTTATAGATTTGTTGTTCCATAACTTCAAATCAAAAATAGATAAAAAATAATTTATGAAGAAGATAATTTTATCCACGCTTGTAGTTTTTTCATTGGCAAGCTGTAAAAAGGAAAATCAACAAAGTGAAGAAACTTCCACGGTTACGGATTCTGTTGCAGTTTCTGAACCAAAAGTCTCTCAATCTGCTTTAAAGACATTTACAAATGAGCAGGCAACTGAATTTTTAGGCAAAAAAAATGACACGCTGTATGTCACGAATTTTTTTGCAACATGGTGCGGTCCATGTGTAAAGGAAATTCCTCACTTTAAAAGTAAGATTGAAGAGCTTAAAGGCAAACCGGTAAAAATTACTTTTATTAGTCTGGATAGTAAAGAAGAGTGGACTACAAAAGTTCCGCAGTTTGTACAAGAACAGGGAATTGAAAAAAACACAATTCTTTTGGACGGTGCTTCGCTTGACGGTAATTTTTTTACTTCTAATTTTAAAGAGTGGACAGGAAATGCAATTCCGTTTACATTCATGAGAAAAGGGGATAAAACTGATGAAACTTTAGGGATGATCAGTGAAGAGCAGCTTAACCAAAAAATCAATTCTTTATTAAAATAAACTTCAGACGTTTTATGTCAGACAAGTTTAAAATCCTGTGTTTCGTTTTATTAATCGCCATTATTTTGGCAGCGGTTATTAATCTGAATACAGGATTTTTAAGTTTACATTTTCAGGACTTTTGGGGAGAATCTTCCAACAGCCAGATTGCGGAAATACGTGTGAACCGTGTTTTGGTAATGCTTTTGGCAGGAATTTCTATCCCCACTTCCGGTTTTCTGATGCAGGAATATTTTCAGAATCCTCTTGCTGGACCGGATATCTTAGGAATTACTTCCATTGCCAGTTTATCTGTCGCATTTTACATCTTTTTTTCGCACGATCTTCTCATCCCGGAATTTCTTCAAAACAGTTTTTTAAGCTTTGCAGCCATCGGCGGAAGTCTTTTACTGATGCTGATTCTTCTTTCCATTTCCAAAAAATTTCAGGATAAATCTTACCTTATTATCTTTGGGTTTCTGGTTTCGGCTTTTGCAGGAGCTATTGTTTCTCTGTTGCAGTTTTATGGAGAAGATCAGAGTCTTAAAAACTATATTTTATGGTCTTTCGGAGCGAATAATATGGTTTCAAGAAATCAGATTTATGTTTTATCTGTTTTAATAATAATCGGACTATTTGTTTGCTTTAAAACCATAAAACCATTGATTGGAAATTCATTGGGAACTTCATACGCACAAAGTCTGGGAGTTAATCTCAATCAGCTTAAACTGTTTATTATTGCTGCCTCTTCCCTTCTTTCCGCTTCTGTCACCGCTTTTTTAGGTCCTATCTTATTTATCGGAATCATTGTTCCACATTTCAGCAGACTGATTTATAATCCGGCAAAGCTTTGGCAGCAATGGATTTTAAACATGATGCTGGGAATGTTGATGATGCTTTTTTTCTCCATCATCGCAGAAAAAACACAGATTCCTATAAATGTAATAAGCTCCGTTTTCGGAATTCCCGTAATTTTACTGATGCTTTTGAAGCAGAATAAGATTTAATATTGTTGGTTTTTCACAAAGGCGCAAAGTTATTTTTATAATTTTACGTTTTAGGCGCAAGGATTTTATCTTTGATAAAATTTAGGATCTCAAAATTATTACAAAATTAATGCAGTACAACACTTGCTGAAAATCTTTGATTTTCTTGCGCCTTAAAAAAAGCATAAAATTTGAAATCTTTGCGACTTTGCGAAAAACCAACAATACAACACAAATGACAGAAAACGAATTATCAAAAATTGTCTTTGAGACAGGATTAAAAATTCATAAAAAACTAGGAGCCGGATTATTTGAGCATGTTTATGAAGAATGTTTATTCTACGAACTTAAAAAAGCCGGACTTTTTGTAGAAAAACAGAAGTTACTTCCAATTGTTTATGAAGAATTAAAAATTGAAAATGCTTTCAGATTAGATATGATTGTCGAAAACAAATTAATTTTAGAGATAAAAACTGTTGATTATATTAACTCAACGCATAAAGCACAACTTTTAACTTATCTCAAAATGACGAATTGTAAATTAGGGCTGCTTTTAAACTTTCAATCTGATATTTTTAAAAACGGGGTGACAAGAATTGTCAACTTTTTATAAATAAACACAATAAAAATTTGACAAAGTCAAATTCCCTGCGTCTTAAAAACAGTATTTTTGCAAAAAAAACTTTGCGCCTTAGCGAAAATCCAACCATAATGCACCTACAAATAAAACAAGCAAACATTGGCTATCACAAAACCTTAATTTCAAATGCAACAGCTCATCTGAAATTAGGCGAGGTCTGCCTTTTGATTGGAAATAATGGTGTCGGGAAAACCACTCTTATTAAATCTATTTTACATCAGATCCCTATTTTAAGCGGTGAAATTTTCATCAATAACAGGAATGTGAAAAATCTTTCCGTAAAGGAGATTGCAGAACAGATTGCCATCGTTTTCTCCAGTTCGGTAATTCCGCAGAATTATACTGTTGAAGATCTAATTTCGTTGGGGAAATACATTTATTATCCTTTTTACTTTGAGCTGAAAAAAGAAGACAGAGAAGAAGTTGCGCATATTATTGAAGAACTCGATCTTGGACAGTACAAAAACACGCTGCTTAAAAATCTGTCGGACGGAAATCTTCAGAAAGCATTTATCGGAAGAGCCATTACACAGAACGCTCCTATCATTATTCTGGATGAACCCACGACTCATCTGGATGAAAAAAATAAAATTATCATCCTCAAAACACTCCGGAAATTAGCAAAAGAACAGAATAAATTAATCCTTTTTTCATCTCACGACTGGCGTCTTGCCAAAGAATTTGCAGACAAAATCTTGTATGTAAAAGATGGTAATCTATTCTCGGGAATCGTAGAAGATGTCCTGCTTCAGCATGATGAACTGATCAATCCTTCATTGTTTCAGATCAATGAAAAATTTGTGGCACCTAAAATCATCGCTTCGGACGCTTACAAAGAAATGCTGTATTCTTTGCTGCAAAAAAACTTTCAAAAAGATCTTTCTTCTCTGAAATTTGAGTTTCAGGACAATTTTTGGCACATCAATGACGGTTTACAAAACTTCAAATGCGAATCTTTTGAAGAAATCGTTAATTTAGTGAAAACCATTCATTAATACCGCATTTTCCTTATATAAACAACATACTATGCATGCATAGTATTATGCTTATCATATAATTTAACTTTCTGATTTCCATTTATTTAACAAAATTTAACGTAAATAAATATTATGCATGCATAATATTTACTAAATTTGGATTATAACCATTCGGATAAAATGATGGATAACAATAAAGAAAAAATAGAAAACGTAGATCTTATTTTAAAACAGACATGGTTAGCTGTTTCTAAAATGTACACCGAATTAGCTCAGGAGCACGATTCGACGGCGGTTCAGGCGCTTACTCTTCTAAAAATTGATCCTAAAGAAGGTACAAGAAGTACAAATCTGGGTCCGAAAATGGCAATTGAACCTACTTCTCTTACAAGAATTATTAAACTTCTGGAAGATAACGGATATATCTATAAGGAAAAAACAACAACCGATAAAAGAGAAGTCATTATAAAACTTACGGATAAAGGTCTGAACTCCAGAAATCTGTCTAAGGAAGTTGTAGTAAATTTCAACAAGAGAGTGATGGAAAAAATCTCTCCGGAAAAGCTTGATACCTTCAAGGAAGTGATGAGCGAAATAATGAAAATTGCAACCGACTTAAACAACAAAAAATAAAATCTGCAAGATGTCATTCTGACGAATAAAGAATCTATTTATATCATTTAGAATGACCAAACAAAAGAATTAATACAATTACAAATAATAAATCAAATGAAAAGAAGAATCAAACACGTTACAGTTCTTGGTTCAGGAATTATGGGAAGCGGTATTGCAGCACACTTTGCCAATATTGGAGTAGAAGTTTTGTTGCTGGATATTGTTCCTTTTGAACTTTCTGAAGCTGAACAGAAAAAAGGTTTGACCAAAGATGACAAAGCGGTACGAAACAGAATCGCTTCAGAAAACTTTGAAAAACTCAAAAAAGCAAGTCCGGCACTGCTCTATTCTCCAAAATTTGCAGACAGAATAAAGGTTGGAAACTTTGATGATGATTTACCAAAAATAAAAAATACAGACTGGATTATTGAGGTTGTGGTTGAAAGACTGGACATCAAAAAATCCGTTTACGAAAAAATCGAGCAGTTCAGAAAACCGGGAACGCTGATTTCTTCCAATACTTCCGGAATTCCTATTCATTTATTAACAGAAGGAAGAAGCGAGGATTTCAAACATTATTTTGCAGGAACACACTTCTTTAATCCTGTAAGATATCTTCCTCTTTTAGAGATCATTCCGACAAACGATACGGCTCCTGAAGTTATCGACTTCTACATGAATTACGGGGCAAAATTCTTAGGAAAAACAACCGTTTTAGCAAAAGATACTCCAGCATTTATCGCCAACAGAATCGGCGTTTTCTCTATGATGGATTTGCTTCACAATGTTCAGAAATTAGGGTTAACCGTTTCTGAAGTTGATAAATTAACAGGTCCTGTAATTGGGCGCCCAAAATCTGCGACCTTCAGAACAGCGGATGTTGTAGGTCTTGATACATTGGTAATGGTGGCAAACGGTGTTCGCCAAAGCGGTGCTGAGGCCAATGACTTCAATAATGTTTTTGCCCTTCCGGATTACATCCAGAAAATGGTTGATAATAAATGGTTAGGATCCAAAACAGATGGAGGTTTCTATAAAAAAGTGAAAAATGCAGAAGGAAAATCTGAAATTCACGGATTAAATCTGGATACTTTAGAATACGAACTTCAGGGAAAATCTTCTTTTGCAACTTTAGAATTAACTAAAAATATCGACAAACCGATTGATAGATTCAAAGTATTAATCGGTGGAAAAGATAAAGCGGGAGAATTGTACAGAAAATCTTTGGGTGCATTATTCGCCTACGTTTCTCATAAAGTTCCTGAGATTTCCGATGAGGTTTACAAAATCGACGATGCAATGAGAGCCGGTTTTGGCTGGGAAAACGGTCCTTTTGAAATCTGGGATGCAGTTGGTGTTCAAAAAGGTATCGAACTGGCTAAAGAAGCAGGTTACGAAGTTTCAGACTGGGTGAAAAACGTTGAATCTTTCTATAAAGTGAATGATGAAGGACAAAGTATTTACGTTGATAAAAATTCAGGAGTTTACAACACCATTCCGGGACAGGATTCTTTCATTATTTTAGATAATATCAGAAAAAATAAAACGCTGTGGAGCAATTCAGGTTCTGCCATCGAAGATTTAGGCGACGGAATTATCAACTTTGAAATCCGTTCCAAAATGAATTCTTTAGGAGGGGAAGTTCTGGATGGCTTAAACAGAGCAATTGATTTAGCTGAAAAAGAATATGACGGATTGGTTGTCGGAAATCAGGGTACGAATTTCTCTGTAGGAGCTAATTTAGCGATGATTTTAATGATGGCTATCGAACAGGATTGGGATGATCTCAATATGGCGATTGCTTATTTCCAGAAATCAATGATGAGAGTTCGTTACTCTTCTATTCCTGTGGTTGTTGCTCCTCACGGAATGACACTTGGTGGTGGTTGCGAAATGACGATGCACGCCGACAGAGTGGTTGCAGCAGCAGAAACATACATCGGATTGGTAGAAACCGGAGTGGGTGTAATTCCTGGCGGTGGAGGAACCAAGGAATTAACGTTAAGAACTTCAAGAGAATTCCACAGCGATGACGTGAAAAACAACAGACTTCGTGAGGCTTTCATGAATATCGCAATGGGTAAAGTGGCAACTTCCGCTTATGAAGCCTACGATATGGGAATTTTAGAACATGGAAAAGATATTGTTTCCGTAGATAAGAGAACCCAGATCAAAACGGCTAAGATGCTGGCTAAAAGTTTAGCAGAACACGGTTACACGCAGCCTATCGAGCAAAAAGTAAAAGTTTTAGGTAAAGACGCTTTAGGAATGTTCTACGTAGGAACAGACCAAATGTTAACCGGAAATTATATTTCTGAACATGACAAAAAAATTGCAGATAAATTAGCCAACGTAATGGTAGGTGGAAATCTTTCTGAACCAACGGTTGTAACGGAGCAGTATCTATTGAATCTCGAAAGAGAAACATTCTTACAGCTTTGCGGGGAAAGAAAAACACTGGAGAGAATTCAGTATATGTTACAGAATGGTAAACCGTTGAGAAATTAGATCTATCTGTAAAATGTAGAGAGTATTAACGTAAAAAGTATTTTAATATGCATGATTTTCGGCAACTTGAAGTTTGGAAAAAATCAATTCAACTTTGCAAAACATATTATTTTTTTTCAAAAGAATTTCCAAAAGACGAATTATTTGGTCTTATATCTCAATCCAGAAGATCGTTATATTCTATTCCTTCAAACATAGCTGAAGGTGCTGGAAGAGATACTAAAGCTCAGTTTTCACATTTTTTAAATATTGCTTTGGGTTCTTCTTTTGAATTTGAGACTCAAATCATAATCGCCAAAGAATGTGAATTTTTTCCGGAGGATAAATTTCAAAAGACTCTTACTGAAATACAGTATATCCAAAATATGATTATTAAACTGAAAAAAGTTTATTCAAGTTAAAACTTAAATACATTGTACATCATACAATAATACATTATACAATTTATGAAAACAGCATATATAGTAAAAGGGTTCAGAACTGCCGTTGGTAAAGCACCAAAAGGAAGTTTAAGATTCACAAGACCCGATGTAATGGCGGCAACCGTAATTGAAAAATTAATGGCTGAACTTCCGCAATTAGACAAAAACAGAATCGATGACCTTATCGTAGGAAATGCGATGCCGGAAGCTGAACAGGGCTTAAATGTGGCACGTCTGATTTCTTTAATGGGGCTTAACACTGACAAAGTTCCCGGAGTTACCGTAAACAGATACTGTGCATCAGGAAGTGAGGCGATTGCGATTGCTTCTGCAAAAATTCAGGCAGGAATGGCAGACTGCATTATTGCAGGAGGTACGGAATCGATGTCTTACATTCCGATGGGTGGTTACAAACCGGTTCCTGAAACTCAGATTGCCAAAACAAATCCTGATTATTATTGGGGAATGGGTTACACGGCGGAAGAAGTTGCCAAGCAATATAAAATTACAAGAGAAGAACAGGATCAGTTTGCGTTTGAATCTCACTTGAAAGCTTTAAAAGCAAATCAGGAAGGAAAATTTAAAAATCAGATCGTTCCGATTCCTGTTGAATATAATTTCTTAGACGAAAACCAGAAAATGCAGACTAAAAAGTTTGATTTTTCAGTAGATGAAGGTCCGAGAGCAGATACATCACTTGAAGGTCTTGCGAAATTAAGACCTGTATTTGCCAACGGAGGAAGTGTAACTGCCGGAAACTCATCCCAGATGAGTGATGGAGCAGCTTTCGTAATGGTCATGAGCGAAGAAATGGTAAAAGAATTGGGACTTGAACCTGAAGCAAGATTGGTTGCTTATGCCGCAGCAGGATTGGAACCAAGAATCATGGGAATGGGACCAATTTATGCAATCCCGAAAGCTTTAAAACAGGCAGGTCTGGAATTAAAAGATATTGAGCTTATCGAACTGAACGAAGCATTTGCCTCTCAATCAGTAGCAATCAAAAAGGAATTAGGCTTAAATCCGGACATTTTAAATGTAAACGGAGGTGCGATTGCTTTAGGTCACCCTCTTGGATGTACCGGAACAAAATTAACTGTTCAGCTTCTTGACGAAATGAGAAAACGCGGAAATAAATATGGTTTGGTTTCAATGTGCGTTGGAACAGGACAGGGAGCAGCTTCAATCTTTGAATTATTATAACTAAAAAAGAAAAAAATCAAATATTAAATGGGAAATATAGTAAAAGGTGGAGAATTCTTAATTAAAGAAATTCCTGCAAACGAAATTTTCAGTCTTGAAGAACTGAATGAAGAACAAAAAATGCTTCGCGATTCTGCGAAAGAATTTATAGACAGAGAAGTAGTTCCGCAAAAAGAACGTTTCGAAAAAAAAGATTATGCATTTACCGAAGAAGTAATGCGTAAACTTGGAGAAATGGGACTATTGGGAATTGCTGTTCCTGAGAATTACGGAGGTCTTGGAATGGGATTCGTAACAACCATGCTTGCCTGCGATTACATTTCCGGAGTTACAGGTTCATTGGCAACAGCTTACGGAGCGCATACCGGAATCGGTACCCTTCCGATCGTTCTTTACGGAACAGAAGCTCAGAAACAAAAATATCTTCCGGATTTAGCAGCCGGAACAAAATTCGGTGCTTATTGCTTGACTGAACCGGATGCAGGTTCTGATGCCAATTCAGGGAAAACAAGAGCAAAATTGTCTGAAGACGGAAAACACTACATCATCAACGGACAGAAAATGTGGATTTCCAATGCAGGATTTGCCGATACTTTTACTTTGTTTGCCAAAATTGATGATGATAAAAACATCACAGGTTTCGTGATCAACCGTTCAGAACTGGAAAATCCTGAAAGCCTTACTTTTGGTGAAGAAGAACACAAATTGGGTATTCGTGCCTCTTCTACGCGTCAGGTTTTCTTTAATGACATGAAAATTCCTGTTGAAAACCTATTAGGAGAAAGAAACAACGGATTTAAAATCGCTTTAAACGCGCTGAATGTTGGCCGTATCAAATTAGCGGCGGCTTGTCTGGATGCGCAGAGAAGAATTTTAAACCACTCTATTCAATATTCTAACGAGAGAAAACAATTCGGAGTTTCTATTTCGACTTTCGGAGCAATAAGAAAGAAACTGGCTGAAATGGCAACCGGAGTTTTCGTAAGTGAAGCAGGATCTTACAGAGCAGCAAAAAATATTGAAGACAAAATCGAAGAACTTGTTGCAGGAGGACTGGATCATCAGGCTGCTGAATTGAAAGGAGTTGAAGAATTCGCTGTAGAATGTTCAATTCTTAAAGTTTTCGTTTCAGATTTATCTCAGCATTCAGCAGATGAAGGAATTCAGGTGTACGGAGGAATGGGATTCTCTGAAGATACTCCGATGGAAGCGGCGTGGAGAGATTCAAGAATCTCAAGAATTTATGAAGGAACCAATGAAATCAACAGATTATTAGCAGTTGGAATGCTTATCAAGAAAGCGATGAAAGGAGAATTGGATTTATTATCTCCGGCAATGGCAATCAGCAAAGAACTGATGGGAATTCCTTCATTCGAAGTTCCGGATTATTCAGCTTTCATGAGCGAAGAAAAAGCCATTATTGCGAATCTTAAAAAAGTATTCTTAATGGTTTCCGGAGCAGCGCTTCAGAAATACATGATGGATATTGAAAAACAGCAGCATTTACTGTTAAACGCTTCAGAAATTCTTAACCAGATTTATATGGCAGAATCTGCCGTTTTAAGAGTTGAAAAACATTTCTCTCCTGATTCTGTGGAAGCAGCAATGGCTCAGTTAAACCTATACAAAGCAGTTGAAAAAATCATCGTTGCAGCAAAAGAAGGAATTGTTTCTTTTGCAGAAGGTGACGAGCAGAGAATGATGCTTTCCGGATTAAGAAGATTCACGAAGTACACCAACCATCCTAATGTGGTTGCACTAACAGAAAAAGTGGCAGCTCATTTTATTGAGAAAGGACACTATTAAAAATAGTTTGAATGTAATAGAAAATCCCGAAATTACTTTCGGGATTTTTTTTATTAAAATTGTTTTTGTCCAATTTCGTTTATTTCGTTATAGTTTCCTTTAGGATCATCTCCATATTGATTTCTACCTTGTGTTCCTTCAGTCGCATACAACACTAAAAGCCATATTCCCCCGATAATAGGAATTAAAGAAATAAACAGGAACCACCCGCTTTTATCCACGTCATGCAATCTTCTTACAGAAACAGCCAGTCCCGGAAGAAAAGTTACCAGCGCATACAATAGATAAAGGTATCCATAAGGAATTTCAGGTGAAAATTTCAAACCAAGAATATTATCTAATACCGCAGCAATAACTGCAAAAATCAGATTAAATAAAAGATACATCCAATATTCAGTTCTTCTTGCTCTTCCGTTAAAATCAGCGTACTGTTTTAATACTTTTAAGTACCATTTCATAGTTATAATTTTTTTGTTGTTTTCAAAAGTAATGATTTTTCAATTAAAATTTTTCAGATGTAATAAAAAAGAAAATTCAATTGTCTTTGAAATATTACATTTAACCTTTTTTTAAATTCAATTATTTTTTATACTTTTAACGTAAATACAAAAAATGAGAATAACATTATTAGCCATTCTGCTGTTTTCAGCTTCACTTTCAGCACAGCAAAAAATCAGAAAACCTTTAATTCCGAGAACAGATTCTGTCGGGATTTATAAAATGGATTCCAAGACAATTCAACCGCCGCAGAAATCGGATCAAAGAAACTTGTATAAAATGCCTTCTGCAAAACCGAAAGAAGGAACAGCGTATTCTGGTCTTAAAAACAACAAAACAGATCATCACGATTATAAAATGCTGAATTCTATTGCTCCGGAAGCACCAAAAAAAGAGGAGAAAGAGCTTCCTTCAACATCCAAATAAACAAATTTTAAAAAATTATTATACACATAGGAAAATTTATTATTTCTACAAGAAAAAACGGTGAGTTTCAATTTAATTTAAAGGCGGCAAACGGACAGGTAATTCTTTCCAGCGAAGGTTACAGTTCTAAAGCAGGATGCCAGAATGGTGTTGAGTCGGTAAGAAAAAACTCTCAGGACGACTCTAAATTTGAAAGACTTACCGCAAAAGACGATCGTTTTTATTTTAATCTGAAAGCTACCAACGGGCAGGTTATCGGAAGCAGCCAGATGTATGAATCTGACAACGGCATGGAAAAAGGCATTGAATCTGTAAAAAACAATGCGCCAAACGCCTCCGTGGAAGAAGAACTCGATTAAAAAGATATCCTAAAATAATTTTTGTAAAATGTCTCATAGTTTTGAGGCATTTTTTATTTTTGTAATCTACTTTACAAAAAATGACAAAAGAAGAAATGCTCCACCGGGCAATAAAAATAGCCGATAAGGCACATAAAGGACAAACCGACAAATATCACGCTCCATACATTGCACACGTTATGCGGGTAATGGAATACGGAAAAACAATGGACGAAAAAATTGTAGGCGTTTTACACGATGTTGTTGAAGATCATCCTCAGGAATTCAGCCTTGATTATTTAAGAGATCAGGGATTTCCGGAGTATATTATTTTTGCGATAAGCTGCCTCACAAAATTTGATCCTGATGAAGATTATGATGATTTCGTAAGAAGAACCGAACGTTCTCCTCTTGCGGTTGCCGTAAAATTAAACGATCTGCGCGATAATATGGATCTGAGAAGGGTTAACCGGGAACTCACTCCAAAAGATATTAAAAGATTTAATAAATACCTGAAAGCCTATCATTATCTGATTGAAAAATATTAGAAAAACATAAAAAACACACAATGACTAATAACCTTCCTCCTATTTCATCAACTTACCGTTCTAAGTTGATTTCTGCTGTTATTTCGGTATCTTTATTCTTTGTTATATACCTTATCCTGATTCTTATCTCTCTGCTGATGATTTTTCTGCTGGGCTATGGAGCGATAAGGCTTGTCGCATTATATGCAAATTATTTTACAGCCATTATTGCTTTGGGACTTATAAGTATAGGATTCATTGTTTTTTATTTCCTCATCAAATTTATTTTCAAAAAAAATACGTACACCACAAGACATTTAATAGAAATCGACAGAAAGAGTCAGCCTGAACTTTTTGGCATCATTGATGAAATTATTCGTGAGACAAAAGTAAGCACACCCGGAAAAGTTTTTTTGTCGCCGGAAGTTAACGCAAGTGTAAGTTACAGTTCTCCGTTCTGGAGTATGTTTTTACCCGTTAAAAAAAATCTTACCATCGGCATCGGACTGGTAAATTCTTTAACAGTTGGTGAGCTTAAAACCGTTCTTGCGCATGAATTCGGACATTTCTCGCAGCGAAGCATGAAAATTGGAGGATACGTGAATCAGGCTGAAAAAATTATTTTTGATACGGTTTATAACAATAAAGATTTTGAAAATTCTATTAAGCACGGTTCAGGACATTGGGCATTTCAGATCACAGGAGTTATTTCGGTAGGATTTATAAACGTTTTTCAGTATATTTTAAAGATGTTTTCAGATTTTCTGTTTAAAAACAATGCTTCTTTACGAAGAGAAATGGAATTTCATGCCGATGCAGTGGCGACGTACGTTACCAATCCCAAAGAACAGGCTTCTTCATTATTAAGATTGGAACTAAGCAATGCTGCGTTCAACAGTGCATTTATGTTTTATGCAGACACTAACAACCAATATTTGCCTGAAAATTTATTTGAAAACCAGACTTTGCTGATGAAGGTTTTCAGCGAAAGAAATAATCATCTTTTTGAACATGGTCTTCCGAAAGTTGATCTTGAAGATATAACCCGATATAATAAAACAAACGTAAAAATTGAAGATCAGTGGTCATATCATCCTGAAACGGATAAAAGAATTGAAATGATCCGGAAAAACGAAACAAAAAATACTGCGGAAAACAATAATCTGGCAAAAAATATCATTCGCGGATATTCAGAAGTATGTAAAATTTTAACGAGTAAATATCTGACTTTATACAATATCAAAAATACGGGTAAGATAATTGATGATAATGATCTATTTCTTCAGCTTTACAATGAAAAATACCCTTACAGACTGATAAGTTCGGGGTTCAACGGATATTATGAAAGTCATAATCCTGTTCTGGAAAATATTGATGAGCTTATAAATGATACTCAAGTTACAGAAAAGCAGGATTTTTTCAGTGATAAAAAAGTTACTTTGGTTTATGAAAAAGCAGGAGCAGAAAGCGATCTCTATACATTGGATTATCTGGTTGCCAATCCGAAAGCTATTAAAACCTTTACCTACAAAGGAAGATTATATAAATCAAAAGAAGCCGGACTTTTAATTCCGAAAATTAAAGAAGAGCTTGAAATCCTTAAAAAGCATCTACTCGAAAATGACATTCTTGTTTTCAGATACTTTTACAGTCTCGCCGATGATCACGAAAAAGAAATTTTAGCCGATAAATACAGAAAATTTGCTTTACTGGATACAGAATTTGATGTCTTTCAGAATTCTATCAATAATTTCACCCCTCATCTGGAATTTATGATGGTAACTTTGCCATTGGAAGAAATTCGTAAGCACAGAGCTGTTTTACTAAAGAATGAAAAACCGTTTAAAGATATCCTGAAACATTTTACGGAAGAATCTGCATACAAAGACTTTTTAACAATTGAAAATAAACAGCTTATGAAAGATTTCATCAGTTCTGAATACATTTATTTCAATCATGACAAATATATTCAGAAGGAAGTGGATGTTTTATTTTCTTTGATTAATGAATATCAGATCACAATCAATAAAATCTATACCGATTTTAAAGAAGAGCTTATTGAATATCAGAAAAGATTAGAGAAAGCTTATTAATCCGCACCAGGATATTCAAATGTTTTAACAGGATGTTTGGTTCCGTCGATATTAATGTTTAAAGCAACATACAGGAAATGAAAATTCTGGTTTGAGGAAGCATTGAATTCTCTCTGCCAAAGATATCCCGCAACAACTCCCACACTATTATCGATCTGATAACCACCGCCAACGTACACTCTGTTTCTTGCAAAAGTCGGTTTCATAGGACTTACAAAAAAAACCTCATCGTATGCATTGGCAAACACAGTTCCTTTCTTTACTTCTTTTGCATTAAGTGGAACACTTACGTTCAAACGGTAACGGTAACGCATTCTTTCAGAATTTTTGTCAGACTGAGGTTCATAAAACCATGATTTTTCTGCACGGATTCTGTTTTCAAACTTTACAATTCCTTTTTTAAAATCGATTACGTCCTGTAACCATACCCGGAACTCTTCTTTGTTGATAGAGCGATCTTTATAAGTCGCATATCTTCCCAAACCGATAAAAGGTTTATGATTTTTGGTAAGATTATACCCCAATCCTCCTTTAATTTCGTAGTAATCGGGGTATGTATATTCTTCAATTCCTCTTGACTGTCCTTCCAGATAAAGGAAAAATTTAGGATGAAATTTGTAAGTGATGGTGAGTGCGTTGAAGCTGGAAATATGTTCCTGTGCTTTAAAAAATGTAACCCCTAAAAGTAAACCCAAACTCACAAATAGTTTCATCTAAAAAATTTTTGCAAATGTAAATGAATTAACAATTTCGTAATATTAACTTTAATTCATCATTAATTAACATTTACTTAATATTAATAGTATACGATAAACCAATATGGAACCATCTTTGTGGCATTGGAACTCCAAAAGTTTCTGTATATGAAGTATTTGTTAAATTATTGATCAAAACGTACACTGAAAAATCTTTTTTGGCAAAACTCAGTTTTTCATCCAGAAGATTGTAGCTTCCGTTATTCAGTCTTTCATTATAACGGTAAACTACTTCATTGGTAAAGTTTTTCAGGAATTTTGTTTCCAGCTTTGCAATAAACTGATGTTTTAAATTATCCAGAACATATCTTGCTACAAAATTATCAGACTGATTCGCTTTGTTATCCAGATAAGTATAGCCGACCGTATATTTCAGCCATTCAGTTAATCTGTGATTCAGTTCAGCTTCCATTCCTTTTAAAGTGGTATCTCCTATATTCTGTGCATACCAGACTGCATCATTCGGTTTAATTTTTGTCCAGTCGATTGCATTTCCGGAATCACGAAGGAATCCGCTCACTTTCGCCAGAATATTTTTCGTCTGATATTGGTATCCCACTTCTGCATATACCGCACTTTCAGGTTTAAGATTAGGGTTTCCAACTTCCGTTTTGCTTACATAATACAGATCTGTGAAGGTAGGAACCCTGTGAACTTTTGCAATATTTCCGTAGATTTTATTGTTTTGGTTAAAGCTAAATCCTACATCCAGACCGGGATAGAAAAAGTTTCCTTCTTTGGAATAATTTGCCCAGGAAATTCCTGGAGTAATGTTTAGTTTTTTATCTAATAAAGCAAAATGGTGCTCAAAGAAAACCTGTGAAACAAAACGGTTTCTTTCTCCTAAATTGTTACTTACCAGAAATTCTTTCCTTAGTTCTACTCCTATTCCTGTTGTTCCCAATCTCCATTCGTAAGTAGAATTTACTTCTCCTCCTACATTGTTCCCGATGTGCATGTTTCGGTAAATTTCAGGCTTTTGTCTGTTGAAAAGATACATATCCTGCCCTCTTCTCCAGTAGACATTTGAACTGAGCTTCATCTTACCAAATCTTTGCTGATGTGCTAAACTTACAATTGAAGCCTGCGTCTCTTCATACTGTTCCGTAGCTGCTTTCGATGCATAAAAACCGTTTGCTCCGAATTTCTTCTCAGAAAAACCAGCCTGAAGCCTGATATCACCTTCTTTTATATTCAGTTTACTCTGATAAAATACATTTCTGATCTCATAATCTGTATTGTACATATATCCTTCTGAACTTGCAGAATTAGCCTGTAAAGAATTGGAAAATTTTTCATTTCCAAGCTGTGCGTTCATACCAAAACCATACGTTTCATAATCTCCGCCTTCTGCATTTATTTTTACTCTTTTTCCGGGATTTGTTTTGGTGATCACATTAATCACTCCGGCATAGGCATTCTGCCCGAATCTTCTTGCTGCAGGACCTTTTATTACTTCAATTCTCTCCACATCATCAAGATCTACCGGAAGATTCATGGAGTTATGCCCGGTTTGAGAATCGTTCATACGGATTCCGTTTAAAAGCAGAAGAACCTGCTCGAAAGAGCTTCCCCGAAAACCGATATCACTCTGTACTCCATTGGCTCCTCTCCTTCTGATATCCATTCCCGGAACCTGCTGAAGAATTTCATCGATGCTTTTTGCAGGAGAATTGATGATTTCTTCTCTTGTAATGATGGTAATATTCTGGTTTGCCGTTTTGTAAGGGGTTGAAATAAGTTTTCCCTGAACCTCAATTGTTTCAATATCGGTAGATTTTTCCTGTGCGTGCGTAAAGCAGAAAGCTCCTACAAGAAAAACAGGAAGTATTCTTTTAATCATAATCAGTTTTATTCTCAGTTAGTTTCGTGAGCGCAAAAGTACTGGAGATCATGAAGAAAGCCAAATGATAGTTGTCATAAAAAAAGATGCGACTGAAAAATCGCATCTTGGGAAGTAATTTCATTATCTTTTTCTCATTAAATGTGTAATAAGATCTCTGAACAGCTTTCTCATTTCTATATTACATATTTATGGGTACAATTTTAACAAATTTTAAAATAAAAAACAATACTTTGAACTTAAAAATACTTAAAAAATTCACCAGACTGTTAAATACTTATTACGGTGGTTATTAGCTTAGGTAAGTATATACAATTCTACACTAAGTGACTTTATTATTCCTTTTTAAAGATTCCTTTTATACTCTTATCAAAGTCTGTACATTCTGAAATATATTTCGCTTTGATAACTTTTACACCATGTACTGATATTATTTTCTCTGTATCAACCTTTAAGTCCGGATGATTTTCTTTTATATCTGCTATATCAAAATAGATACTTCCTTTATCGGTTATATTTTTAACATTTTGGTGTTTTAATTGTTTTGGTGTCATTTTTTTAGTTATTAGATATTATCGGCTATATTAAATTAAAACTTTTTTATCACATAGCTTTAGCCATTAACTACAAAAATGAAAAAAATTATATTATTAATTTATGATCCAAATATATATTATTATTTATTACTCAAATAATTAAATATTTAAACTAAAAAACAATATAACGTAGTAAATAAATTAGTTTTTATCCTTAACTAAATCTTTATATTTCGTCCTCACTTCACTGTTTATAAGAAAATACCTGAATTTATCACCATCTGATATTTCCCTTAAATTAAATTTATATACGAATTCGTCTACATATTTCTGAAGATGCTTTTTAGAAACATGGTTGTAAGTTCCGTTCAGAGAATTTTTTAAAATTTTCCACAAACCTTCAATAGTATTGGTATGAATACTACTGTCTGCAGAATTTACATATTCTTTTTTTGAATGATCTACAATCTTATGATCATAAGTTCTCCGTAATCCTTCATAACCCCACCATTCATCGCTTATTAATCTGGTTTCCTTCTTAACAACGTATTTATAGATCAGGGGCTGAATACTCAGTTTCTTGGTATCATCTACTACAAAAGCATTCATTTTGCCTCCTCTCTGCAACATTCCCATTACCGGCACTTTGTCTTTATAATTTCTTCCCTGCGAATTTTTTACTTTTTTATTTTTATGTCTGTTTTTATTTTTTCCACCGATAAAAGTTTCATCACACTCTACAGTTCCTTCCAATTCATTATGATTTTCAATTCCAAAGCAGGCGCGTATTCTTTGCAGCATAAACCAGGCTGTTTTTTGTGTTACATCAATATCTTTTGCAAGCTGTAGAGAACTTATTCCTTTTTTGTGGGAAGTTATCAGCCAGATCGCCAGAAACCACTTCTGTAGGCTAATTTTGGAATTTTCAAACATAGAGCCGGTTTTGGCATTGAAATATTTTCCTGTATTTTTACATTTATATCGATTTTTACTACATTTATATACTTGAGATTCAGAATCGAAAGGACTCTCTATTATTCCTCCCCATCTCATCTGTTCAAGATAATCGATACATTTTTCCTCCGTTGAAAAAGTCTGGAGCAATTCAAGTACAGACTTTATATTAGTGTTTATCATGGTATAGTAAATATTAAGTTTACATTATGAAAGATGCAATCTGTTTAATAATGGTTCACTCATAAGAGAAAAATTAACATATTTTTATGGTTTTCCCTTTGTAGTGTAAAAACGTAAGTAATTACCAAAAATTATATCGGCCTGTAATCCGCCAAAAATTCGTAATTTTGTTAGTCTTAATTTTACTATGGCTCATACAACAGATATAGATATTAAAAAACAGATTTTCGTTAAGAATGCACATCTTAATAATCTGAAACACATAGATGTTCTTATCCCGAAAAACAAACTCATCGTTATTACAGGAGTTTCCGGAAGCGGAAAATCTTCATTAGCGTTTGATACCATTTACGCGGAAGGACAGCGAAGATATGTAGAGAGTTTAAGCTCTTACGCACGTCAGTTTTTAGGAAAATTAGAAAAACCTAAAGTTGACGATATCAAAGGTTTGGCACCTTCTATTGCCATTCAGCAGAAAGTAATTTCTTCAAATCCCAGATCTACGGTAGGAACTTCTACGGAGATCTACGATTACATGAAGCTTCTTTTCGCAAGAATCGGAAAAACATTTTCTCCGGTTTCAGGCGAAGAGGTAAAAAAAGATTCGGTTTCCGATGTCGTAGATTTTATTAAATCTTCAAAAAAAGAAACTTCCTTTTTATTAACAGCTCCTTATGATTACGATGCTGCAAATTTTGGAGAAAATTTAAATGTTCTGAAATTGGCAGGTTTTACAAGGCTCGAAATTAATGGAAACGTTGCAGGAATTGAAGATCTCGAAAGTTTTGGTTTTACTCCCGAAAAAGGAATGGAAATAAATCTGGTTATCGACCGTTTTACTTACGAGGAAGATGAAAGTTTTCTTCAGCGTCTTGCCGATTCTATCCAGATGGCTTTCTATGAAGGTCGCGGATATTGTTCATTAAAAAATGTTGATACCGGAAAAGTAAAAGAGTTTTCAAACAAATTTGAACTGGACGGAATCGAGTTTTTAGAACCGAATGTTCATTTTTTCAGCTTTAATAATCCTTACGGAGCGTGTCCTACTTGTGAAGGATACGGAAAAGTGATCGGAATTGATGAAGATCTTGTAATTCCCAACAAAACATTGTCCGTTTTCGAAGATGCGGTTGCTTCATGGAAAGGAGAAAGCATGAGCGAATGGAAAAAAGATTTCATTAAAAAAGCAAAAGACTTCCCGATTCATAAGCCGTATCATCAGTTAACCAAAGAACAGAAAAAGTACCTTTGGAAAGGAGACGGAAAAAGCACGTTCCCATCGATTGACAATTTCTTCAAAATGCTTGAGGAAAATCTGTATAAAATTCAGTACCGTGTTATGCTTTCACGTTATCGCGGAAAGACTCTTTGCCCGACTTGCGAAGGTTTGAGACTGCGTGAAGAAACAAGCTGGGTAAAAATCGACGGACACAATATCCAATCTATGATCGAGCTTCCTCTGGATGAGCTTTTTCCTTTAATTAAAAGCTTAAAATTATCCGAACACGATCAGGAAGTTGCCAAAAGATTATTGTACGAAATCACCACCCGACTGGAGTTCTTGTTAAAAGTTGGTTTAGGCTATTTAACCTTAAACAGAACATCCAATACACTTTCCGGTGGTGAGAGCCAGAGAATTAATCTTGCGACAAGTTTAGGAAGTTCTTTGGTGGGTTCTATTTATATTCTGGACGAGCCTTCAATAGGACTTCACTCCAGAGATACGGAAAATTTAATTGAAGTTTTACAGAATCTGCGTGACCTTGGCAATACGGTAATCGTTGTGGAACATGACGAAGACGTGATGAAAGCAGCGGATTACATTATTGATATTGGTCCTGAAGCAGGTTATCTTGGTGGAGAATTGGTTTTCGCAGGAGATTACAAAGAGCTGAAAGATGCAGATACATTAACTTCAAAATATCTTACCGGAAGACTGGAAATTGAAGTTCCCAAAAAGCGGAGAAAAGGTAAAGAATGGATTCACATAAAAGGAGCAAGACAAAATAACCTTAAGAATATTGATGTTGATATTCCTTTGGAAAATCTCGTTGTAATTTCGGGGGTTTCAGGAAGTGGAAAATCAACTTTAATGAAGGAAATTCTTACCAATGATATCCAGATTCAGCTTGGAATGGGCGGTAAAAAAGGAGATTACGATTCTGTGGATTTTCCGAAAAAACTGATTCAGCATATTGAACTCATCGACCAGAATCCTATCGGAAAGTCTTCAAGATCCAATCCTGTAACGTATCTGAAAGCATACGACGACATCCGAGATCTTTTTGCTAAGCAGAAAATCGCAAAAATGATGGGCTATAAACCGAAACATTTTTCCTTTAACGTAGATGGCGGAAGATGTGATGAATGTAAAGGAGAAGGCGTTATCAACGTTTCCATGCAGTTTATGGCAGATATTGAGCTTGAATGTGAAGTTTGTAAAGGAACCCGCTTCAAAAGCGAAATTCTGGAAGTAAAGTACGACGAAAAAAATATTTCAGATATTCTTCACATGACCGTGGATGAAGCTTTGGAATTTTTCAAAGATAATAAGGAAGAAAAGATCGCAACCAAATTAAAACCTTTACAGGATGTAGGTTTAGGATATTTGCAGTTAGGACAGAGCTCTTCTACCCTTTCCGGCGGTGAAGCACAGCGTGTAAAACTGGCATCCTTCCTTGTAAAAGGAGTTACAACAGATAAGACGTTATTTATTTTTGACGAACCTTCAACGGGACTTCATTTCCATGATATTCAGAAATTGCTGAAGTCTTTACAGGCTTTGATTGATCTTGGACATTCTGTAATCGTGATTGAACATCAACCCGATATCATTAAATCTGCAGATTACATCATCGACATCGGTCCTGAAGCCGGAAAACACGGCGGTGAGGTTGTCTTCACCGGAACTCCCGAAGAACTGGCAAAAAATAAGAAATCTCATACAGCACGATATATTAAAGAAAAACTGGAAAACTAAATAAAAACAGAGAGTACAATTGCTCTCTGTTTTATATATTAAAATTGAGTCTGTTTAAACTTTTTATTTAACCACAAAAGTCACAAAAGATAACTAAACTTTTATTTAAAGTTGATCATTATCAATGAAAAAGTTCACAATAGTTTTTAAAAATCTTTGATTTTTATTCTTTTGAGCGCTTTGAATAGTATTGAAATTCGCTTTAACATTGTCTTTTGTGCCTTTTGTGGTTAATTCTGAATTTAGTTTAAACAACTTTAATTATTTAAAATAAAATATCAGAAAGCTCTATGGAGTTTTATCTGTGTAAACAACATATAATGATGACGTTTGGTGTTCCGTAGGAACGCTATCTTTAGCTTATTTATCGTAATATAGATATCACTCTACGGATTTCTTGTTTCTGCAAAGATTCTGCTTTTAAAGGAGCAAAAATTCTTACTTTAAAACAACTTCACACATTTAACTTTACCATGAAATATAATTCCTTTTTTTTATTTTTAACTGCTTTGATAATGCTGAGCTGTTCAACGAAAAAAAATACAAATCCGAACAGCATTTATCCTGTAAAATTAGATACTCTGACTATGTTTGATAAATCAAGAAACCGGAAAATTCCGGTAGCTTATTTCAGTCCCAAAACATCAGAAAAAATTTCAAAACAACAGATTGTCATTTTCAGTCATGGATATGGTGGCAATACAGGCGGAGACTATTTAAAATATTCTTACTTAAAGGAAAATATGGCTTCTAAAGGTTATTTTGTGGTGAGTATTCAGCATGAACTTTCCACAGATCAGCTTATTCCTTCAGAGGGAAAACCTCAAATCGTAAGAATGCCTTTTTGGGAACGTGGTACAGAAAATATTTTATTTGTTTTGAATGAATTAAAAAAAACGAAATCTGAGCTTGATTATAAACATCTTACTTTAATAGGACATTCGAACGGCGGAGATATGACGGCTCTTTTCGCCAATAAGTATCCCGATTTTGTGTATAAAATGATTACCCTGGATAACCGGAGAATGTATCTGCCCAAAACTTTGATTCCGAAAATTTATACTTTACGCTCAAACGACTATCCTGCCGATGAAGGAGTTTTGCCGACAATGGAAGAGCAAAAAAAATTCCATATTACGGTTCAGGCAACCACGATTAATCATGGAAAAATGGATGATAAGGCAAATGACAATGAAAAAACAACTTTAAATCTTTTTATCGAACAATTTTTGCGTGAAAAATAACCTTGAGATTTATTAACACAAAGATAACACACAGTTGTAAATTTTAACATTAAGTCTATTGTTTGGCATAAAATTTATTCCTACATTTACTATGAAATACAACTGAAGTGGAAACATATTTTGCTTTTTTCAACTCTGAAATCGCAATTAAATTTATAAAAATTTAAGCACAGCATTGTCGGCTGTGCTTTTTTATTGTTGTCTAATTAAAAAAATGAGATGTATTTATCTACTGGATCTGCTCCTAAAGAGCAGATTCTTTTAGTTTTAATCTTATATATACATTTTAAGGTTAATAAAAGAATTCATGTACAATAATTGATTTAGCTACAAAACAACAAAAACCGGAAATTCATTGAATTTCCGGTTGTTAAAAAAACTTGCTAAATATTAATGAAATTAATTACGATTTCAGGGTCCAGATTGAACCGTTTTTGGTGGTAAGCTTTTCAAGCGTTCCTTTGTCGGAAAGCTCATTTAATAATCTTTCGCTTTCTTTTCTCGGCGTTCCCGATAATTCTGAAAATTCTTTTGCGGTAAGCGAATTATACTTTGCAAAAAGACTTTCCCAGTTTTTGGAATATTCAGATTTCTTGGTGTCAGAATTTACTCTCAGAACAGCAGTTTCGTAGAATGCATACGGTTTTGAGCCGTAAACAATCTCTCTCTTTCCGGCATTATTGGTAAAAAACATCGTAGGAAATCCACGAACCCCCATTTCTCTTGCCAGTTTCAGATCTTCCTGAAAAAGCTCTTTTCCTCTTCCTTCAAAGTCTTTTTTCAACTGATCTGTATTTAATCCTACTTTTTGGGCAGCTGTTGCAATATGTTCCCATTTTGCAATATTTTTCTTCTTTAAAAACACCATTTCACGAAGTTCTCTCATGAAATCCAGTGCTTTTTCTATGTCCTGCATCTGTGCTGCTTTAAAGGCAATGGAAGGCGGATAAGAAGAATCCAGCGGATCCTGTAACCATATATCTCCGTCAATCGGCATATCGTAGTACAAGCTTACTTCATCCCAATGATGTGCTACGTCCGAAGGTTTGCTTATTCCTCCGCTGTTATAGCTCCAGTCCGGAAGAAGACCTCCCATTCTGTATTCTATATCTACATTATCTCCGTATTCCAGTTTTAGTTTTCTGAGTTGAGGTTCAATTCCCCAGCAAGAAGAACAGATAGGGTCTGTAAAATAAATAACTTTTACAGATTTTTCGTCAGTTTTTACATCAATATTCCCAATATCAAATTTCTCTCCGGGAACTTCACAAACTCCTGTTGCCGGATCGCATAATAGCGGATTTGCAGATCTGTTTTCCATTTTTTTACTTTTATCACTTTGTCCGTTACAACTGCTTAAAGCCGCCGTGAGGAACACAAATGTTAGTATTTTATTATTTATCATTTTTTGTGATGATAAAGGTTTCACACTTTTTAATGTTACCACAAATCTAATATTTAATCATCATACTTTTGTAATGGATTTCCTTTTAGAAACTGGTTTCCTCGAGGAAACTACCTTACTGTTTTTTTATTACCTTTACAGGAATATAATTTATTTTAAAATCATGAAAAAAGAAGCTAACCTGAACATCACTCCTATCTGTAAAAACCGTATGAACGCTATTAAGGATTCAATGGAAATTTTATCCGGAAAATGGAAGTTTCATATTCTGGGAACTTTAATGCAGAGTGAAAAAATGCGTTTTATGGATCTTTTAAGAGAAATTGACGGTATTGCTGCCAAAATGCTTTCAAAAGAGCTTCAGGATATGGAAATCAATCATCTGATCAAGCGTACTGTTTTAGACACAAAACCTGTAACTGTGGAATATGAAATCACAGAATACGGAAAAACCATTGAGCCGATTATTGATGAGATTGCCAAATGGGGAATTGAATACCGAAAGTCTCTTTATCAAAAAACCGACAAATAGATTTTGCCGGTTGAAAAAACAAAAATTGATATGGATATGATTGATATGTGTTTTAGTACTTAACTTTTTAATTGAAACAAATTTATATTTATTTAGACTTAATAAAAATAATATTTGAATGACATTTGTCACTTTAAAGAAATTTGCAATCAAAAAAGTCTAAAAGGAACTTAGGCGTTGGAAATTAAATGATTTTAACTTCGGGAAAGCTGATCTAATTTTTTAAGCAAGGTCGGAATTCTGAAATTTCCGTGCATTTGTTCAACTTTTTGTTTTATTTCATCTACATCTGCTCCTTTTGCAGTGACGAATAAAGGTGTTTTACTTTCTCCGCGATAAACTGTTCTTCTCCGTGAATCTGGTGTATTAAAACCGTTCTTTGCAATTCCGACCACCGTAAATTTTTGGTCTAAAGCTTCGTAAAGATGCCCTCCAAGTCCTATTTTTCCTTCTTCATCCAAAGTTACGTAGCCATCAATAATGATAACATCGCCTTGCTGAAGTTGAATTTTATTTAAAAGACTGAGAATACACGGCAATTCTCTCTTGTAAAAGGCTCCGCTTTCGTAATCGGAAGTAATTGATGTTTTTTCTGTAAAAATTTCTGCTTCCTGTTCAGAATTCCAATCCTGAAAGACTAAACAGACTGTATGGGCATAATCGTCGTAATAATAGGTATCGAAAGCGTAGATCATTCTTCGTTTGTAGTTGATTATTGTTTTTAAATGAAGGTAATGGAATTTCTCTTAGCTACAATTGATTAAAAAAATTCTCCGAAATGCCACAAAACTCCGCAAGGATCATAAACAAAACATTCTTTGCCCCAATCCATTGTTCTCACAGGCAAAATTCTTACTTTTCCATACTTTTCTGTGAGATTTAAACTGATGAGTTCCTGATAAAATTCGTCTGTATCTTCAACTTCCACAAAAAGCATGGTGTTATCAATCCAGTCTTTTACATAAGCATCCTGAAGATAAAAAGCAGCCTCATTCCATTTGAACAGAGACATTTTAGCGTCTAGAACCACTTCTTCAAAACCGAGATCACGATAAAAATTCCTGCTGGTTTCAAAGTTTTCAGAGCCTATAAAAGGACGCATTGATTTTATTTTCTGTTTCATATTATTTGTTTTTCCAATCGTTATAGCCCATTTCAAATTTTATTTCATTCTTTCCGTGAATTCCGTTTGCTGTCCATCCGGATTTTCTGTAAAATGTTTCAGCTCTTGTATCCGGAGAAGTTCCCAGCCAGATTTTATCATTCGTCTGGTCAAAATACCAGTTCAGCATCGTATCGTGAAGTTTTCTTCCGATTCCTCTGTTTTCAAATTCAGGATGAACAAAAAGCGCCCAGATGCTTTTCTCTTTCATATCTACAATTCCGAATCCCACAATTCTGTCACTATCTTCACAAACCCAGCCTTTCCCCCTGTTAAAGAGAAAATTCTCACAATCCTGATCTGTAACAAGACTCGGATCAGATAATGTGTTTTCTTTAACTGAATTTCTTACGATTTGAATCTGTGGAATATCTTTCAGCTCAGCTTCACGGATTTTCATGTAAATTTTAATTTAACTAAAAAGGCAAACCGCTGATCTGCTAATTTGCCTTTTGTTCTGTATTTCTTGATTCAATTATTTCTTATCAACAACGATTCTTTCTGCTCTGTTGGCGATTTCCCAAGCCGTTGTAAAAACCAGTTGGGTTCTTTTAGCCAGCAGATTGTAATCGATTTTCTCTACATCATCCGTTGGTTTGTGGTAATCTTCGTGGATTCCGTCAAAGAAAAATGCTACCGGAACATTATTTTTAGCGAAATTATAGTGATCTGATCTGTAATACAGTCTTTCGGTATCATTTGGATCGTCATATTTATAATTTAACTCAAGATTATTGGTCTTTTTGTTTGCCGCTTCATTAATTACTTTTAACTGAGAACTCAGCATTTCAGATCCAATGACATATACATACTGTTTTCCTCTGTTTTCAGGATCATCACGACCGATCATATCGATATTCAAATCAACCACGGTATTGGCTAAAGGAAAAACCGGATTATCCGTGTAAAATTCAGAACCAAATAAACCATGCTCCTCTCCCGTTACGTGAAGAAATAAAATGGATCTTTTCGGACCGTTTCCTGCTTTTTTAGCTGCCTGAAAAGCCTTTGCAATCTCCATTACAGCTACCGTTCCGCTTCCGTCATCATCTGCTCCGTTGTAAACCACTCCGTTTCTCGTTCCCACGTGATCGTAATGACCGGAGATCACCACAATTTCTTCTGGTTTTTCAGATCCTTCGATAAAGGCTAAAATATTTTCGGAGTCAGGAAGATTTCCGCCACCTCTTTTCTTCATAAAATCTGCCGGAACTTTCTGATAATAGGATCCCAAAGCTTTAGGATAAGAAATTCCTAAGCCTTTATAGTAATTCACCATGTATTCTCCTGCTCTTTTCTGTCCCGGACTTCCCGTATCTCTTCCCTCCATTTCATCGGAAGCAATAACGTATAAGTTTTTCTTTAGATCTTCTGCTTTAATTTCCTTATAGGCAGATAGAAAAGCTTTATCACCTTTGGATGAAGATGAAGTCTGGGCTGCTCCTGCATCGGCTGCATTTTTTGCCGTTCCGCAGCTTACCAATACAGCAAGTGAAAATAGTGGAATCAATAATTTTCTCATTATGGAATAATTTGCCTAAAAATAACAAAAAATATTTAATCTTTTACGGATTGCTATTTTTCTTATATTTGAAATAAATGCAAAAAGTATGGAGAATATCTACGGATTCAATCATTACTCTTTTTTTACCGAAATGTCTGAACTGGCTGTTAAAAACAACAGCTTTGATCTTTCTTTGGGTTTACCGGATTTTGATATTGATTACCGTCTGAGAGAATACCTTAAAGAAGCTGCTGATCTCAATATTCATCATTATGAACCACTTGCAGGAAATCCGCTGTTGATAAAAAATATAATCTCTTTTAATCTTAACAGAAAAAACAGCATCCGATTACAGGAAAATGAAGTAACAATCGTTCCCTGTGCAACCTTTGCTTTATATACTTCCCTTAAATCTATTCTGAATCAGGGAGATGAAGTTATTGTCATTCAGCCTTCTTATTATACGTATGGTCCATCCATTTTCCTGAATGGAGGCATTCCTGTCTATTATGATCTTGACAATGATTTTTCGGTAAATTGGGAAAAACTGCAAAGTTGCATTTCTGAAAAAACAAAAGCCATCATTGTAAATTCTCCACAAAATCCAACCGGAAAAATATGGTCTGAAAGCGACTGGAACCAATTATACAACATGATTAAACATCAGGAAATTTATCTGATTTCAGAAGAAATTTACGACACTTATTGTTTTGACGAAAAGGAACATTACAGTTCGTTTCTTCATCCTGAACTGAAAAAAAGAACTTTCTGCATTTTTTCTTTTGGGAAAATGTTTCATTCTACCGGATGGAAAGTCGGCTATCTTTTGGCACCTAAAGAATTAACAGCGAAATTCCGCTGTCATCAGCAATACATTTCTTACAGCGCAAATGCGCCGTGTCAGTACGCAATAGCCAAATATCTGGAAGTTTTTGATGCTTCGGAAAATCATATTGTAATGCAAAAAAAGCGTGATCTTTTTAATGAACTGATTCAAGAAACACGTTTCATTGTAGAACAAAAAGCAGAAGGTGCCGTTTTTCAAATCGTGAATTTCAGAACCGTTTCGAAAACAATGACGGATGTAGAATTCTCAAAATGGCTGACTATCGAAAAGAAAGTATCATGTCTGCCTCTATCCGCTTTTTACAATTCCAGACAGAATTCAGATTATATCCGTTTCAGTTTTGCTAAAAATGATGATCTGATTACTAATGCGCTTGAATATTTGAAAAAGAATCTTTAAAATTACTGTCAGTGTAAAGATTTTCATTTTTTTATTTTTAGATTTCTCATTTGTCGAAATGACAGCATGAAATATTTTATTTTGTTGATTGAGCAGATTTCTTGGCAGGAAAATTTAAATGATATTTAAAACAAAAGCACCGCATGATGCAGTGCTTTCAATATTCAAAGTTGATTTTTACAGAGACAAAACTCTTACATCAATTCTTCTGTTTTTTGCCATACATTCGTCCGTATCGTTGGCTGCGCAAACAGGATGCTGCGAACCGTATCCTTCTGCTTCTACCCTGTCTCCTGAAATTCCCAGTTCTAGCAGTTTCAGTTTCGCAGTCTGAGCTCTCAGATTGGAAAGTTTCTGATTGCTTTCTTCATTTCCTGAATTATCGGTATAGCCTCCCAATTTGATCTTTAAAGTTGGATAAGCATTCATAATTTCAACTAAATTTAATAACTGTACTTCAGAACCCGCTTTTAAATCACTGGAACCTGTCTCAAAGTAAAGATTTTCTATCGTAAACCATTTATTCGGATCCAAAACTCCCTGATCATTATTCTTAACCGAATTAACCATTTGGTACAACTGACTTCCTTCTCCTATTTTTATTTTCTTTCCGCCTTTTAGTTCTATCTCCTGAATATTTCCTGTGTCATAAACAAAATCTCCGCTTTCATTAACATAGCCTTTTATTTCCTGCGGAACAACGGCTGTTGATCCTGTCTGATTAGTTAATGAAACTGCTGAAACTCCTGTTAAAGCTTCAATTTTAGCTTTTCTGTTAGCCTCAATTTTGTCTTTATGCATTACTGCCAATGTAGGAGCAATTACGAGAGAAACAATAGACATCAGTTTGATCAGAATATTCATTGAAGGTCCTGAAGTATCTTTGAACGGATCTCCCACCGTATCTCCCGTTACGGAAGCTTTATGTGGTTCAGAACCTTTATAATACGTCTGTCCATTGATATCCACTCCTTTTTCGAAAGATTTCTTTGCATTGTCCCAAGCTCCGCCTGCATTATTCTGGAACATTCCCATTAAAACACCGCTTACTGTAGCTCCGGCAAGAAAACCTCCCAGAACTTCAGGTCCGAAAATAAATCCGATGAGCAAAGGGGAAACGATGGCAATAGCTCCCGGAAGCATCATTTTTCTGATGGAGGCATCGGTGGATATGGCCACACATTTTTCATATTCCGGCTGTGCTTTTCCTTCCATAATTCCCGGAATTTCGCGAAATTGCCTTCTAACTTCTTCTACCATTGCCATTGCAGCCTGTCCCACTGCGGTAATTGCCAATGATGAAAAGATAAACGGAATCATTCCGCCGACAAATAATCCGGCAAGAACATCGGCTCTGTAAATATCAATTCCGTCGATTCCTGCAATCCCAACAAAAGCCGCGAATAAAGCTAAAGCCGTTAAAGCTGCAGAAGCGATAGCAAAACCCTTTCCTGTGGCTGCCGTTGTATTGCCTACCGCATCCAAAATATCTGTTTTTTCACGTACTTCTTTTGGAAGTTCGCTCATTTCGGCAATTCCTCCTGCGTTGTCTGCAATCGGTCCGAAAGCATCAATTGCCAACTGCATGGCTGTTGTTGCCATCATTCCGGCTGCTGCGATAGCTACACCATATAATCCTGCACAAAGATATGATCCGTAAATTCCGCCTGCCAAAACAATAATCGGAAGCAATGTAGATTCCATTCCTACAGAAAGACCTCCGATAATATTGGTGGCATGACCTGTTGAAGATTGTCTAACGATGCTCGAAACCGGTCTTTTACCCATTGCGGTATAATATTCTGTGATGATGCTCATTAAAGTACCTACAACCAGTCCTACCATAATCGCCCCAAAAACACCCATTTTAGAGAATTCATGTCCTCGGAGAACCATCTTGTCCGGCAGAATATAATTTACCAAAAAATAAGAAGCTATTGCCGTAATTACAATGCTTCCCCAGTTTCCAAGGTTTAAAGCATTCTGTACGCTTGAAGTGGAAGAGTCTTCATTATCATTAATTCTTACAAACAGGGTTCCTATTATTGAAAAAATAATTCCTGTTCCGGCAATCAGCATTGGGAGAAGAATCGGGGCAAAACCACCGAAAGAATCTTCAGAAATGGTTTCTCTTCCCAAAACCATGGTTGCTAAAACTGTTGCTACGTAAGAACCGAATAAATCGGCTCCCATTCCTGCAACATCACCTACGTTATCTCCTACATTATCTGCGATGGTTGCAGGATTTCGTGGGTCATCTTCAGGAATTCCTGCTTCTACTTTGCCTACTAAATCGGCGCCCACATCTGCTGCTTTTGTATAAATTCCGCCTCCTACTCTTGCAAAAAGCGCGATAGATTCAGCTCCCAGAGAAAATCCTGTAAGAATTTCAATCGTTCTTTCCATTTCGTGGGAATCTACGGTTGCATCCGGTGCAAAAATCTGTTTAATGATTAAAAACAAAGCTCCCAATCCTAAGACAGCCAAACCGGCAACGCCCATTCCCATTACGGAACCTCCTGTAAAAGAAACCTTTAAAGCTTTTGAAAGTGATGTTTTAGCAGCCTGTGCGGTTCTTACGTTGGCTTTTGTAGCGATTTTCATCCCAATAAAACCTGCCGATGCGGAAAATATAGCTCCGACTACAAAGGCAATCCCGATACTCCAGTGGGAGTTGGCATTGCTCATCCCCATCACTGCTAAAAGAATCGCTACCACGACTACGAAATAGGTTAAAATCTTGTACTCAGCTTTCAGGAAAGCCATTGCACCGTCAGCAATATGTCCGCTGATAATTTTCATTTTTTCATTTCCGGCATCCTGCTTACTCACCCAGTTACTCTGAAAAAAAGTATACAATAAAGCAACAACACCAAAAATTGGTACTAACACAAATAGATCCATAGTTTAATATTTTTTTGGTAATAGATATTAAATATAACGAATAATTTCTATGGATTATGTTAAAATCTTTATAAGTGTTTCAAAATTAGCAGTTAAACGATTAAACGGATTGTGTTGTGTAAATTGAATTTCGTTTTTTTAAGAAAGTTTTCTCTAAGGAATTATCATTCAGCAATTGACAGCAAAACGTTTTGGGTAAATTAAATTGAAAGGATTTTGAGGAGTTTTTGTTCTGTATGGAATGTTGCTGTCGGAAACCTCATAGGTTTTAAAAACCTATGAGGTTTGGTTTGTATTACACTAAAAGTAATAATGATTAGCCCTGATTGAAACGACATCCTTTTTTGTTGCGGGCGGAGCGAAGCGGAGCCCGTAACAAAAAAGATACAGTGGAAAGCAGGAAACAGCTCCTAGAAAAATTAAAAATTGACAATATCACTCTCTTTATTATTATCAAAAGTAGTGATTGCGGAATTTTCAGTAAAAATAAAAAACGATCAAAAAGAAAAAGGATAAACGAAAACCGTCTATCCTTAATTTATCTGAAATAAAGAGTATTTATCCTCCGTATTTGTTTGAATAATCTTCCTGAGAAGCTTTGATTACTTTCTTAGCATGTTCTGCTCCGTAAACTTCCTGAATTCTGCATTTTGCAGGCTCATCCGGTAAGTTTTTATAAGTAAGGAAGTAGTGCATTAATCGTTTCACTTCGGCTTCCGGCAATTCTGAAATATCCCTGAAATGTCCAAATGCGTGATCTCCGATCATTACTGCTACGATTTTATCGTCTGCTTCACCTCCATCGATCATTTTGAAACCTCCGATTGGAATAGCTTCCATTAACAAACCTCCTGCGTGAATGTTGTGAGAACTTAAAACGCAGATGTCTAATGGATCATGATCTCCCATCGTAACGTCTGTAGCGCCTCTTTCAACCGCTAAATTCATTACTGCGCTGTCGCAATAGGTTCTTGGAACAAAACCGTATAATGCCGGAATAATATTTGAGAATTTCTGAGGTCTGTCTACCTTTAAAAATCCTGTTTCTTTATCTACTTCGTATTTAATAGTGTCTGAAGGAACGATCTCCACGAAAACATTTACAACATTTGGCGCATCTTCTCCTGCAGAAATTCCGTGCCATGGATGTGCTTTAAAATTTGGAATCATTATTTAAAATTTATTTTTTTAGTTAAGCTATTATTAAAATTTCTTTTCTTAAATCTTCAATGGTCATAGAAATATAATCTTCTCCTTCCATATAGTTCATCAGAAAAATAGTTTTGAATTCATCAAGGTTTGCGTTTCCGTTGATTCCTTCGTAGGTTCTGTGAAGAAGTTCTATAACTGCGTTTTTGGAATCGACAATGTTTTTCCATGAATTTTTGGTGATGTACAATTGCTGGGAAGCATTATAGTCAAATTCTTCATTGATCGCTTTTTCAGTCAGAAAAATAAATTCATGGGCTGCAAGACCTTTATCAAATCTCTGGATAAGATTGGAAGGTTTTAATCTTTCCATAAAAAGCGTCATTCTTTCGTAAGACTGGGTTTTATTTTCGGAATTAGACTTTACAGAAAGTAACCTGATTTCCTGTTCTTTAAGTTTAATGTAAGTAAATACAAACTGTCTCAGCAAAACCAAAAAAGGTATTGCAATAATCAATGCAAAAGCATAGGGTAAATATCCTGAAAAACTTGTCATAATTTGAGGTAGCAAAATTAGTAATTATTTGGCTATTTTTCTATAGTATGAGCTAATATTTGCTTTTTCGAATTCTGATACGCAATTAACGACAAAATTATAATTAAGTAAAACCCAACCATCATTCTGTTTACTAATGTAGGAAACATTATAAAACGTAATGATACAGTAAGATAAACAACAACATACAGACCTAAAAAAATTAAGCTTTTTCTGTTCTTACTGATGATTAATCTATAATCTAAAATAATAATGATAAAAATTAATAGTAATGGAAAGTAAGATGTATTCCATTCAAACAATATTTTTCCTTTCACACAGTTTACATATTCGCGAAAATTAAATTCATCGGGATTTGAAATCGGGAACAACTGCACTTTTGTAAATTGGTTCATAAACAAAACAGACCACGGGATCTGGTTAAAATACTGTATGATTGCGAAAGTTAATGTAAAATAGCCAAATGAAAATAAAATTTCTTTAGTTTGAAATTTAAAATCCTTTCTGAAAAAGTATACTAGTAAAGATAAAAATGCATAAAAAATAAAATATTCAGGTCTTGTAAGAATACATAAAATTCCAAATATTGTAGAAACAAAAAGATTTCTTTTCATTATTGCAAAATAAAAACTAAGTAATAAAAGTAATGTAGAAAAGCCATCCGGAGTAGCATGTCTTGAGGTATCTAAGAGAGGTTTGAATATTGAGATTAAAATGGTTAAAATAAAAGCCAGATAATTATTTCTAAGTATTTTTATTAAAAAACTAAAAATCAGAATGACGATTAAGACATAGGAAATAATAGTAATAAGAAAAGTAGATGTTGAAGCAGAAAATCCAAATTTAAAAAAGACTGAGTTTATTAAATTGTAAAACGGTTTTACTGTAAATAACTGAAGTTCTTCCTCATACATTTTAGGATTTTCAGATAAATTCTTATAATAACTGTTATCTCCGATGGCTTCCTCTTTCCTTTCCATATTTACCTTACCTACATCTGGATCTTTTTCTCTAAGTTCACTATAAACTTTTTTATGGATCTCTTCAATTTTCATATCAGGGAAATTAGTTTTATATACTAATCCCATGTAAGCTTCAATATCTGAATTGTAATATTGATGAGTATAGAGATAATATGTCATTAAACATAAATAAAGTGATAGTAGAAATTTAATGATTTTATTATTTTTAATTAACATTTTACTTTTGTTTAGTAATTTAATTTTTATAGATTTACAAAACTATAACAAAATAAAAAAATAATCTTTTAATCATGAAAAAAACAATAATTTTAATTGCTCTTGCAGTTAATGGAATCTTCACAGCTCAATCTTGGAATTTAAATGGTAACTCTGGAACTACACCTGGAACAAACTATATTGGTACTTCTGATAATCAAGACCTTATATTAAAAACCAATAATCAAGAAAGACTAAGAGTAAACTCTAGCGGAAATATTGGATTAGCCGGAGCTCCTGCAAATGATATTGCTCTAAAAGTATCTGGACGAACACAAGTTTTAACTAATATTTTAAGCGATACCTTTTATGTGGGAAATGAAGGTGCGAATCATGATAATGGAAATTCTCTTGTTTTTCTTCGATACACACAATATCAGCCAAATAATCCAGGAATTATTGACGTAGCAGGATGGGGAACTTCTGCAGCATATGGATGGATCATGTCATTAAGAGCAAACGGAAAACTTTTCTTGGGTACTAATCCAAATAGTTCTTGTACAGATTGTAATGATTATCGTCTTTTTGTAAAAGATGGAATTAGAACCGAAAAAGTAAAAGTAGATATAGCATCATCAAATGGATGGGCAGATTATGTTTTTGATGACACTTATAAATTAATGGATTTAAACAGTTTAGAAGATTATATTAAAACCAATAAACATCTTCCAGAAGTTCCATCAACTGATGAAGCAATAAAAAATGGTATTGAATTAAAAGAAATGAACATTCTTTTGTTAAAAAAAGTAGAAGAATTAACTCTTTATGTAATACAGCAACAAAAGGAGATTCAAAAACTTAAAAATACTGTTAAAAATGATGAAAAATAAAGTACTTCCAATATTATTATTTGCAACATCGTTTTTATTTGGACAGAATAAACTTTATTATGTTGAAATACCTGATGAAAACAATGTTCCAAAAATAACAACAATTGATGGAAAAACGTTTATATCACATAATGATATACAAGTAAGAGATATGCTTTCCAAACATGGAGTCATCAATTTAGAGAAGGCTTTCCCTACATCAAAAATGCCTTATCTAAGAACTATCTATTTATTAGAAACTAAAAGTACAGATTTAATTAGTGACTTAAATAAGTATAAACAATATTTTCCTTACACTGAAGAAACTTATAAAGGAGAAACCTTACTTTATACACCCAATGACTATGATTTGATAGATCCTGTTTATCATCATAGAAATTTTGATTTGATTAATCTCAGAACAGCATGGGATTATAGTACCGGGGATCCAAATTTTAATATTGGGATTTCTGATAGCGGAATTAATACTGCACATGAAGACTTACAAGGTAAAGTAACGATGCTTACAAATGTAAGCGATTGGCATGGAACTTCGGTTGCAGGAATTGCAGCTGCTGCAACTGATAACAATGTTGGTATGGCTGGAATTGGCTTTAATTCAAAAGTGTTATTCAAATATATGTATGATGGTGCTATGATGAATACATTACTTGTTTTATCACAAAATGGAGCAAGAGTAGTAAATGCAAGTTGGTATAACTCATGTTCTTACAGCTCAATAGACCAACTTGTTATTGATGAAGTTCATCAGAATGGAACAGTTATCGTTGTTGCGGCCGGAAATGGAGGAACCTGTGGAGGTCCCGATAATTACGTTTATCCTGCAAGTTACAATCATGTGATAAGTGTTTCATCGGTAGGTTTTGCAAAAGTCGGAAATGTTGCCTGTTGTGGACCTGGTGCAGGACTCCCTTTCAATTGGGAAGATCGTATAGGAATTGGCCCAGGTGTGAACAATGACAGACATCAAACAAACGATATGGTAGATTTGAGAGCTCCAGGTTATGATGTGGTTTCACTGTTTGATCCCAATTACAATAATCAAGGAACAAAATATACCCATATTTACGGAACATCAATTGCAGCACCACAAGTTTCAGGAGTCGTTAGTTTGATGTTAACTGCAAATAGTTGTTTAAATACTGAAGAGGTTGAAACAATCTTAAAACTTACCTCAGCCCGACTAGATAACATTCAGGAGAATCAACCATACCTAGGAAAACTTGGTGCAGGAAGAATTGATGCGGGTGAAGCTACAAAAATTGCATGGCAAATGAATCCTGCAAACGGAGGAGAAGTATTAATAAAGAATAGAAACTTTGAAAAATGGGACTTTGAGCTTATAAATTCACCAGAATCTATAAGAATTCAAAACGAAAGTTTTACAGAGAATGCAAATGTTAAATTTAAAGCTAAAAAAAGTATAATTTTAGATACAAATACACTTTTGGAGCCAGGAAATGGAAAAAGTCATTATTTCTATATAGAAGATACAAACACTTGTTTTAATTTTAATATTAATCAAAATAAATCTGCTAATTCGGGAGCAAATGTATCAAAAAATAATTCTTCAAGCATAATCGAAATTAAGAATGAAGATATTACACTTTATCCAATCCCGGCTAAGGATAATCTATTCATTAAAGCTAATAAAGAATTGAAAAATAGCACGATTAAAATATTTGATATGAGTAACAGATTAGTGTTTGAAAGCAATATTTCTATTATAAATACTGCTTCAATAGATATCTCAAAATTATTAAAAGGCACTTATTTTATTGATATTACTAATGATAATTCTAAGTTAAAGTATTTCAAAAAATTCGTTAAGGAATAAAAATATAATTTTATAAACAGAAAGATCGCTTCTTGAATTTGAAGCGATTTTTTTACTGCCTGAAAAAACTCTTTATAACTTGCTTTTTTGAGTTAAAGATAACAGGATAGCTCTTCAATTCCGGACGAAAACCTCTGAAAAACTCTTCAATAGCGGGAATGTCACTTCCTTCAAAATCAAAGATTTTAGTCTGTACATTCTCACGAATTACATCGTCTATAATAAATGAAGAACCTGATAATTTAATATAATCTTTATCATTAAATGTACCTAATAAGACAACAGTCTTATGATCAGTAAAGACAGCTATAAGATTAATAATCTCAGTATCATAAAAAAATGCTTTTAACTTTAAGTAGCCTGCTTTTTCCAGATCTGTAAAAATTTGCAGAAAGCTATTTTTATCCTTTTCATTTTTTGCACCAATCAGATTTTTTGAAATAAATTCCCAAGCATTAAATATAGAAACCTCTCTTACTTCAGATTTTTGTAAAATATCATCATCAAGCCTTAATTTTCTCTTTCTCTTAGGAGAGTATTTCTGTCTTACAATTTCATAATTATCCGGATAAATAAGGAAATTTTTTCTCCTTTTTAATAATTTACTAAAGGTATTTTTATCATTAAAACCATAATACCAGATATTATATTTTTTTTCTAAAAAACTTAAAAAAAGATCGTTAATTTTAACATCATCGATATGCGAAAAAATACCTAATTGCTGACAAAGTTTAGGATTAATTACAATTTTAAATCCTATTTTTTTTACAAAAGGAACAGGCATTACTGCTTCATAGTCATTATAAACAAGCAATTCCCACTGTTTTCCACAAGTAATATCTAAAAAATCCTTAGTAGCGGAATATTTCCGTTGTGCAGAATTTTCAAGACACTTAGAATACTTCTCAAAATCTATTTCATTGTATTTCAATCTTCTAATCATAATAATCCGTCGTCTGAGAAACTAAAGTATGAATTCTGTGTCACAATAAGATGATCCAGGAGCTGAATTCCTAGCATTTTTCCTGCTTCCTTTATTTTTTGAGTGATTTCAATATCTTCTCTGCTTGGCTTCAGATTTCCAGAAGGATGGTTGTGTGCCACAATAATTCCTGTCGAAAAATGATCTAAAGCTGTTTTAAAAAGGACTCGAATATCCACAATCGATTGATTAATTCCTCCTTGCGTAAGCTGAGCAAGATGAATGACTCTGTTGCTCTGATTCAGAAAAATTGCCCAAAAAGCTTCTGTCCGGAGATCCGACAAATGATTTCTGAAAATCTGATATGCTCCATCACTTCCTGAAATCACAGGCTTTTCAGGGATTTCCTGACTTGCTCTTCTTCTCCCGATCTCCAAAGCAGTGATTATAGATATTGCTTTTACCTCTCCCACTCCCTTAAATTTCATTAAATCTTTTAAAGACAGAAGACTTAACTGATGCCAGTTGTTATTAACAGATGCTAAAATTTTTCTTGCCAGTTCTATCGCTGTTTCATCCCTGCTTCCGCTTCCCATAATAATGGCAAGTAGTTCAGAATCAGAAAGCGAACTTTTACCTTTCCGTAAAAATTTTTCTCTCGGTCTGTCGTCTTCGGCAAGAAATTTAATAGGCATTTGTTAAGTTTTGAAAATAAAATTAGTAAAAAGCATACAAAATAATGGTTTTATTTGAACCGTCAATAAATTTTGAAGTTTCGTTGAATGCACTTTTAGAAAGCATCGGACATCCAAAACTTAAACAGGCAGGATTTGCAGATTCTTTGTCTGGAATACAATAATAAGAATGCAGTACAATTGCTCTGGCTCTTGCATTGCTGTTCGTTTCATCCAGACCATCCAGTCGATAGGCTTTTCCGAATTTTCCGGAATAACTTTCCCGAATTTCGTATTTTCCTAAAGAGGATTGGTGAGAACCATCAACATTGCTGAATTTCAAGGCAGAGGAGTTTTTTACAACAGATCCGTCACCATGAGCAACAATTGCTTTCTGCAGGATTTTATTGTTCTTCAGATCGTAAACAAAGTAACGGTATTTCCCTGAATGAATTTTAAAATTAATAAAAACAGCAAGGTTCTGATTATAATTTTTTCCTTTAATAAAATTCTTTACTTCCAAAATTTTAGATTTAGGCAAATCTTCAACAGTATTTGAAGCCTGAGAATCAAATTTGGTGCACGAAATAAGGAAAAGAAATAAAAAAATAAAGGGTTTCATCATTTGCGGAAGTTTTATTCGATAATCATTCCGTCTTTCATTACCAGTTTCCGGTCTGTAATTTCTGCTAAATTCGGGTTATGCGTAACGATTACAAAAGTCTGGTTGTATTTATCTCTCAAATCAAAAAACAATCTGTGAAGATCATCTGCATTTTTCGAATCTAAATTTCCCGTTGGTTCATCAGCAAAAATAATTTTCGGTGAGTTGATTAAAGCTCTTGCCACCGCTACTCTTTGCGCTTCACCACCTGAAAGCTGATTGGGCTTATGATGCAGTCGCTGTTCAATTTTTAAGTCTTCAAACAGAGCATATGCCTTTTCTATAGCTTCTTTTTCGTTGGCTCCTGCGATTTTTGTAGGCAATAAAACGTTTTCTAAAGCTGTAAATTCCGGCAATAATTGATGGAACTGAAATACAAAACCGATATTCTGATTTCTGAATTTAGAAAGCTGCTTATCATTCATATTGATGAAAGATTCTCCGGCAATTTCAATTTCCGTATCAAACTTATTGGAAGTCGTTGGCTGATCCAGTGTTCCCAGAATCTGCAAAAGTGTAGATTTTCCGGCTCCGGATTCTCCCACAATTGAAACCACCTCTCCTGTTTTGATATGAATATCAACACCTTTCAGTACTTCTAAATTCCCATAAAATTTATGGATATTCCTTGCTTTAATCATGATTCAAAAATAGTGAATTGATTTAAATCTGAAAAGCAATAAAAATATAATTTACAGCGACTATCCATTTTCCAGTCGATATTTTTTCTCAATTTTATTGGCAAGCCAGCTCACGTAAAATAGCTGAAAACTGTGATAGATCATTACAGGAAGCAGAAACAGCACTTTCTGATCTTCCGGTATCCCCAAAACCATTACAAAAAGGCTTCCGTGAACAAGGGATTTCTTTGATCCACAGAAGGTAGCTGTGATGGTATCTTCTCTTTTAAAATGAAGCTTTCCGGAAATTAATTTTAAAATTCCGTATACCGAGAAAAATAAAGTGATAACGCTGACTGCAATAATCAGGAATACAGAAGAAGGAACTGAGGCAAATACATTCTGTGAAAACGCATCGGAGAAACTTTCATAGACGATGAGTAAAATGATCATTTTATCAAATTCCGAAATAATTTTCGCATATTTTGTCACCCAATTTTTTAATAGCGGATTTAAAATTAACCCTAAAATGATCGGCAGTAAAACTTTAAGCAACAATTGCTGAATAATTTCTGCGTTATTAATATTTTCCTGATCGGGTTGTATAAAAAAGCTCATCAGTAAAGGAGTCATGACAATTCCAATGATTCCTGAAATGGAGGCATTGAAAATAGCCGAAGTTATGTTTCCTTTTGCGATAGAAACCATTACAACGGACGATGATACTGTAGAAGGCAGACTTGCAAGAAAAAATATGGAAAGCCACGTCACAAAAAATTCGGTATCTTTTACAAAACCATAAAACAAAAAGACGAGCAGCGGAAAAATAATAAATGTTCCTGCCTGAACCAAAAGATGCAGTTTCCAGTTGGAAATATCTTTGATGATTTCTTTGATATTCAGCTTTAATCCGTAAAGAAGAAAGATCGTTGCAATTACCCAGTCTATAAATGCTGATAGATTAAAATACTGATTGTATTCGCTTCTGAAAGGAATCAGTTTACCTGCTGCAACCATTACGATCAGCAATAAAAGAAAAATATTTTGCTTGTCTAATTTTATTCTGCTCAATTTCATTTTTTAAAAGTAGCAAGGATCATTCTAAAATCTTTGTGACCATATTAAAATCACCTTAAAATTATCTTAAAAGCAAAAAAGGTCTACCGAATTTCTTCCGGTAAACCTTTTTAAATTGTATATCTAAACAGAAAATTACAGTAACAATGTTAAAGGACTTTCTAGATAAGTTTTTAAAGTCTGTAAGAACTGTGCTCCTGTAGCACCGTCTACTACTCTGTGATCACAAGCTAATGAAAGCTTCATGATATTTCCAACCACGATTTGTCCGTTTTTCACAACAGGTTTCTCGATGATGGCTCCTACTGAAAGAATCGCAGCATTTGGCTGATTGATGATGCTTGTAAATGTTTCGATTCCGAACATCCCTAAGTTTGAGATAGAGAAGGTAGAACCTTCCATTTCATTAGCTTTAAGACCTTTGTTTTTCGCTCTTGAAGCCATATCTTTCACAGCAGCAGAAATCTGCGTATAATTCATCTGATCTGTATTCTTAAGAACAGGAACTACCAATCCGTCCGGAATTGCAACTGCTACCCCAATATTGATGTTTCCTCTGTGAATAATCTTATCTCCTGCCCAGCTTGAATTTACCTGTGGATGTTTTCTTAAAGCAACAGCAGTCGCCTTAATAATCATATCATTGAAAGAAATTTTGGTATCCAGTAAAGAATTGATCTCTTTTCTTGCCTCGATCGCTTTATCCATGTTGATTTCCACCATCAGATAATAGTGAGGCGCAGAGAATTTACTTTCAGAAAGACGTTTTGCAATTACGTTTCTTACCTGTGAGTTCGGAGTTTCTGTATCTTCACCCTGTACGAAACTTAGTGCAACCTGAGCCGCCGCAGGACTTGCAGATGGAGCTGAAGCCGCTGTTTTAGCCGCAGAAGGCTGATAATTTTCAATATCTTTTTTAACGATTCTTCCGTTTTCTCCGGAACCCTGAATACTGTTGATGTCTACGCCTTTATCCTGAGCCATTTTCTTCGCTAAAGGAGAAATTGCAACTCTGTCTGTAGATGAATGATCTGCAGCCGGTGCCGCTTTTTCTTCTGCTTTAGCTTCTATTTTTTGTTCAGCAGGTTTTTCTGATGATGAAGCAGCCGCTTTCGGAGCGCCAACTCCTGAAACATCTGTTCCTTCTGGTCCTATAATTGCCAAAACCGAATCTACCGGAGCAGCTCCTCCTTCTTCAACACCTTGTTTCAACAACACTCCATTGAATTCAGATTCGAAATCCTGAACAGCTTTATCTGTTTCGATTTCAGCAAGAAGATCACCTTCTTTTACGGTATCTCCAACGTTTTTGTGCCATTTTGCTACCTTACCTTCCGTCATTGTATCCGAAAGTCTTGGCATGGTAATTACCTCCACCCCTGCAGGAACTTCCGCAGAAGTCTGTTCCACACTGGAAGAAGTGTTTTCGGTTTTAGATTCTTCTTCTGTTTTTTTCTCTTCGGAACCACCTTGAGCCGGAGCTGCTGCACCGCCAGTAAGTCCTGAAATATCTTCTCCTTCATTACCGATAATTGCAAGAACAGAATCTACCGCTGCTGCATTACCTTCTTCTACTCCTACATATAAAAGAGTTCCTTCCATTTCAGATTCAAAATCCTGAACCGCCTTATCTGTTTCAATTTCAGCTAAGATATCGCCTTCCTTTACTTTATCACCTACTTTTTTATGCCATTTTGCCACTTTCCCTTCCGTCATTGTATCGGAAAGACGCGGCATTGTAATTACTTCTGCCATAATTTTTTATAATTTGAAAATTTGGGATTTTATGAATTTGAAAATTAAAAAAGATATGATAATAAATCATTTTCAAATTTTCAAACTTTCAAACCGATTTATTATCTTTTAGTTTTCTAATTTGTCTAAGAACGGATAGTCTTCCTGAGCATATACATACTCGTAGATCTTCTCTGCATCCGGATAAGGAGAGTTTTCCATGAATTCTATGCACTCTTCCACGAAATCTCTGGATTTGTTATCCATCGCTTCCAATTCCTCTTCTGTTGCCCAGCTGTTAGCCAAAATTCTTTGTTTGATAAGCTCGATAGGATCATCATTTTTGTGAAGCGCAACTTCATCTTTAGATCTGTATGGTTCTGCATCAGACATAGAGTGTCCTCTGTAACGGTATGTTCTTGCTTCAATGAAAGTAGGTCCGTCTCCTCTTCTTGCTCTTTCAATCGCTTCATAAGCCGCTTCAGCTACTTTTTCAGGATCCATTGCGTCTACTGCAAGACAAGGCATTTCGTATCCTAAACCTAATTTATAGATATCTTCGTGGTTTGCTGTTCTTTTAACAGAAGTTCCCATCGCATACTGATTATTTTCTACAACGAAAATTACCGGAAGCTTCCAGTTCATCGCCATGTTAAACGTTTCATGTAATGAACCCTGTCTAGCCGCTCCATCTCCGAAGAAACAGATATTCACCGCTTTTCTGTCGAAGTATTTGTCTGCAAAAGCAATACCTGCTCCCAAAGGAATCTGACCCCCTACAATACCGTGACCACCGTAAAATCTGTGCTCTTTGCTGAAAATGTGCATAGATCCGCCCATTCCTCCGGAAGTACCTGTAGCTTTACCACAAAGTTCCGCCATGATTCTTTTAGGATCCACTCCCATCGCCATTGGATGGATATGGCATCTGTAAGCAGTGATCATACTATCTTTAGTTAAATCCATTGCATGCGTAAAACCTGCAGGGATCGCTTCCTGACCGTTATACAAATGTAAAAAACCTCTGATTTTTTGTTTTAGATAAAGAGAACGGCATTTGTCTTCAAACCTTCTCCACATTGTCATATCTTCATACCACTTCAGGTATACCTCTTTAGAAAATTCTTTCATGTGTTGAGCTCTTGCTTATTTATTATGAAATAGTTGAGCAAAATTATAAAAAAAACTTCATTTTTATTGTATACCTACCTATTGTTTTTTTGGTTATAGTATTATATTTACATCATTAAACCTTAATATGGAAGAAAAACAGCCTTCATTATTGCATAAAATATCAAGAATTATATCAGATTTTTTCAATCCTCTGCTCTCTCTGTTTATATTTTTCGTTTACATGAGTTTTCTGAAATACTCTCTGAAAGAAGCCATTACCTCATTTCTTCCTATATTAATAATAGTAATTGCTCCTGTCATCATCTGGCTGGTTTGGAATGTAAAAACAGGAAGATATACCAACATGGATGTATCCAACAGAGTACAGCGAAAAACGTTATATATTTTTATTGCAGCTTCTGTGATATCGTATATCGGCTTTAATTATTTCAGAAACGGACAGATCGATTTTGTAATGCTCTTTATTCTGATATTGCTTTTTGCATTGCAGATCAGCAATTATTTCATCAAAAGTTCGATGCATACTGCATTTAATATATTTGTAGCTGCTTTATTTTTTACGCTGAATACCATAATGGGAATCATCTGGTTAGGCATTGCGATACTCGTAGGAATTACAAGAATTATTCTAAAACGACATACCCCAAAAGAAGTGTTCATGGGAGCCGGAATTGCTTTTATAGTATCTTTTCTTTACCTTTATTGCAATATTCAGTTTCAACATTAAGAATTTATATGAAAATCAATCATCTTACATCTGCGGAAGAAAATTTAATGAAGCTGTTCTGGAAGCTGGAATCATTTTATTTAAAGGATATTATGGAACAGCATCCTGAACCCAAACCCCATCAGAATACCGTTTCCACATACCTTAAAATACTGGTTGAAAAAGGATATCTTTCTACGGAAAAGGAAGGAAGGATATTTAAATACTCCGTGATTGTACCTTTGGAAGAATACCGGAAATTTTTATTAAAAGAATTTTCACAGCATTTTTTTGACAATTCGGGTAAGGAAATTTTAAATCTTCTGCTTCAGGAAAAATTAATTTCTCAGGAAGATCTGAAGGAACTTAATCCTGCAATAGAGATAAAGCCTCTGAAAGTAAAAGAAGAATTTGAGTATGCCAATGAAATTCTGAATCCTAAAAAGGAGAAAAAGAAAAACAAGGATAAGGATAAGGATAAGGAAAAAGACAAAGACAAGAAAAAGAAAAAAAAGAAGGAAAAAGAATAATTCCTTTAAAAAAGATCATAAAAAAAGCGGTTCCAAAAGAACCGCTTATATTTTTTACCAACGTTTTCCACCGCCGTTTCCGCCGCGATCTCCTCCACCGTAGCCACCGCCACCGCTTCTGTTACCGCCACCGTAGCCACCGCCACCTCTGTTGTTACCTCCGTAACCGCCACCTCTGTTACCTCCACCATTGTTGCTGAAAGTTCTTCTTGGCTTTTCTTCTCTTGGTTTAGCTTCCGAAACGTTAAGTTCTTTTCCGTTGAATTCTTTCTGATTAAGAGCTTCAATAGCCTGTTGTCCTTCTGCGTCCTCCATTTCGACAAATCCGAAACCTCTAGAACGACCAGTTTCTTTATCTGTAATGATTTTTACAGAAGAAACTTCTCCAAATTCTGAAAATAAATCCTGCAACTCATAATCTTTAGTTGCGTAGTTGATGTTTGAAACAAAAATGTTCATCTTGATTAATAAAATTAAAATAAGTTAAAAATGATTTGGTTTATAAAAGAAAAACAACATAAAGAATGAACAAATATTGATTCCAGATATAATACAGGTGCAAGATACGATTATTAATTTCATATCAAAGCTTTTTTTAAAATTATTTTAATAAATTTTTCAATCAAAATATTATTTCGTTAAAAAGTATTAATTTATCATGAAATATTTATGAATAATCATTAAAAAGAGTGACATCTACAAAATAACGGAACACCGTGACCTCCTACTTTGGATAAATTTAAATCCCAAACATAAATCTCAAAAGTAAAAACCATACGCTCTAAAAGAAATAATTGAGAATATAAATATTTCTTTTCGGATTACTGAATCTAAATCTTTTGACAAAGCCGGTTATAAAAGCTAAATTTGTGCAGTAAAATTTCAGATATGAACTATCACACAAGAAAATGGGTAAAACCGGAAGACCTTAACCCCAATCAGTCTCTTTTCGGAGGAAGACTGTTGCAGTGGATCGATGAAGAAGCTGCGTTGTATGCAGTTATTCAGCTTGAAAACAAAAAAGTAGTCACCAAATTTATCTCAGAAATCAATTTCGTAAGCTCCGCAAAACAGGGCGATATCATTGAAATCGGGATCGAAGTTTCGGCGTTCGGCTCAACTTCTCTTACTTTAAGATGTGAAGTGCGAAACAAAATGACCCATCAAACCATCATCACCGTCGACAGAATCGTTATGGTAAATCTCGACGAAAACGGAAATCCTGCTCCTCACGGAAAAACGAAAGTGGAATTTGTGAAAGACAGACTGAACAACCAAAGCTCCTTATGAAAATTTTCATAAAAAATATGGTCTGCGGCAGATGCATTTCTGCTGTGGAAGCTATATTTGCTGAAGCAGGTATTCCTTTAACATCAATCACTCTCGGAGAAGTGGAGACTCAGCAGGATGTTTCAGTTCATGATATGGAAAAACTGGAAAATCTTCTCCTAAAAACAGGCTTTGAAAGAATAAAAGATTCTGCCCATCAGTTGATTGAGAAAATTAAAAATTTAATTATTGTAAAAATCAGCGAACTGGATATCGCTGAAAGTTTTCTTTTGTCTGAATTTTTAACCCAGAGACTGCATAAAGAGTACAGTTCTCTTTCAAAAACCTTCTCTCAGAACGAAAACATCACGCTTGAACAGTTTTTCATTCTTCAAAAAATTGAAAAAGTAAAAGAACTTCTTTTATATAATGAATTTACTTTAACAGAAATCGCGGGAAAACTCGGCTATAAAAGTGTTCAGCATTTATCTTCCCAGTTCCGAAACAGCACCGGCTTCACTCCTACTGAATTTAAAAAACTGAAAATTCACAACAGAAAACCGCTGGACCAGATTTAAGTTGGAGGGTTGGAGAATTGGAGAGTTTTTTTGGATTTAAAATCGTTTGGATTTTCACTTCTACACTAAAACTCTAATACCCTCAAACACAAAACCCCTCCCACTCATAAGACAGAATTCTGTAAACATTATCCTTAAAATTATAACAGGCTTCCGATTGCTTTTTAGAAATTTGTACCATAAATCAGAAGGATCATGGAAAAGCAATATAAAATTCTCGGAATGACCTGTTCCGGATGTCAGAAAAAAATTTCTGAGAAACTGAACAGTTTAGAAAACATAAAAGCTGATATAAATCTCGAAAACAATACAGCAATCATTATCTCCGACAATGAATTTGAGCTGCATACTTTAAATAAAGCACTCGAAGAAATCGGCAACTACAAACTGGAAGATCCGGACAATCCTGAAAAAACCTTCATTAAACCACAGGACAGAGTTTCTCCGTCTTCGGTTTACTATTGCCCAATGGAATGTGAAGGAGAAAAAGTTTATTTTCAGCAAGGAAAAAGATGTCCGACTTGCAATATGTATCTGGTTCCAATTGAGGAAAAACACGCTAAAGATCCGAATTTTAAACCTGCTTATTCCCAAACAAATCTACCTGAAAATTTCAAAGACAACATCGGAAAATACTACTGTCCGATGTTCTGCGAAAGCGATAAAATTTATCCTGAAAAGGGAGACTGCCCTGTCTGTAATATGCATCTGGAAGAAATTACAGAAGATTTAGTTAAAAATTCCACTTCAAATTCGCATCAACATTCTCACTATCACACCCATCATCATCACGAAGCACCGAAAGTAACCGATGAAATGGCTGGAAAATACTATTGTCCGATGTATTGCGAAGGCGATAAAGTCTACGACAGCAATGTCGGATGTCCCGTTTGCGGAATGGATCTCGTAAAATATCCTGAGAAAAAAGTGGCAAAATATACCTGTCCGATGCATCCTGAAATCATTCGTGACAAACCGGGAGACTGCCCGATCTGCGGAATGGACCTCGTAAGAATGCCCGACAAAAACGAGGAAGAAGATGAAACCTACAACATCTTAAAAAAGAAATTCATCATTTCACTGGCTTTTACCGTTCCCGTTTTCATTCTTTCGATGGGCGGAATGCTGTTTAATTTTCCTTTTTCCCATCAAATTCAGGGAATTTTTGAATTGATTTTAACGCTTCCTGTTGTCTTGTATTCAGGATGGTTTTTAATGAAAAGAGGATTTGTTTCTTTCAAAACAGGGAACTTAAATATGTTCAGCCTGATTGTTCTGGGAGTTGCAGCCGCATTTATTTTCAGTATTGTCGCTTTGATTTTCCCTGATATAATTCCGCATGAAATTCGTGGCAGCCATCATGAAACTCCATTATATTTCGAAGCGGTCTGTGTTATTTTAACGCTGGTTATTTTGGGACAGCTAATGGAAGCTGCGGCGCACAAAAAAACAGGAAATGCCATCCGTGAACTGATGAACTTGTCTCCTGATGAAGCCAATCTTATCGTTAACGGAGAAGAGAAAAAAGTACTGCTTTCACAGATTAAAATCGGCGATTTATTAAAAGTGAAACCGGGGGAGAAAATTCCGGTGGACGGAAAAATAACGGAAGGAAGTTCTGTAGTTGATGAAAGTATGATTACCGGAGAGCCAATTCCCATTGAGAAAAACGTTAATGATAAAGTTTCTTCCGGAACCATCAACGGAAATCATGTTTTTATCATGAGAGCGGAAAAAGTAGGCAATGAAACCCTGCTTTCCCAAATTATTAAAATGGTGAACGAAGCGAGCCGAAGCAAAGCCCCGATTCAGAAACTTACAGATAAAGTTTCTAAAATATTTGTTCCTGCTGTCATTTTAATAGCCGTTTTAACCTTTATTCTGTGGCAGATTTTCGGTCCGGAAGGTCAGAAAACGCTGTTTGCATTCGTCAATACGGTTGCTGTTTTAATTGTAGCCTGTCCTTGCGCTTTAGGTTTGGCAACACCAATGTCTTTGATGGTTGGAATAGGTAAAGGCGCAAAAAACGGAATTTTAATTAAAAATGCTGAAGCCCTTGAACAGATGAATAGGGTAAATGTGCTGATTACCGATAAAACAGGAACTTTAACCGAAGGGAAACCATCCTTAGAACATATTGAAACAGTTGATAAAGACGAAAAATTCATTTTAAAATTAGCCTATTCATTAAATCAGAATTCGGAACATCCGCTTTCAAATGCAGTGATTAAAAAGGCAAAAGCTGAAAGTATAACTCCTGAAAAAGTAGAAAATTTCGAAAATATTTCCGGAAAAGGAATCAAAGGAAACATCAATGGAAAAACAATTTTCCTTGGAAACGAAGGTCTTTTAACCTCACATCAGATTTTTATTCCTCAAAATATAAAACAAAATGCAGAAGAAATCCAGGCGAAAGCACATACCATTTCTTATGTCGCTCAGGAAAACGAAGTTTTAGGATTTATCAGTTTTACCGATAAAATTAAAGAAAGTTCTAAAAAAGCGGTTCAGCAGTTATTGAGTGAGGGAATTGACATTATCATGATGACTGGGGACAACGAATACACTGCAAAAGCCGTTGCAGAGGAATTGGGAATCAGACATTTTAAAGCAAACTGTCTTCCTGAAGATAAATTAAATGAAGTAAAAAGACTGCAGAAACAAGGGAAAATTGTAGCGATGACTGGCGACGGAATCAACGACTCTCCCGCTTTAGCTCAGGCAAATATCGGAATCGCAATGGGAACAGGAACCGATGTTGCCATCGAAAGTGCAGAAATTACTTTGCTGAAAGGTGATATTTTAGGCGTTGCAAAAGCCAGACTGTTAAGTGAAAAACTACTGAAAAATATTAAGGAAAATCTGTTTTTTGCTTTTATATACAATATTTTGGGAGTTCCCGTTGCGGCAGGATTATTGTATCCGTTTTTTGGAATTTTGTTATCTCCGATGATTGCGGCAGCGGCGATGAGTTTTAGTTCTCTTTCTGTCATTTTAAACTCTTTGCGACTGAATTCGGTGGATCTGGATATTGAGTAAATTTTTCTCGCAGATTTGGAGACTAAAATCACTGATTATCAACAAAAAAGATCACAATAGCTTTTAAAAATCTTTGATTTTTATTCTTTTGAGAACTTTAAAAATTCTGATAATCGCTTGTATAAATGTCTTTTGCAACTTTTGCGGTTAATTCTGAATTTGTTTAAAACAGGCTTATTAATAAACGTAAATAATAACAGTACAATTATCTCCTAAATCTGCGAAAGCAAAAAGTAACAATATGAAAAAAGAAGATCTATACATTGGCTGTTCGGGATTCTACAATAACGATTGGAAGGGTTCATTGTATCCTGAAGACGCGAAAAGTAAAGATTTTCTTACGTTGTATTCAGCGGAATTTAACTGTGTGGAAATCAATTCTACATTTTACAGAAAACCGACCGCAAAAACTTTGTTGAAATGGTATGACGAAACGCCCGATGATTTTAAGTTTTTCATTAAAATTCCGAAAATCATTTCTCATGAAAAAAGACTGAAAGACTGTAAAGAAGAAATAGTGGAATTCTGTCATCATATCGAATCTCATCTGAAGGAAAAACTGTCCGGATTTCTGTATCAGTTTCCTCCCTCTTTTAAAAATACTCAGGAAAATATTGATTTAATCCTTAATAATCTTAATTTCAATTATCTGAATGTCATTGAATTCCGTCACGAATCGTGGTGGAATGAAGAAGCGTTTAGAAGCTTGAAGGAAAATAAGGTCATTTTTTCCGGTGTCAGTTTTCCCGGAAATCTACCGGAAGATGTCATTATCAACGATTCTGAAGTTTTATATTATCGGCTTCACGGAAAACCTGTGCTTTACAAATCTGAATACAGCAATGAATTTCTTGAAAAATTAGCTGAAAAGATTAAAAATTCACAACATAAATCATTTATCTTTTTCAATAATACATGGGGAAATGCCGCCATTAAAAATTCGCTGTATTTAAAGAAAATTCTGGAGTAAAAATATTTTATTAAAATAAGATTAAAAAGTCAAAATCAAGTGAAATTTGGCGTAATTTTTGTTAAGAATAATTTGGAAAAATTAACAATTTTTAACAACAAAATTCCATTAAATTTTATGACAAAAACTTTTGCGGAAAAGTCTAGAAACAAGACTTTTCTTGGGATGCTTGCATTGGTGAGTGCAACTTCAATCTTATTCAACAGCTGTAATCAAAAAAAAGACAAGAAAGAATCTGAAAAACTGATTCCGAAAGACCATCCCGTCGCAAAAATTGTCCCCAAACCTGATGATGAAAATGTTCCCACAGATAAAAGAGTAATTTATCTGACTTTCGATGACGGTCCGAATCGCGGAACCGAAAATCTCCTGAAAATTTTACACAAAAGAAACATCTGCGCCACCGCATTTCTTGTAGGCAAACACGCTTACGGAAGCAAAAAGCAGCAGGAAGATCTGGAACTGTTAAGAAAAGATCATTTAATAGAACTTGCAAATCACAGTTTCACGCACGCGCACAACAAGTACACCGATTTTTACAAAAATCCGGCGGGTGTAGTTGAAGATTTTAATGCCGCAAAAGACAGCCTGAAAATGTATGATAAAATCGCGAGAACTCCCGGAAGAAACATCTGGAGACTGAATAACATTACCGTAACAGACCTTAAAAGTTCTACCGAAGCCGCAGATAAGCTAAAACAGGCAGGTTACAAAGTAATCGGTTGGGATCTTGAGTGGAAACCGACCAATAAAATGGCATTAAAGGGAAAACATGAAGAAATGCTGAAAAAAGTGGACAGTATTTTCTTTAATGATCTTGAAAAAACTTCAAGACATCTGGTTTTTCTTACGCATGACCAGTATTTAACCGATGCAGATTCCATAAATGAACTCGATCTTTTTATTGAAAAACTTCAGAAAAGCAACCGTTTTGTTTTCAGAAAAATCTCGGAATATCCTAAAATTAATGAGGTTTTGAATTAAATTTAATCATCCTTGTCCGATAAACATTGAAACATAATTATAAGGTCGCTCCTCCGGAGCTTCCATTCTAAGAATAACTATTTTCTATGAACAGGTTGCTCCTAATGGAGCTGCATTTAATCCCATCGGGATTTACTGTTAGTAGAAAAAAAGACGCCATCAAAAAAAGCTCCAGAGGAGCGAACTGTCGATTTGTGCGATAAAAATTGAGATCATAAATTTGTTTATATGTTTTATCGGACAATATTGAAATTTAATATATTGTATGTCTGTCATTCTGATCGAAACGAAGTGGAGTAAAGAATCTTTAACAATAAAACTTAGATTCGCCCTTCGTCAGAATGACAGACATTCTGTTTTAGACTCAACAAGAATCTCAAGTCTAAAAATTTCAATATTCATTAGCTTTTCCTCTTTAAAATTCGGAAATTTGCCATTATGAGTATTCAGGAAAATTACAATCATATTAAAAGCCAGCTTCCTTCTGATGTACAGTTGGTTGCGGTTTCAAAAACACATCCTGTTTCTGCGATTCAGGAAGTTTATAATCTTGGACAGAGAGTTTTTGGTGAAAATAAAGTTCAGGAAGTAGCAGAAAAATATCCGCTCCTTCCCAAAGATATTCAATGGCATCTGATTGGGCATCTTCAGACGAATAAAGTAAAATATATCGCTGAATTTGTGGATACCATCCAAAGTGTAGATTCCGAAAAGCTGATCCGTGAGATCAACAAAGAAGCAGCAAAGCACAACCGAACCATCAAAGTATTGCTTCAGGTGAAAATTGCAGAGGAAGAAAGCAAATTCGGACTGGATATTAATGAAGCCAAAGATTTGTTTGAACAGTATCTCAGCGGAGAATTTCAGAATATCGAAATTACCGGATTGATGGGAATGGCAACTTTCACGGACGATAAAGATCAGGTGAAAAAGGAATTTTTAAACCTGAAAAGTCTTTTTGATGAATTAAATCAATTAAAAAACCTCGAAACATTATCAATGGGAATGAGTGACGATTTTCCGATTGCCATTGAATGTGGTGCCAATTCCGTAAGAGTGGGATCTGCCATTTTCGGGAGAAGAGATTATTCCAACTAAACGATTAGGTATAGTTTTTGCTAATAATTCAATCAAAAAAATCTAAATTTGCAACTATGCAAAAAATCCTTATTGTAGAAGACGAAAAAGCAATCTCAGGAGTACTCCACAGTATTCTTTCTGACGAACTAACCGACTATGAATTTGTAATCGCCGAAGACGGACTTGAAGGCTATAAACAGGTAGAAAAAGAAGATTTCGCACTGGTGATTTCCGATATCAAAATGCCTAAACTTTCAGGAACTGAACTTTTAAAGCAAAGTTTAGCGCTGAAGCCGGAATCTACCTTCATCATGATTTCAGGACACGCAGACATCGATTCTGCGGTTTCATGCCTTAGAGACGGTGCTTACGATTTCATTTCTAAGCCAATCGACATCAACAGACTGATTACGAGCGTAAAAAATGCTTTAGCTAAAGAAACACTGAAGAAAGAAAATAAAAATCTTCAGACAGAAAATAAAACGCTAAAGAAAAAGGTAAATAAAAAATACCAGATGATCGGCGAATCGGCAGGCTTGAAGAAAATTCAGGATATGATCGAAAAGGTGGCTGTTTCTGATGCAAGGGTTTTAATTACAGGACCAAACGGAGCCGGAAAAGAGCTGGTTGCACATGCGATTCATAATCAAAGTGACAGAGCAAGAGGTCCGATGGTAGAAGTTAACTGTGCGGCGATTCCTTCTGAACTGATTGAATCTGAATTATTTGGTCACGTAAAGGGATCTTTTACAGGGGCTATTAAGGATAAGCAGGGAAAGTTTGAGCAGGCAAACGGTGGAACAATTTTCCTCGACGAAATCGGAGATATGAGCTTAATTGCTCAGGCAAAAGTGTTGAGAGCATTACAGGAAAGCAAAGTTTCGCCTGTAGGAAGCGATAAGGAGATTAAGGTGGATGTAAGAGTTCTTGCAGCAACCAACAAAAATATGCAGAAGGAAATTGAAGCGGGAAGATTCAGAGAAGACCTTTACCACAGACTTTCTGTGATTGAAATCTACGTTCCGCCATTGGATGAAAGAAAAGAAGATATCAGGTTACTGGTTGAGCATTTCTCCGGAATGATTGCCGATGAACACGGTACTGCTGTAAAGAAATTCGATGATAAAGCTATTGAAGCTTTAAAAGCACTTTCATGGACCGGAAATATCAGAGAATTGAGAAACGTTGTGGAAAGATTGATTATTTTAGGAGGAAACACGGTTTCTGCCGAAGACGTTGCAAGTTTTGTAAGGAAGTAATATAATGATTACTTTAAAATAAATTATGAAAATTGCAGTATCATTTGTTACTGCAATTTTTTTTTGAATAAAAACTATATGAATTGTAAATAATTATGAACTTTTTGAATAAAAACTATACGAAAGAATGCCTTACTCTGGCTCTTCCCGTCATGTTGACGCAGGTTGGGCAGGTTTCGGTGAATCTTTTTGATAATATTATTGTAGGAAATCTTCTGGGAGCCGATGCTCTGGCCTCAGTTTCATTGGGAAATGCTGTATTTTTCTCGATGTTTGTATTGGCTTTGGGATTTTCTTTTGCGATTCCGCCTTTGGTTTCGGAGGCGCATTCGAAACATGACCATAAGACGATCAATTCTGTTTTCAGTCATGGCTTTGTCATCAATATGACGGTGGGAATTTTGCTAATGGGGATTTTACTTCTGGGAATGCCGCTGCTTTACAAATCCGGACAGCCGGAGAAGATCATTCCAGATACGGTTGATTTTTTAACGATTATGGCAATCAGCATTGTTCCGTTTATGGCTTTTCAGACACTGAGAGAAGTTTCGGAAGGGCTTTCTTACACCATCGGAGTTACTAAAGCGACCATTATTGCCAATGTCATTAATATTGTTTTAAATTATGTTTTCATTAAAGGACTTTGGATTTTTCCTGAAATGGGGGTAAAAGGTTCTGCTCTTGCAAGTTTAATCGCCAGAATTTTTATGGTGGTTTTTCTGTATTTTGTGCTTTCGAATGAGAATAAAACGAAACAGTACATCAAAGATTTTTCATTAAAAGTTGAAGTTTTTTCAAAGAAAATGTTTGAAAAGATGATAAGACTCGGTTTTCCGACGGCTTTACAGATGTTCTTTGAAGTAACTGCTTTTGCGGGAGCAGCTTTTATCTGCGGATTAATTTCGGCGCACGATATTGCTTCTCACCAGATTGCCTTAAGCATGGCTTCTTTTACTTTTAATTTATGCATCGGTTTCAGTGTGGCTTCAACGGTGATGATCGGGAGAAAACTGGGCGAACAGAATTTCGTTGAATTAAGAAAGGTAGGAATTAACAATCTGAAAATTGCGTTTATTTTTATGTGCATCTGCGGAATTGTCTTCATTTTGGGACGAAATATTCTTCCGACATTTTTCACCAAAAAAGAGGAAGTTGAAGTGATTGCTTTAGCATCTAAATTAATGATAATTGCCGCATTATTCCAGCTTTCGGATGGAATTCAGGTGACAGCTTTAGGAATGCTGAGAGGGTTGCAGGATGTAAAAATTCCTTCTATTTACACGTTTATTGCATATTGGGTAATCACAATTCCTTTAGGATATTTCCTTTGTGTAACCATGAAAATGGGAGCTTTCGGAATGTGGATCGCTTTAGGACTGGGATTAACGGTTTCTGCAGTAATGCTCGTCAAACGTTTTTTGAATATGTCTGCAAAAAGAATTAAGCAGAATCTGTAATAGGAAAGCGGTCTTTTTTGGATCGCTTTTTTATTTAAATTTGTTAAATGGAATTGACAAACCGCGACCTGAGAAGACATTTATTATTTTTTGATCCTGCTTTTTCAAGACTGGAAAATATTCTTGAAGGCTTAGATAATGGCATTAAACATCTTTATAATTCTGAATTATGTATTGATTGGTACGGTACAATGGATGAAAAACATGAATGTGAAACTATTTACAGATTGGCTATTCTGGCTTTTGAAACTTATATTACTTCAAGCGCTGCTTCCTTGTGTAAAGAGAATGAAAATCCTCAGCAGTTTTACAACCTTTCATCAGAAATTATTTTAATTTCAGCTCTCGCAAATTATCTTACTTCTACAACAAAAAATTATGATACCATTTTTGAGAAATATTCTTTAGAAATTAATAATTATCCTCTTTACAATGGAATCAAGATTTTAAACAACGAAAGAGATTTACTTCAGATTGGTAAAATTTTGAAATCGTGGAGAAACCAAATTGTATATATTCAATATC